>JAVVFB010000009.1:0-29034 GCA_032251095.1 Roseovarius sp. | reverse complement strand
AGGGGCTGCCCGAGATGATCGTGTTTCAGCACCACGCGCGACGCCATGCGGTGGTGCATGGCGGGGCAAGTGACATAAGCCGATTTCTCTGGTCGGTGTCTCCTGAGCCGGAGTTTCAACAGGAAATTGATATTATTCAAAAGCTTGCAGGCCGCTTTGATGTGGTTCTCTCGGGCCATTCCGGGATCGCGTTTCAGCGCCGGATCGGGGATGTTCTTTGGGTCAATGCCGGCGCCATCGGCATGCCCGCCAATGATGGACGGCCGGAAACGCGTTATGCGGTGCTGGATAAAAACAACATTGCCTTTCATGACCTGCGGTATGATTATCCGGCCGCCTATGGCGCGATGCAGGCGGCGGGCCTGACCCAAGGCTATGACCGGGCGCTGCTTGACGGCTATTGGCCGTCCGAAGACGTGCTGCCCGCCGCCTTGCGCCGGGCGGCCGTGGCCAGCGGGTGATGGTCCTGCACAAGCGATTGAAGCCGCGCCTCAAGAACATGGGTGTAGATTTCGGTGGTGGCCACATCCGCATGGCCCAGCAATGTCTGGATGGCGCGCAGATCGGCGCCGTTGGCCAAAAGATGCGTGGCAAAGGCATGGCGCAGGGTATGCGGTGTCACCTTTGCTGGTGACACGCCAGCTTTGACCGCCAACTCTTTGATAAGCATATAAAACCTATGGCGGGTCAAATGTCCGGATGCAGCGCCCGAAGCGAACAGAAAGGGCGAGGCGGACTGGCCCTTGCTGCGCGCAAGCGCGTCGGCCGGATCGCGCAGGGCAAGCCAGGTGGCAAGCGCATCCCTGGCGGGCGGCGAGAGCGGGACCATCCGTTCCTTGCCGCCTTTGCCCTTGATCAAAAGCAAGGCCGGATCGCCACGCGCGGCGGATATGGGCAGCGAGACAAGCTCGCTTACCCGCATGCCGGTCGCGTAAAGCAGCGCCATAAGACAGGTGTTGCGGGCCTTATCGGCCGGGCTGCGCCCATGCGCAGGCGCCGCATCAAGCAGGCGCGTGACCTCCTCCTCGCTCAGGGTCTTGGGAAGACGCTGTGCCTTGCCGGGGCCCTTGATGCGGATCGCCGGATTGTCGGCGCGCAGGCGTTCGTCAAAGGCAAAGCGGTAAAGCTGGCGTATGGCGGATAGGCGGCGCGCGCGTGTGGCTTGGGCAAGGCCCTGTTCATCGCAATGCACAAGATAGGATTCAACATCGCCCTGTGTCGCGTTGCTTAGGCCAAGACCTTGATTTTCAAGCCATTCGTGAAAATCACGCAGGTCGCGATCATAGGCAAGAAGGGTGTTGTCGGCGGCGCCAAGCTCTGCGGCCTGCGCCTCGAGGAACAGGGAAATCCAGCCGTGGTCGCCGCTCATCTGTCGTCACTCAGCAGCAGAAGTTGAAGCGCCGCACGACGGGCGGTGTCTTCCAACCCGACAGCGCGCAGAGTGGCAAGCGCGTCGCCGATCTCGGCGCGCCCGCTGGCCGAGGCACGATCAAGCTTGCCAGCGGCCCGCAGGATCGCCTCGCCCAATTGGCCACGATCCAACAGGGCCTGATGGGCCGGGGCGGCCTCGGTTTGGGCAAAGCCGGCGGCAATCACCTGTTCCAGCGTGCTTGCGGCGTCTTGCAGGGGCGGCGCGCCGCTTGCGAGACCGCTCAGAAAGCGGTCGCGCGCTGTGCTCGGGGTGAAGGTGCGCGCGGCGGTCTCATAACCCTGCGACAGCAGCGCGATTTCAAAGGCAAGCGCCTTGCTGGAGTCGGGCAGCGCGATCGCGTTCAGGCGCGGGGCAAACAATTCGGCAAAGGTCACCTCAAGATGCTGGGATTGGGCGGCAGACCACGCCCGCGGCAGCGCCGCCGCCACCGCATCGCCCCGGCCCAGATCCAACGCGGAGTCCAGCCGCTGTATTGCATTGACCCTATCCCAGACACCGCCCGAGGCCGCCGGCTTACGCTCGGTATAAAGCCCAAGCAGGCGCGCGGCGGGCAGGGCGCCCGTGCGGGCAAGACGTTCGGCCGCCTCGACCTCGGCCTTCCAGCCGGAGGTGCCGCGCAGATCTGCCATGGCAAAGGCAAGCGGCAGGCTGCGCGTGGGCAACGGCGTACCTACGGCCTCGAACAGGCGAAACTGAAGCGGGCTCAGCGTCTTGGGGGGATCAAGCGGGGCGGTCTCGTCGATCATCTCGGGATCAAGAAACTGCGCCAGAAGCTGGGTGTTGATCGCGCTGAGCGCCCCAAGGCTGGCGGCGCTGTGATAGACAAGCGCCGCTGTCTGCCAGTCGCCATTGCGCGCCGTGCAAAAGATGCGTGCGTCAAACCGTTTGCTCAGGCGCGGCTGTCG
The DNA here is from genome assembly GCA_032251095.1 of Roseovarius sp. Classification (GTDB taxonomy): domain Bacteria; phylum Pseudomonadota; class Alphaproteobacteria; order Rhodobacterales; family Rhodobacteraceae; genus Roseovarius. The sequence goes on along the minus strand of JAVVFB010000009.1, from coordinate 26,697 downwards.
CACCAGTTCGGTGCAGGGCGCATCCTCTTGCCCGGCAAGAAGGGCAAGATCAAGCCATTGATCAAAAAAGGTTTCCGAAATTGGCCCGGCCCGCTCGACAAGGGCAAGGGCAGGGTCGACGGCACCCACGCGGCGCAGGGCGGCAAGCCGGGCCAACAAAAAGCGCGCCCCGGCGCTGGTATCGTCGGGCGCATCCGCTTCGGCCAGCAAAAGCGTGTAATAAAGCGCCTGAATCGCGGGCAAAGGCTCGGATGAGAGGCGCGACAGCAACCGCAAGAGATCGCTGGTGGAACTGCCTTGCCAGAGTGTGCGCGGCAGGCCGGTCGCCCGGCTTGGCAAAAGCCCCACCGCATCCGGGTGCGCGGTTCCAAGCGCCATGACATTCACCTTCGGCGTCGTGACCGACCCGGCGACGGGCGGGTCGTCAAGCGGCGTCTGCTGTGGCGTGCTGATCGCTGCGGTGCTGGCCTCGTCAAGCCAGTCGATCGCCGAAAGCGGTTGCTGGGCCGCGCCGGCCACGCCCCAGATCCCGAGCGCCAGTGTCAGGCTAATTCGTCTCAAGAATGATTTCCTGTCGAATCTCATTTTGCGGCGGAGAGAAATCCGCGCCGAAAAACGGGCCGATATAGGAATAGACCACCAGGGCGATAAAACCCAGAATGGCCAAATAAAACAGCCACTTGATCAGTCTTACCATTGGTGCCTCTGCCTACTTGGGGTCTTCTTTTTCCCAACTTATAACTGGCCTTTTGCCTAAGATCACGTCATTCAGTGAAAAACTCGTATATTTGGCAGAGGAGCGCCGAAAGGTGTCGGCGAGCAGGCATTGGAATTTGAAGAAAACCGTTGTCCTTGTGGGGATGATGGGGGCCGGCAAGACCGCTGTGGGCAAGGCCCTTGCAGCGCGCCTTGGCGTGCCGTTTCTCGATTCGGACGCCGAGATCGAAAAAGCCGCCAACATGACAATTGCCGAGATATTTCAACGCGATGGCGAGGCTTTCTTTCGCAATCGCGAGACCGAGGTGATCGACCGCCTGTTGGACAGTCACCGTGGGATTCTGTCCACCGGCGGCGGCGCCTTTATGGCCGAGCGCAACCGTACGCTGATCTCTGAAAAAGGGGTTTCGGTCTGGCTCAATGCCGATATGGATTTGCTGTGGTCGCGGGTGAAAGGTAAGAATACCAGGCCCTTGCTGCGCACAGCTAATCCTTACCAGACATTGAAGGCGCTTTATGATGCGCGCGTGCCAACCTATGCCTTGGCCGATCTGAATGTGAAGGCACGCAGCGAATATTCGATTGATGCCATGGCTGAGCAGGTGCAACAGGCCCTGGCCGGGCGCAAGGACGTTTTGGAGAGAGTCGAATGAGTGAGATCGTACATGTGGGCCTTGAGGGGCGCGCCTATGATATCCATATCGGGCCGGGGCTTTTGGATCAGGCCGGTGCGCATATTTCACCGCTGTTGCGACGCCCGCGCGTTGTGGTCGTCAGTGATGAGACCGTCGCGGGACTTCATCTTGAAACGCTGCGCAAGGGTTTGGAAAAAAACAATATTACCTTGGATGCCCTTTGCCTGCCGCCAGGCGAGGGCACGAAATCGTGGCGTTATCTCGAACAAACCGTTGAGTGGCTGCTCGATCAAAAGGTCGAGCGCAACGATGTGGTTCTGGCCTTTGGTGGTGGCGTGATCGGCGATCTGGTGGGGTTTGCATCGGCAATCCTGCGGCGCGGCGTGCGCTTTGTCCAGGTCCCCACAAGCCTTTTGGCCCAGGTCGACAGCTCGGTCGGCGGCAAGACCGGCATCAACACACCGCAGGGCAAAAACCTGATCGGGGCCTTTCATCAGCCTAGCCTTGTACTGGCCGACACAGAGGTTCTTGGCACCCTCACCACGCGCGATTTCCTGGCCGGCTACGGTGAGGTCGTCAAATATGGCATGTTGGGGGATAGTACATTTTTTCAATGGCTTGAAGGCAATGCTTCACGTGCTGCCGCGGGCGACATGGCGGCGCGCATTTACGCCGTCAAACGCTCGGTCGAAATGAAGGCCGCTATCGTCACGCGCGACGAGACCGAACAGGGGGATCGCGCCCTGTTGAACCTTGGGCATACGTTTTGCCACGCGCTTGAGGCCGCAACGGGCTATTCGGATCGCCTGTTGCATGGCGAGGGGGTTGCCATCGGCTGTGCCCTTGCCTTTGAGCTCTCGGCGCGCATGGGCCTGTGTAGCCAGGAAGACCCAAGCCGCGTGCGCGCCCATTTGCGCGATATGAAGATGAAGGTTGATCTATCTGATATCATGGGTGAATTGCCAGACGCAGATGGTCTTATCGCGCTGATGGGGCAGGATAAGAAAGTGGTCGATGGCAAGCTGCGTTTTATCCTCGCGCGCGGTATTGGCGAGGCCTTCATCACGTCGGATGTTGACCCGGATCTTGTCCGTACCGTGCTGAGCGACGCCTTGCGCGCTCGCGCTTGATCACGCGGCGTCTTCGGGAAACCAGTGCCGCGTGCGATTGGCAAAGGCCACCAGCGACAACATCACCGGCACCTCGACCAGGACGCCGACCACGGTGGCCAATGCCGCGCCTGATCCAAGGCCAAACAGGCTTATGGCGACGGCAACGGCGAGCTCGAAGAAATTCGAGGTGCCGATAAGGGCGCAGGGGGCCGCTACGTTGAACGGCACCCGCCAGGCCCGCGCCGCAAGGTAGGCAATCGCGAAAATCACATAGCTTTGCAACAAGAGCGGCACGGCAATCAAGGCGATCACAAGAGGGCTGCCAAGGATCACCTTGCCCTGGAACCCGAACAAGAGCACGACCGTCACCAGCAGCCCCAAAATGGTTGCCGGCTTGACCGCATCGCGAAACGCCTCGACCGCCGCCTCGCCACCACCTGTCACAAGCCGCCGGCGTGTCAAAAGCCCCGCCACCAGCGGAATGACGATATAGAGCAGGACCGACAGCAACAGCGTTTCCCAAGGCACGATGATATCCGTAACCCCAAGCAACAGCGCCACGATCGGGGCAAAGGCAAACACCATGATCACGTCGTTCACGCTGACCTGCACAAGGGTATAGGTCGCGTCGCCCCGCGTCAGGTTCGACCACACAAAGACCATCGCCGTGCAGGGCGCTGCCCCCAAAAGGATCACGCCGGCAAGATAGGCCTGGGCATCCTCTGGCGGGATCAACCCGGCGAAAACATGGTTAAAGAACAGCACTCCAAGCGCGGCCATGGTAAACGGCTTGACCAGCCAGTTCACCACAAGCGTGATCACAAGGCCCTTGGGCCGCGTGGCTATGCCCGACAGGGCGGTGAAATCCACCCCCACCATCATCGGATAGACCATCGCCCAGATCAAAATCGCAACCGGCAGGTTGACCGAGGCAATTTCAAGCGCCGCCAGCCCCTGAAATACCCCAGGCACAACTGCTCCAAGCGTGATCCCCGCCGCCATCGCCAAGGCCACCCAAAGCGACAGCCAGCGTTCAAAGAGGCCCATTCCTCCGGGGGCGGTGGTGGCGTGATCGGTCATTCCGGCTGTCCTTGTTTGGGTGAATACACGGTGTCGTCCTGTGCCCCGATGGCGGTGAGAAGCGCGCCAAGCTGCGCCGCATCAAGCGTCTCAACCGGCAGCGCCATGAAGGCTTTGACACGCGCCTGCAAGCGGCGATAGGTCTCGGCAAAGGCCTCTGGCTGGTCGGCCTCGGGGGCCGAGGCCGGATCGGGCAAGCCCCAATGGGCGCTCACCGGATGACCGGGCCAGATCGGACAGGTCTCACCCGCCGCATTGTCACAGACGGTCAGGATGACATCCATCTTCGGAACGTCCGGCCCGGCAAATTCATCCCAGCTCTTGGATCGCAACGCCGATATGTCATGACCCAAGCCCTGCAAAAGCGTGAGGGCCTGCGGATGTGGGGCGGGTTTGGGATCAGACCCCGCCGAAAAGCCAATAAACCGCCCCAGCCCGTCGCGATTGAGGATCGCTTCGGCCAGGATCGAGCGCGCCGAATTGCCGGTACACAGGACAAGAATGTTATATGCGTCGGCCATTGGACTATGTCCCCGCGCCACAGGTGATATCATCAAGCAGGGGCTGGCACAGGGCCGGATTGCCGCCGCAGCAGTCTTCGACAAGAAAGCCGACAAGCCCGCGTATGCCATCAAGATCGGCAAAATACCGGATTGCGCGCCCTTGACGCTCGTTTCGGATCAAACCGGCTTGGCTCAGCACCGCCAGATTGGCCGACATGGTGTTCTGGCGGGTCTCAAGCGCGGTGGCGATCTCGCCGGCCAGCATCCCCTTTGGGCCTGCGCGCATCAACCGGCGAAACACCTCAAGCCGGGTCGGCTGGGACAGGGCGGCAAAGGCGGCGAGGGCGGTTTTGTTATCCATATATCATGAAGTATGGATATCATAATCTGCCGTCAAGCCTTACTTGGATTTTCACCTTTCCAAAAATACTCAAATCCCGCGCTCAACTCTGGCCGGGCGGGTGATTAGTCGCTGAGACGCACCAAAGCATGCCGTTTCTTGCCCGCGCTCAACTTGATCGGGGCGCTTAACGCGCCTGCGTCAATCATCAGCCCGGCATCGGTCAGCGGTGCGTCATCCATGCGCGCGCCATTCTCGGCCATCAGGCGCCTGGCCTCTTTACCGGATTTCACAAGGCCCGCCTTGACCAGAAGTTGCACGATCGAAATGCCCCCCTCGGCAAAATCCGCCATGCTCAGCGTCACGGTTGGCAAATCATCCCCGACACCCCCCTTTTCAAACACCTCGCGCGCGGTGGCATGGGCGGCGGCGGCGGCCTCGGCGCCGTGCAACAGGGTCGTGACCTCATTGGCGAGGATGATCTTGGCCTCGTTGATCTCGGCGCCGTCCAAGGCACCAAGGCGCTCGCATTCCTCGACCGGAAGCTCGGTATATAGCTTGAGGAACCGCCCGGTATCGGCATCGGTGGTATTGCGCCAGAATTGCCAGAATTCATAAGGCGCGCACATATCGGCATTCAGCCACACCGCGCCATCCTGGCTCTTGCCCATCTTCTTGCCGTCCGAAGTGGTCAAAAGCGGCGAGGTCAGGCCAAAAATCTGATGATCGAGCACCCGGCGCGTCAGGTCGATACCGTTGACGATATTGCCCCATTGGTCCGAGCCGCCCATCTGGAACAGACACCCATAGCGCCGATTAAGTTCAAGAAAATCATAGGCTTGCAGGATCATGTAGTTGAATTCAAGGAATGACAGCGACTGCTCGCGATCAAGCCGGGATTTCACGCTCTCAAAGCTCAGCATGCGATTGACGCTAAAGTGACGGCCGATATCGCGCAGGAAATCGAGGTATTTCAGGTCATCAAGCCATTCGGCATTGTTGAGCATAAGCGCGCCGGTCGGGCCATCGTTGTAATCGACATAGGCGGCAAAGACCTTTTGAATGCCGGCGATATTCGCGTTGATCTGCGCGTCGGTCAAAAGCGGGCGCTCATCGGCGCGAAAGCTGGGGTCGCCCACCTTGGTGGTGCCGCCGCCCATCAGGGTGATCGGCTTGTGCCCGGTTTTCTGCAACCACCGCAGCATCATGATCTGGATAAGGCTTCCCACATGAAGCGAGGTCGCGGTCGCGTCAAAGCCGATATAGGCGGGCACCACACCGGCGCTAAGCGCGTCATCCAGGCCCTGATAATCGGTGCAATCGGCCAGAAAGCCGCGCGCCATCATCGTCGCCATGAAGTCTGATTTTGGGTGGTAGGTCATATCGCTTGTCCCGGCTTGGTTTGCGCGGCATGTATAGGGATACAATGAGCGAAGGAAAAGGCCATGTTGAGCGCAGATCGCCTTTGGGCCCTTGGGGCGATGTCGGGCACCTCGCTGGATGGGGTCGATGCGGCCATGATCGAGACCGATGGCGAGGTGATCCATGGCTTTGGCCCGACCGCCTATCGGCCTTATTCGCCGGATGAACAGGCGGTTCTGGCGGCGGCGCTTGGCAAATGGCCGGGCGATGATCTTGAGGAGGCCGCGCGGCTTGTCGCGGCGGCGCATCTTGAGGTTCTTGGCGGTTTTGAGGGGGCCGGGATCGTCGGCTTTCACGGTCAGACGCTTGCGCATGATCCGCAAGGTCGCGGCACCCATCAGCTTGGCGATGGCGAGGCTCTGGCGCGGGGGCTTGGTCTGCCCGTGGTCTGGGATTTCCGAAGTGCCGATATTCAGCTTGGCGGCGAAGGCGCGCCGCTGGCGCCGTTCTTTCATTTCGCCTGTGCCAAGTGGATCGGGGCGACCGCGCCGATTGCCTTTCTCAACCTTGGCGGGGTTGGCAACCTGACCTGGGTTGACCCAAGCCATGCCCGCCCTGAAACGCCCGGCGCGCTTGTGGCCTTTGACACCGGGCCGGCCAATGCGCCGATCAACGATTTGATGATGGCGCGGCGCGGCGCGCCGTTTGATCGCGACGGCGCACTTGCGCGGCGCGGCAAGGTGGCGCAGGGCGCGCTTGAGCTGTTTTTGGACGAGCCCTATTTCCTGCGCATGCCGCCAAAATCGCTGGATCGCGACACCTTTGGCGATATGATCGGGCTTGTGGGTGAGCTGGGCGATGCCGATGCGGTCGCGACGCTTACGGGCATGAGCGCCGCCGCCGTCCTGCGCGGGATGGAGCATTGCCCAAGCCCGCCCGCCCGCCTGCTTGTGACGGGGGGCGGGCGGCATAATCCGGTGATGATGCAGATGCTGCGCACCGCGCTTGATTGCCCGGTCGATCCGGTCGAGGCGGTCGGGCTTGACGGCGACATGCTCGAGGCGCAGGCCTTTGCCCATCTTGCAGTGCGCGTGGCGCGCGGATTGCCAACCTCTTGCGCAAGCACGACAGGCGTGCGCGCGGCAGTGTCGGGGGGCACGATCAGCAGGCCAGACAAAGGTAACTGGGCACGGGGCGCGCCATGATGGGCTCTGCATTGGATGCCAGCGCCGGGCTGCGGCTCTGGCTCTGGCTGCGGCTCGGGCTGACGCCCGAAGGCCTGCTATTGATGGCGCCGGACGTGACCCGCAGGGCTGGGGCCGGGGCGTTTGTTTGATCTTGATGTGGGGGCTGACAGCCAATGAAAAATGACCATCTGAAACCTGCCACCATTGCCGCACAGGCCGCCGGGGCGCATGACGCGGAAACCGGCGGCGTGGTGCCGGGCATTCACCTGAGCACGACGTATCGGCGCGATGCGGAGTATGAATTGATCCGCCCCGACAACAAATATGGGCGTGACGAAAACGATAGCGCGCGTCAGGCCGAAGAGGTGCTGCGCCAACTTGAAGGCGCGGCGGCGACGCTTTTGTTTCCCACCGGCATGGCGGCGGTGGCGGCGGTGTTTCGCGCGCTGCCGAATGGCGCGCGGGTGATCCTGCAAAACGGGATTTATTGGGGCACGGTCAAGTGGGTGCGCGATTTCTGTGCGCGCCGCGGGATCTTCCTTGAAGAGGTCGACGCCGCCGACGCGTCCGCCCTGGCGGCGGCCTGTCGGTCCTCTGCCGATCTGGTCTGGATCGAGACGCCGTCCAATCCCTGGCTCAAGGTGGTTGATATCGCCGCCGCTGCCGGGCTTGCCCATAAGGCGGGGGCGATCCTTGTGGTGGACGCCACCGCCGCGACGCCGATCCTGACGCGCCCGCTTGATCTTGGGGCCGATATCGTGATGCATTCGGCAAGCAAGGCCATCAATGGCCATACGGACGTTCTGGCCGGGGTTCTGTCCTGTCGCGATGCGACCTCGCCGATCTGGCAGGCGATTGCGATGGATCGCCACGATGCCGGTGCGATCATTGGCCCGTTCGAGGCCTGGCTGTTGTTGCGCGGTCTGCGCACCTTGCCGCTTCGGATGGAGCGGATGTGCGCCAATGCCATGGCCGTGGCCGAGTTCCTTGAAGCGCATGCAGGCATCGACGCGGTGCTTTACCCCGGTTTGCCAGGCAACGCCGGTCACGCCATTGCCAGCCGCCAGATGTCCGGCGGCTATGGCTCTCTTCTGTCGGTGCTGGTCAAGGGCGATCGCGCCCGCGCGCTTGACGTGATCGGGCGTCTGCGGCTGTTTCACCGCGCCACATCGCTTGGCGGGGTCGAAAGCCTTGTCGAGCATCGCCACACCATCGAGCCGCATACCGGCATTCCCGAAACCCTTTTGCGTCTGTCGGTGGGGATTGAGGATGCAGGCGACATGATTGCCGACCTGAAACAGGCGCTTGACGCGCGCTAGAGCATGCTGCTCAAAAGTGGGAACCGATTTTGAGCGTCTCGAACATGCGAAATCAATAAGTTAGAGCATGTGGCGTGAATGCGAATGAACGCGACATGCTCTAGCGGCGGGTGCCGGTCCCGATCTGGTTCAGGATCGCCTCGATGGCGCTATCCGGGGTTTGGCCATTTTTGGCGACCCGGTCCTTGATGGCATCAAATCGCGCGCGCAGGGCGCGTTTTTCGTCGCCCTGACAGTCGTTCCACGGACGCCCCTGAAGCCCCATCACCATGGCGTAATAGGCGATGAAATGCGGGCGCGCGCCAGATGTCAAAAGGGTTTCATAGGACGCATCCGGCCCAAGATCGCGCAGCTGTTCTGCACTGGTTATCCCGGCACTCGCATAAACCGCATCGGTGGCGGCGCCAAGGTTGCGGATCGACGAGACCGGCGTTGCCATTGCCTAGTAATCTTTCTCGAAGAACACGCCGATGCCGGTATCGCCGTCATTTGACGCGCGCCCCTTGAGGGTAAAGGATTTTGTAAGGTCGAGGTTCAGGTTGATCTGTTGCTTGCCTGCGCTGTCGGCGATCACCTCGGAGTAAATCTTGTCCGAGATATAGGCCCCGGCCGTCACCTCGGTATTGCCATCTTCGGTTTGCGTCACATCAAGATCGCTGAGACCGACCGCGCCGCGCAGCCTGCCGACCACGTCAAGCCCGCTGCGCCCCGACAGCGTTGCCACAGCCGAGGCCATCTGTGCCGCCTGAAAGGGCGAAATCGTATCAAGCCCGCGCCCGAACAACAGCCGCGCAACCACCTCTTCCTCGGGCAGGTCAGGCTCTGAGGTGAATGTGATGTCGGGGGCAGTGGCAAGGCCCTCGACGATGATCTTCACCGTGACATCCTCGGCCGTGGTTTCGGCGACAAATCGGATATAGGGATCAAGCGCGCCTTGCATGTTCACCAAGCCTTCGGTCAGATCAAGCCGCTTGCCAAGGATATCCAGACGCCCACGAATAAGCTGGAACACGCCCACAGGTTCAACCTCATTGGTCGTTCCCGCAAGCCGAAGCCGTCCGCCCAGTTCCGCATCAAGCCCGCGCCCGCGCACGAAAATCCGGGACGGCGCATTGATCAGAAGGTTCAACCCAAAGGGCCGCCCGCCGCCCGAGGTCTCGGTCTCGACCAGACCGGCGCGCAGGCGGGTGGCGTACACATCCGCAGGTTCATTCACATGGCGCAGGCCGGGAAGCGAGACCGAATCCGCCCCAAGCCCCGAAGGGATGCGAATATCGGTTTCTTCAAGGTTGAGTGTGCCGCCGATCATCGCGCCGCCGGTCAGTGGCCCCTTGACGGTGACATTGCCGTTGACGGTGGTGGTATAGATTTCCTGATCGCTGACCACCAGACCGGCCAGATCAATCGCAAGATCGCCATTGAACCCCGGCGCAAGGGAAACCGGCCCACGCGCGCGCACCACGCCGCCATCACGCATCCTTGCGGTAAAATCGGTCTCGGCGCGCTGATTGGCCAGCGTGACCGTCCCGTTCAGATTATCCACGCCAAGCCCGGTGCCGGGCAGCGAAATCCGGGTGTCATTGGTGGTCACCGTGCCCGACACGGCCCCAAGCCCCGGCGCACCGTTCACGCGCAGGTCATAGCTGGCGCTGCCCAAAAGGGCGATCGGTCGGGTGATCCCGTTGATCAGCGCCAGCGGCAGCGCGCCGCGCGCCGTCAGATCGACGCGCTGACCCTGCTCGAAGATATCGCCCGAGATTTGCGCCGTGGTGCCGCCGGGCCCCTCGGCCGTCACATCAAGGGCGATCTGGCGCGCATCCGGGCCGATCAGGCGGGCACTGCCGCGCGCGGTGACCGGGCCGCTGAAATCCGGGGCAAACAGGCCCAGATTGGCCAGCCGCGCGGTGAAATTGACCGGGCCATCGCCGCCATCGCCGGTGGCATTCAGTGTGAGTTGCGCTGTTTCAACACTCAGATTGGAAATTTCGATGCGCTCGGGCGTTCGGGCGGCCTCGGCGGCAAGGGCGATGCGTCCGGCGATCAGGCGGTCAAGATCGGCGATGCCGGTGGCGATATTTTCGCCATCAAGCGCGGTGGTGATGTCAAAAGTCTGCTCTTGCACCAATGCCTTGCCCGCCAGAGTGAGGGTGGCCTTGCCGCGCAACCGCTGGCCGCTTAGCGCATTGAACCGCGACAGATCCGAGATTTGCGCCGTGAGATTGCCCATGGCGGGCAGGCCGGGCGCATCAGGGGTCAGCGCGCCGGTGGCGTTGATCTGTGCCCCCATCAGGGCGGCATCAAGCCCGGTCAGGGTCACATCGCCGCCCATCTGCCAGCCCAGATTGACACTGGCCTCGGCGGGGCCGTTCAGGCGCGCATCGCTCAACGCCAGATCCCTCAGGCGCGCGGCCAACGTCAAGGCGCCGCTTTGCCCGTTGAGCCGCCCGGTGGCCGTGGCGCTCAGCTCTTCATTGTTGATCAGCAGGCGACGCAGATCAATCCCGGTCGTGTCGCGCCTTGCCGACAGGTCAAGTCGGCCGGGGCTGCTCAGAAGCGGGTCAAGCTGGGCGATGCCAAGCGCAAGATCGCGGGTTTCCGCCGCCAGTTCGATATCGAAATCCCCGCCCAGAAGGCTGCCGGAGCCGGAGATGCTGGCATTGGCCGCGCCGGCGATGTCCTGACCGGCGATGGCGGCGAAACGGGCCAGGTTGGGGGCCTCAAGACGGGCTTGCCCGCTGACCGGGAAGCCCTCGGAAAGGTTGTCGATTCGGGCCGTGCCCGAGAGGCTGGCCGCGCCGCTCAGCACGCGCAAGCCCAGAATTTCAAGCGGTTTGCCTTCGGTCCAGTTCAGCGTGGCATGGCCCGACAATGCGTCGCCAACGGCCTCGGCCAAAGCGGGATCGTTCAGCGCCAGACCATTGAAAGCAAATTCCGTCAGCGCCGACACCCCGCGCGGGGCATTGCGCCGGATCGCACCGCGCCCCGACAGGGTGGCCTCGGCGATCCGCAGCCCCGGTTGATCCAGCCCCGCAAGCGTGGCCGTCGCACGCCAGCGATCGCCCTGTGCAGCATCGAAGCGGGCATTTACCCGCGCCGACATGATCTCGGTTGGCGCGCCCGGAACCGGCAGGCGCACGGGCCTGACGCCATCACCCAACTGGCCCGAAAGATGAAACGCCGTCGGCCAACCGGCCGCATCCATTGCCAGAGCGCCGCCAAGTTGAAACTGTGCGGCGGCAAGGCTGAAATCGCTGATATCAAGCGCGCCGCTTGATTGGCGCAGACCTTCGACCACAAGCCGGCTGTCGGGGCCAAAGAACGGGCGATAGTCCGCCGCCATAAGCGGGGTCAGATCACCGGCGAGACTGGCGCTGAAGGCGCGCGCGTTTGCCTCGGGCGGGCCATCGGCGCGGATCGTCACGCTGCCGTCCAGGCGCGGCTCGCCGGCGGTGGCAAGGCGGATCTCGGCGGTGTAGTCCGACAGCGGTGCTTCGCCGACAATCGAGAGCTCGATCGACGGGCTGTCGGGCAGGTTGAAAAGCGTCGAGGCAATGCCGCCCTCATCTTCGCGCAGCTTGAGGTCAAGCGTCAGAAACTGCGTTGCGTTGACATAGGCCACCACCAGCGTGAGCGCGCCGCGCTCGTCAAGTCGGGTCACGTCAAGCCGGGCCTCGCCTTCACCCGCGCCAAGTGTCACGCCGCCAGTCAGGCGCAGATCGACCGCCTGGCCCAGGATCGGCGCGCCAAGGCTGAGTTTCTCGGCACTGATTTCGCCGATATTGATCGACACCGGAAGTTCAGGCAGGGCAAAGGGCGTCGCCTCGGCCATGTCGGGGCTGAGATCTTCCTTGGTGTTGGGCAGACGCGGCAGGTCGATTTCGCGCGCGCTCAAGCGGTTGACCTCGACCCGGCCCGCCAAAAGCGCGCTGCGGGTCCAATCCAGCGTGACATCGCGCAGCGTCAGCCAGACACCGACATCATCGGCGATGCTCAGCGTTTCAAGAGTTGCCTGCGACGACAGCGCCCCTGAAAAGCCGGTGATGCGCACGGTGCGACCGGCCCCCGACAGGTTGTCCTCGATCAACGCTTGAAGATAACCGCGATCCTCATCCGCGCTTTGCGCCAGAAGAGGGGCGGCAAGCAGGGTGAAGACACATGAAAGGAGAAACAGAAAGCGCATCAGAAGGCCTGTCCAATCCCGATGTAAAGTTCAAATTTCTTGCCGGCGTCGCTATCCAACGGGGTTGCCAGATCCACCCGGATCGGGCCAACGCTGGTCATGTAGCGCCCGCCGATACCGGCGCCGCTGTGCCATTCGCCCTGACCCGTGCCAAGCGCGTCCTGCGCCACATAGCCGGTATCGGCAAAGGTAACCGCCTGAATGGATTTCGCCACATCGGCGCGCAGCTCGCCGGAAAACGCCATGAAGGCGCGCCCCCCCACCGTCACGCCGGGCGACAGATCAACCCCAAGCGATTGATAGGCCTGCCCGCGCACCGTGCCGGCCCCACCGGAATAAAACAGCATGTCGGATGGCACGCCCCTTACTCCGGCGCCCATGACTGACCCAAGCTGTGCGCGCGCGGCAAAGGTAAAGCGGTCGGCCTCGCCAAGGCTGTGATAGGTGCGCGCATCGGCAAACAGCCGCGCACCTGTGCCGCTATCGACCTCAAGGCCAAGGAAGGGTGTGATCGTAAGATCCACAAACTGGCCGGATTTCGCATCAAGCGGCGAGTCCCGGCGCCGGTCCCATGTGGCGCGCAGCGGAAACAACAGATGTTGCAGGCTGCGCGATCCAAGATCGTCGTCGATCTTGGAATAACGATAGCTTATGCCCGCCTCGCCGGTCAGGGTCTTTGAGAAGATATGGCTCAGGCCGCCGCCGACTTCGATGCTGCGCTCGCGGTAATCGGGTTCGTTGTTTTCCTCGATGCTGGCCAACAAGAACAGGTTTGTGTCCGGGCCAAACGTGGCGGGGCGTTCATAGCGGGTGGACAGGCGGAAATCCTCGCCACCCGAATTTCCGCCGATACCGGCGATCTCTGCGTCAAAGCGAAGCCGCTCAGCCCCGCCAAAAAGGTTGCGATGCAGCCAGAACCCGCTTAGCGTGAGCCCTTCAAGCGAAGACAGTTCAGCCCCAAAGCCCACCCGTCGCGGCTTTGCATCGACCACGCGGGTGGTGATATCAAGTGTCGCATCCGGGTTGGGCGTTTCGGCCTCGGTCATCACAACCGAGCGGAACGCGCCGGTGCGGCGCAGCCGCGTGGCCGACCGATCCAGAGCTTCGGGGGAAAAGGTCTTGCCGGAGGGCAGGCCTGCAATCTCGCGGATACGCTCGGCGCGCACCCGGCTTGGGGGGTCCCCGCGATCGACCTCTAGCGCACCAAAACGCAGGCGCGGCCCCGGCGCAAGCGTGATCTCGGCGTCAAGCGTGTCGCGGGCGTGATCAGCCGTGATCGACTGCGCCACCACATCGGCCTTGGCATGACCGGTATCGCGCCAACCACCGACGCCCGCGCGCGCCGCTTCACCGATCAAGGTGCCGCGGGCATGGCGACCGGTGGCAAACCGCTCGGGCAGGGCGGTGCCTTGGGCCAGGGGCGCCACGCGGGCGGTGCCGAAGGTAAACCTGTTGCCGCGATCCACAGTGATATCAATCTTGCGGATATCTCCGGGCGCGCGCAGCGGCGGGATGCTTGCGGCCTCTTTGCCATCAACGCGAATGCTGATCACCCCGCCATAATACCCCTCGGCATAGAGCACACCGACAAGGCGCGCATAGTCGGATTGCGCAGCCGCCAGAAGGTCTTGGGCGGTGGCGTCCTCGCGCGCGGCGGTGCTCAGGCTGAGCGAGGCCGTGCGCAGCCTTTCGTTGAAGGTCTCGGAGGCCTCTGGCGTGGTAAAGCTTACCTCAGCGCCGTTTGCCCCGAACGGCAGCAGGGCGATCAGGACCGCAGCAAAAAGGGAGGGTTTTACGGTTGATTCTGACACGTCACGCGTTCCAATAAACATAGGGGTTTATCGCATCATGCGGGAGAGAAGACCACCCGATTCACCAACCTTGGGCGACTAGGCGAAAAGTCACTCAGCCGGTTGCGTGCTTGCCGCAAGCTCTGCCTCGAGCGCCCTTTCAACGGCGCCGCGCGGCTTGGTGAAGCGCGCCAGAAGGTCATAGAGAACCGGCGTCACGAAGAGCATCAAAACGGTTGCCATGCTAAGCCCGGCCACGATCACCGTGCCCACGGCAATGCGGCTTTCGGCACCCGCACCGCTTGCCAGAACCAGAGGCGTGGCCCCCAGAATCGTCGAAATCGCCGTCATCACGATGGGACGCAAGCGCAGAACCGAGGCTTCGATGACGGCGTCACGCACGCCCCGGCCTTCATCGCGCAGCTGGTTGGCAAATTCGACGATCAGGATGCCATTCTTGGAAATCAAGCCGATCAACAGGATGATCCCGATCTGACTGTAGACATTGAGCGACAGCCCCCCCACCGCCATGGCATAGATCGCCCCGGCCACACCGACGGGCACGGTGAGCATGATCACCAGCGGATGGATGAAGCTTTCAAATTGCGCGGCAAGCACGAGGTAGACGATCAGGAGCGCCAAGAGAAACACCACGCCAACGCCGCCGGATGTGTCCTTGTAGGTGCGCGATTGGCCATCATAGCCAAGCTTGGCCTCGGGCGGCAATATCTCGGCGGCGATGGTTTCAATCTGGGCCAGCACCCCGCCAAGATCGGCCCCGGGTGCCAGTGCCCCCGAAAGCTGGATCGAGGGCAGGCGGTCAAAGCGTTGCAGCGAGGGCGCCGCGGCGTTTTCCTCAAGCTTCACCAAGGCGCCAAGCGGGACAAGGGTTTCGCCGTCACCGGCGCGCAGGAAGATGTTCGAGATATCCGACGGCGTGCGCCGGTCGGCCTGTTCCGCCTGAACCAGCACAGGGTATTCGCGGCCCCGGCTGACAAAGGTGGTCACCTCGCGCGAGGCGAGCATGGTTTGCAGGGTGGCGGCGATCACATCGGCGGAAATGCCAAGGTCATCGGCGCGGGCGCGATCAATGCTGACGTCAAGTTGCGGCAGGTTCTGCTCGAAATTGATTTCGGGATTGACCAGCCCCTCGACGCCTTCGGCCCGCGCCAGAAGCTCTAGCGCCCATTCCTTGACACTGTCGAAATCCGGGCCACCAATGACCACCCGCACCGGGGTCGAATTGCCGCGCAGGCCAAGCCCGGCCGGCGTGACCGGAAAGCCGCGTGCGACCGTAACATTGCCCATTTGTGGTGCGATTTCATTTACAATCGCCGAAACCGGCCGGTCACGCTCGTCCCAGGGCGCAAGCCGATAGACCACGAACGACCGCCAGGCGCGCCCGCCCCAGCCGGTAAAGGTGAAAACGGTTTCAATCTCGCCTGACTGGCGCATCGGTTCAAGGATTTCCTCGACCTGACGGGCGGCCATGTCGGAATGGGCGACGGTGCTTCCTTGCGGCGCGGTGAGCGGCACAAAACCAACCCCGCGATCCTCGCGCGGGGCCAATTCGCGGGGCAGGCCGTCATAGAACAATCCGGCCCCCGCCGTCAGAACGAAGGTCACCGCCAGAACCACAAGCGGCATGCCGATCGCGCGCGTCAAAAGCCCGCGATAGACCCGAAGGACCACCGGCGCGTGCTCTGGCGCGTCGGCGGCGGTTTTGCGAATCTTGCGCGCGCTCAGGACTTTGGCCGCCAATGCCGGGCAGGCGGTCAACGCCACAAAGGTCGAAATGCCCACCGTGCCGGCCATGACCCAGCCGAATTCGACGAACAAGCGCCCCACCTGTCCGGGCATGAACGAGAGCGGCACAAACACCGCCACCAGCGTCAGCGAGGTGGCAATCACCGCAAAGGTCACCTGTCGCGCGCCCTTGAGGCTGGCCACCAGCGGCGATTCGCCAAGCTCGATCCGGCGCTGGATGTTTTCGAGCACGACAATCGCGTCATCGACCACCAATCCGATCGCCAGAAGCAAGGCCAGAAGCGTCAGCGTATTGAGCGAAAACCCCCAAAGGCCGATCAACAGGAAACATCCGATCAGCGAGACCGGAATGGTGATCGCCGGGATCAGAGTGGCGCGAATACTGCGCAAAAACAACAGGATCACCGCAATCACCAGTGCCAGCGAGATGAATAGCGCGATCACAACCTCGCGGATTGAGGCCCCGACAAACAGCGCATCATCCGAGCCGACAATGATCTGCATGCCCTCGGGCAGGCTTGCGTTCAGCAATTTGATCTCGGCGCGCACGGCCTTGGAAATCGCCAGCGTGTTCGACTGGCTCTGGCGCAGAACGGCAACGCCGACGGCATCCTTGCCATTGGTGCGCACGATGGTGCTGTCATCGGCTACGCCGGGTGCAATCCGCGCCACATCGCCAAGGCGCACCGGGTAGCCGGCAACGCGATCAAGCACGATATCGCGAAAATCCTCGATGCTGCTCATCCGGCTGTTGAGGCGCACAGAGAGCTGCCGGTTATAGGATTCGACCTCGCCGGCGGGCAGTTCGATATTGTTGCGTCGTAGCGCCGCCTCGACATCCGACACCGCCAGATTGCGCGCCGCAAGGGCGCGCCGGTCGATCCAGATCCGCACCGCGAAAGGGCGGGCGCCGTAAATGTCGACATTGGCCACACCGTCAAGCGTGGCAATGCGATCAACCACGAAACGGTCGATATAATCGGTGATCTCGGCGGTGGTCATCCGGTCCGAGATGATGGCAAGGCGCATCACCGGGTCGGCATCGGCGTCGCTTTTCACCACCTGCGGTTCGTCGGCCTCTTCGGGCAGGTCGCCGCGCACCCGGCCGACCGCGTCGCGCACATCATTGGCGGCCACGTCGATATCGGTGCCGCTGTCGAATTCGATGGTAACGCGTGAGCGGCCCTGACGGCTTTCAGAGCTGATCGAGCGGATGCCCGAAATCGAGGCAATCGCACCCTCGACGGTCTCGGTCAGGTCGGTGTCGATCACCTCGGGCGCGGCGCCGCGATAGGTGGTGGTGACGGTGACAACCGCATTGTCCACATCCGGCAATTCGCGCACCGGCACCGAGCGCAACGCAGCCAGCCCGAAAATAACGATCAACAGGCTTGCGACTGCGGCCAGAACCGGGCGGCGGATCGAGATATCCGAAAGGGTCATGTCGCTTTTTCCGGGTCTTGGGCGACGGTTTTGGCCGTGGCACCGTTGTCCTCGCCCTTGATTTTCAGGTCGCTGCCGGGGCGGACCCGTTGCAAGCCGCGCGTGATCACCGCTTCGCCGGGGGCAAGCCCCGAGGTGATGGCGATCATGCCGTCAATCCGCTGGCCGGTTTCCACGACCCGGCGCGCGGCGGTGCCGTTTTCATTCACAAAAACATAGGTTTCAGCGGCCTGAAACACGATGGCCTCTTCCGGCACGACAAGCTCTTGGCTTTCCGACAGGATCAGATTGAGCGACAGGAACATGCCCGCAGGCAGGGTGCTGTCGGGGTTTGGAATGCGCGCGCGGGTGCGAAAGGCGCGGCTGACGGGGTCGATCCGGTTGTCCACCGCATCAATCGTGCCGGTAAAGACGCGGCCGGGAAAGGCCGCGCTCAGCGCAGTCAGTTTCTGGCCGCGTTTGATCTGTGCAAAGACGGTTTCGGGCAGGGAAAACTCGACCTCAACCTCGGTCAGATCGTCAAGCCGGGTGAGCACCTGGCCTTCTGAAACGCGCGCGCCGACATCGTAATTCGTCATTCCAACGATGCCCGCGAACGGGGCCGTGATCCTGCGATTTTCAAGGCGGCGGCGGGTGCGTTCGACCTCGGCGGTGGCTTCGGCGAGGCGCGCGATGGCCTCTTCCTGGCTGGCTTGCGACACCGCATTGGTCAAGCGCAACTGGCGAATGCGCTCAACGCTCTGGCGCTGTTCGGTCAACACCGCTTCGGCCTCGACAAGATCAGCACTCTCGATGGTGTCATCAAGCCGGGCCAAGACCTCGCCCTGTTCCACCTTTGCGCCGGGCACGATTGCAAGCTCTATCAGGCGACCGGCAACCTCGGGGACGATCTCGATGGATTTCAGCGCGCGGGTGGTGCCCACGGCCTCGATTGTCCGTTGCAGCAGCCGGGTTTCGGCAAGGGCAAGTTCAACCGTCACCGGGCGCGCGCCGCGCGCGGGCGCTTCGGCCTCGGCGGCGGGCGCGAGATAGGTCTTGTAGCCCTCATATCCGCCAAAGCTGATCGCGCCCAACAGGCATAGCAGAAAAAGTTGTTTCCAGACTGACATGGATATCCTGCCCCGTTTGCCAATGCATGCCCAGTTGTGGCATCGCACACCTTTGCACCATCACGATGCCATGGGAAGGTATAGTAAGACGAAGGAAAGGCAACTCTTTGTGACGGGGGGCGTGACGGGGGCGTGGCGGGGGCGCTGATTTGGTCAGGCGGCGCGATGATGGGCGAAAAGCTCTGCCATGGTGTCATCCCAGAGTTTCGGAAGATCGCGCAAAAGCGCCTCGGCGCGGGGCCTGTCATCGGCGCGCAACGCGGCCTCGGTCTGTGCCAAAAGCGCGTGCAGGGCCACGGCCCCCGTCGTCGCGGCAGAGCCGGCAAAGCGATGCAGGTGATCGGCCAGATTGCCGGGTGGTAAGCGGCACAAGCTGTCGAGATCCGCAACGATCTGCATGCCTTCGCTCTGGAACCTTTCGAGGAGCCCAAGGATGCTCGTGGCGGGCAGGCTTGCGCCAAGCTGGGCCAGCATGGACGGATCAACATATTTCGCCGGTGCTTGCACGCAGGCCGCAGAGGGAATGCCGGCCAACAGATCGCGCAGGGTGGAACGGCGCAGCGGCTTGGTTTCCACGTCATCCATGCCCGCGGCGCGAAACTCGACCGCTTTTTCGGTGCTGAAATGCGCCGTCAGGGCGATGATGCGGGTATTGGACGAGGCGCCGGTGCCCGCGCGAATGGCGCGGGTGGCCTCGATCCCGTCCATACGCGGCATGTTGATATCCATGAGGATGAGATCAAAGCGGGTTCCTTCCGCAAGCGCGACGCCCTCAATCCCATCCTTGGCAAGGGTTATGCTGTGCCCGTCGTTTCTCAACATCGCCTCGATCACCAGCCGGTTATTGGCGTTATCCTCGACCACAAGCACGTTGAGCGGGGCGATTGCCGGGGCCGGGGCCTTGGGGCGTTGCCGGGCAGGGGGGCTGCGCCCCTCTGCTGGCAATGGCACCCGAACCCAGAACAGGCTGCCCTCGGAGGGCACGCTTTCGGCACCGATGATGCCCCCCATCAGGGTTACAAGATGGCGCGCTATGCCAAGGCCAAGCCCGGTGCCTTCGGGCTGATTGGCGTCGTCGGAATTGACCCGCACGAAATCCTCGAAAATCGTCGCCATATGTTCGCCGCTGATGCCGATACCGGTGTCACTCACCTGAAACTCGACAATGGCGGTGCCGTCGGGCGAGGCGCGCGCGCGCGCCACCTCAATTGTAATCTCGCCGTTTTCGGTAAATTTGATGGCATTGGACACCAGGTTGAGGAGAACCTGATAGACACGGTCACGGTCGCCCTCGACACGGCCAATCCCCTCGGGCGGGACCAAAAGCCGTATCCGGTTGCCACGCGCATCCGCCATCGGTTGCAGGTTCTCGACAAGATCGCGCAACATCAGGTCAAGATCGAAGGCGCCAAGGCGCAAAACCATCTTGCCGGCCTCGGCCTGGGTCAGGTCGAGCGCGTCGTTGATCTGGGTCAAAAGCATCTGCCCCGAGGATTTCATGACCCGGGTATAGCGTCCCTGCTCGGGGGTAAGGCCGGTTTCATATAGCAGGTCAAGCGCGCCAAGGATGCCATGTAAGGGCGTGCGCATCTCGTGGCTGATCATGCCGAGAAAGCGCGCCTTCGCCCGCTCGCCCGACAAGGCGCGGTCGCGTGCCGTCATGATCTCGGCTTCGGCGGCGCGGCGTTCTGAAAGATCGCGCACGAAACAGATACAGACCGCCATATCCCCGTGCTTTACGATATCGGCGGAAATTTCGGCGGGAAATTCGCGCCCGTCAAAGTTGCGCACCACGATATCATCAAAGCGTGTCGCACCGCCCGCACAGCCCGCCATCAGCATCCTGCCCGCAAGCGGGGTCAACGCGCCATCGGCATCGGTGCGAAACAGGAAGTCGCTGACCGGCCCAGTCAGGGGCGCCTGATCGGGAAGGGCAAACATGCGGTTTGCGGCACCGTTGGTATCTTGCACTTCGCCAGACGGGCCGACCACCAGAATGCCATCCTGCGATGTATTGAGAATGGTCGTCAGGCGGTTGGTCGTACTGCGGCTTTCCTCGGCGCGCTGCCGCGTTTCCTGATAAAGTCGCCACACCAGCACGAGGGCAAGGAAAAGCGCAGTGACCACCGAAAGGATCAAAATCGTCAGCGTGATGATCTGCGAGGTGAGGACATTGCGCTGTGCATCCGCACGTGTGGCACCAGTGGTGATGCCGACGATGCCGATCTCCCGGATCGGCGCGGTCATGTCGCTGAGCAGATCAAGGATGCGCGCGCGGTTGGCCAAAAGCCCGGCATCATCCCCGTCGATGATCTCAACCATCTGGTCAAGCAGACCTGATATGACGTCAAGCTTGTCCTCGGCCGCCGTTCCGTCAAGGATACTTCGGTAAAGCGCCCCGTTCTTGAGGGTCATGACCCGGCTATAGAATACGTCAAAGCGTTTGCGCTGGCCCTCGAAATCAGGCGTATCCGAGGTGATCATGCGCTCAAGCCCGACGATCAGCTTGAGTTGATCCACCTCCAGTTGGGACATCGTCCAATAAATGCCGTCCTGTCGGGCTGTGCTGTATTTATCAAGCTTGTCGAAAACCGCGTTCACAAGAATGGCGGCGGCCAGCATGCAAAGCCCGGCAACCACGCTGAGCGCGCCAAGTTGCACGCGGCGGCTTGAGATGAATTTCAGCAACGTTGCAGCAGCCATTGTGCCAGTATCCGTTCGGTATGTCGGCCCGTCTGCGCGCCGTCACGCGGTGCACAACGGGAAAAAGCGGTATCGCGCCTTGTTAGTGGATGGCGATCATGCGATCGAGTTGCCAGATACTGCGGGAATAGATCACCTCACTGCGGTAAGCCGCGTTGCCGTCATAGTCATAGACAAGCCAGAGCGGGCCGTTGTCGCGCAATTTCATCGGTTTTTCATTGCGTTCATAGGCGATGATCGGTGCGTCCGGAGTGATGCCGTCGACCGGAAGGGTGATGGAATAATCGTTTACCGCCTGCATTCTGAGGCTTGTGGCCTCGATCTCGAAATGCGCCAGCAGGGCCATCAATGGCACGCCGGTGAATTTCTGTTCTCCATCGGTCCAGATCGTCGAGGTTGTATAATGTTGCGCGGGCAGGGCGCGCAGATCCTGTTCACTCAAGGTGATCACGCGCTCTGCGCCGGATTGGGTGTCCTGTAGCGTGATCGTGAGAAGGACAGAGGCTTGTTGTGCAAGCGCCACCACAGGCCCCAGGGACAGTCCCGCGAAAGCCCCCGCTACAAGACCCGTAAAAAACATACGTTTTCTCACACCAGATCCCCCTTATACGTTTGCAACATGTGGAATGGTTGCGATATCAAATCTATCCCCCTATTCAATTGAATAGGGTCAGTGTAAACTTCTTTTCGTATGTTTTGAGTTAACATTCTCAAATTTTCAATCGGTCGCCGATGATATGCGGTTGCGCCGCCAATCTGTAGAAATATATCTCTTTCCAAAGCGCGAAAGGTGCGTGAATGAAAACCCTTTTAATTGCCGATGACCATGATCTGGTGCGCGAAACGATTGCAGAGTTTTTGCGTGCACAAGACGATTTCGAGGTCCATGCGGCCAATTCGCTAGGCGCGGCGCTTGATTGTTACGCGGCGCAGGGGCCGTTTGACCTTGTGCTGCTTGATTTCATGATGCCCGGCATGGATGGGCTTTCGGGGCTTGCGAAGATGAAAGCACGGGCGATCTGTCCGGTGGCCATCTTGTCCGGCACTGCGCCGCCCGATGTGGCGCGCCGCGCGTTACGCTCCGGGGCGGCGGGTTTCCTGCCCAAGACGCTCGATCCGCAATCGCTGGTCTCTGCGGTGCGGCACATGCTTTTGGGCGAGGTTTACAAGCCGCTGGATTTCCTGAGCCAAGGTGACAGCGATCGGAACCAGATCAACCTGACCCCGCGCGAGACCGATGTTCTGGTGGGTGTATCCGAGGGCAAATCCAACAAGGAAATCGCGCGCGATCTGGACATTCAGGAGGTGACGGTAAAGCTTCACCTCAAGACGATGTCGCGTAAACTGAACGCCAAGAACCGCACCCATGCGGCAATGCTGGCGCGGGATATGGGCCTGGCTTGAACTTCATGTTTTGCTTTAATAAATCAGCTTAAGTATCAGATTAAAATGAAAAAGGCTCCGTCGGTGACGGGGCCTTTTTCTATTTCCACTCAGGCGCGGCGGCTGCGGCTGCGGCTGCCTGCGCGCCCACCGGTGCGGGCCACTTCGCCGGGCTTGGGCGGGGCCTTGTTGAACTTGATCCAATTGCCGCCATGCGGGTCGTTGTTGGTCAGGAAATTGGCGGCCATGATCGCCTCCATCTCCTTGCCCGCGCGCGGTTTGGTCGAGCCAAGGCCGAACAATTGACAGAAGGTTTCGTCATCCATATCGGCCGGCAGCATCAGACCCGTGGCGGCAACCTCGGCCTTCTTGGCCTCGATCTCGGCCTGTTTCACCGGCAGGGCGATCGGGTTCATGATCGCGCTCGTCATGCCGGCGGCCATGGCCATCGGCAGGAAGGCATTGTTGATGCCGTGACGGTTGGGCAGGCCAAAGCTGATGTTGGAGGCGCCGCAAGTGGTGTTCACGCCAAGCTCGTCGCGCAGGCGGCGCACAAGGGTAAAGACCTGAAGGCCGGCGGTGCTCATGGCGCCCACCGGCATGACCAGCGGATCAACCACGATGTCATGCGCGGGGATGCCGAAATCGGCGGCGCGCTGAACGATCTTCTTGGCGACCTCAAAGCGCACATCCGGGTCTTCGGAAATGCCGGTGTCGTCGTTCGAAATCGCCACCACCGGCACGTTGTATTTCTTGACCAGCGGCAGAACGTATTCAAGGCGATCCTCTTCGCCGGTGACCGAGTTCAGAAGCGGGCGCCCTTCACAGGCCAGAAGGCCGGCCTCAAGGGCGGCGGGGACCGAGCTGTCGATGCAGAGCGGCAGATCGACAAGCCCTTGAACCAGCTGGATGATCTTGGTCATCAGCGGGGGCTCGGTCTCGTTGGGGTTGGGGTTCGAGTTGTAAACCACGCCCGCGTTGATATCGAGAACCGTGGCGCCGGCGGCGGCCTGGGCAATCGCGTCGGCCTCGACGGTCGAGAAATCGCCCGCCTCAAGCTCGGCGGCGAGTTTCTTGCGGCCCGTGGGGTTGATCCGCTCTCCGATCACACAGAACGGCTCGTCAAAGCCGATCACGGCGGTTTTTGTTTTGCTCTCGACGATGGTGCGGGTCATGTCTGGTCCTTCAGGATAGGTTTGCAGGTTTACCGGCGTCGCCGCCGTTTTCGATCGCCCAGGTGGCATTCGCCTTGATCCCGCCAAGCGGGAAGAAATGGACTTTTTCAATGTTGAAATCGGGATTGGCGGCCTTGTGCGCGGCCAGTTCGTTCAACACCTCGTTGGGCTCGTAGGGCAGCAACAGCTTGGTCACATCCATCGCCCGCTTTTGCAGCACCTTGAGAGAGGGGCCGACACCACAGGCAATCGCGAACTTGATCAGCGTCTGAAGCTTGGCCGGACCGGCAATCCCGATATGGATCGGCAGGGTGATCCCGGCGGCGGCAAGGTCATCGGCCCATTTGATGATCGGCTTGGCGTCAAAGGCAAACTGGGTGGCCAGCGCCATCTCGGCATCGGTGGTCTCGTTGAACTTCTGCTTCCAGCGCAGCGCGTTCATGACGTTTTGCATGCCGCCCTTGGGGTCGATATCCTTGTTGCCCTCGGGGTGGCCGGCCACATGCAGGCGCTTGAACCCGGCGCGGTCAAATTCGCCACTTTCCATAAGTTGCATCGAGGAGTCGAAATCGCCATGCGGCTCTGTGACGCCACCGGCAAGCAACAACGCCTGATCAACGCCGGCCTCGCCCTGATAGCGCGCGATCCAATCGGCAAGGGTGGCCTTGTCCTTGATGATCCGCGCCGGGAAATGCGGCATCACCGGATAGCCATCGGTGGCCAGACGCTTGGCGGTCGCGACCATCTCTTCGATCGGGGTGCCCTCGATATGGGCGATATAGACGCGGGTGCCGGTCGGCAGCAGATCGCGAAAGTTCTCGACCTTCTCGGCGGTGCGCGGCATCACCTCGATCGAATAGCCCTGCAAAAACGCCTCAAGCTGGCCATTGGCCGGAGCGGCGATCTTTTCACGCTTCTTGAAATTCAACAAAGCCATTGCGGCCTCCCATAGCGATCCGGGGCCCATTCAGGCCCAGCCATTATTGGCAATCAGGGTCTTGATGCGCTCCTGATCATACTCTGCATCAAGCCGGGCCGCCTCTGATTTGGCGACCTCGTCCTGATCTCCGTCAACGGAATAGGGATCGGCCTTGCGCCATTCGCCAAGATAGTCGTCGGTGCCCGCCGCGCCGGTCTTCATGGCGGCGCGGTCGATTGCCTGTTCAAAGCGCTCGGGCAGCTGTACCTTGCTGCCGCGGCGACCTTTGCCCGCAATCACCTGTGCGGGGATGTCCCGCCAGTAGACGATGGTGACGTCAACCATGACTGATTCCTTTTTCCTCAAGGTCTTTTCGTAATGCAGCTGCGCCCCGGTGCAGGGTTCGATTTCGACAGAACGGATGCGTCATGCGACGTCGCGACCATAACCGGGCGGCGGTTCGGTGACCACGGGGACGGATGCGAAAAATATTCATCATCGTTATCAAGATCGTGATCGCGCCCTCGCGGCGCTTGCGCGGCGGCGCGTAAGCCACTACCTTAGTCGTAACTTGAAATGGAGGGCGTGTCGTTATGGCGCCCAAGCGTCCCGAAAGTGCGGGCGCGGTCCCGAAACCGGTTGAGAGCCCCGCACTGAGCCTGCCGGATCAGATGCCGCTTTATGCGGCGCTTGATCTGGGAACAAACAGTTGTCGCATGCTGATTGCCCAACCCAAGGGCAATCAGTTCAAAGTCGTGGACAGCTTTTCCAAGTCGGTACAGCTTGGCGCCGGGCTTGAAAGCTCGGGGCGGCTGTCGCGTGCCGCGATCTATCGCACCATTCAGGCGCTTCGGGTGTGCAAGCAAAAGCTCAAGCGTCACCGCGTCACGCAGATGCGCCTTGTCGCGACCGAAGCCTGTCGCCGCGCCAGCAACGGCGCCGATTTCATGCGCCGGGTCGAGCGCGAGACCGGGTTGCGCCTTGATATCATCGCGCCGCAGGAAGAGGCCCAGCTTGCGGTCGTGTCCTGTGCCCCGCTGGTCAGCCCCAACACCGATCAGCTTTTGGTTGTTGATATCGGCGGCGGCTCGACCGAATTGGTCTGGATCGACCTGACCGGCGTGCCCCGGCCAGAGCGCCGCCGCGCGATCATGCGGATGCATCTTGGCTTTCACGCCTGCGACAGCCGCTTTGCCGCCGCGCGCGTTGTGGATTGGATCAGCGTGCCGCTTGGGGTGGCGACGCTGCGCGATCAGTTTCGCGATGTCGAGGACGATTCCGCGCGCTTTGCCCTGATGAGTTGGTTTTTCGAGGAAAACCTTGCCGAATTCGCCCCCTACAAGGACGAGCAAAAGCGCGAAGGCTTTCAGATCATCGGCACCAGCGGCACCGTGACCACGGTTGCGGCCAGCCACCTTGGCCTCAAGCGCTATGACCGCAACAAGGTCGACGGGATGACCATGACCAGCGACGAGATCGACCGCGTGATCCGCAGCTATCTTGCGCTTGGCCCGGCGGGGCGGCGCGCCGATCCGCGCATCGGACTTGACCGGCAGGCGCTGATCATGTCGGGCGCGGCAATCTTACAGGCGCTTTTGCGGTGCTGGCCAACCGACCGTCTGTCGGTGGCCGACCGCGGGTTGCGCGAAGGCATGCTCTACGCCCAGATGGCGGCGGATGGGGTTTTCAAGGACGGAACAGACTGATGGCCAAGACACCGGATGGCAAGAACACCTCGGGGCGCGGACAGCGCGAATTGACGGTGCAGGTGAAAACCGCGCGCGGGCGCAAACCCTCGTCGACACGCTGGCTTCAGCGCCAGTTGAACGACCCCTATGTCAAACGCGCGCAGGTCGAGGGCTATCGTGGGCGCGCGGCCTTCAAGATCATGGAAGTGGATGACAAGTTCCGCTTTCTGGTGCCGGGCGCGCGGATTGTCGATCTTGGCTGTGCGCCGGGCGGCTGGTGCCAGG
>JAVVFB010000099.1:0-11251 GCA_032251095.1 Roseovarius sp. | reverse complement strand
CCCTGCATAAGATGGTTGGAAGGCGAAGGTCTAATCAAAGTTCAAGCTTACAATCGAACCATGGGCGGTCCCGCAAAAGGCCATGTGCAAAACGTACACATTACCTCGTTTGGCCAAGCTGCGCTAAGGCAAGAGGTTAATATAAACGGCGAAAGTGAAATGCTCTCAGAGACAGTCAAGAACGTAAGCAAAGCACCAGCATCCTACTCCCAGTTTGGCGATTTTTTAGGGAGCGTTCTTGGTGGGTTCACCAAATCTGTGGGGTCCTAAATGACCCCCGAACTCACCGCCCTCACCCTCGCCGCGCTCCTGCAGGCCATCCAATTCGTACTCTATGCCGTCCCGGCCAATCTCGAGCTTGGGCCGGGCTATACGATGTCGGCGCGCGACCGGGAGCCTACGAAACAACTCTCGCCGAAAACCGCGCGCCTTGGCCGTGCGCTCTCGAATCATTTCGAGGGGCTGATCCTCTTCACCATCGCAGTGATCGTGGTCACCTTCACCAAGATCACCTCGCCCCTCACCGCCGCCTGCGCCTTCACCTATCTCGGCGCCCGCGTCCTCTATATCCCGGCCTATTATTTCGGCCTGCGCCCCTGGCGCTCGCTGATCTGGGCCGTGGGGTTCTTCGCGACCACACTGATGCTTCTGGCGGCGCTCTTATGACCTTCTTCTTGGCCGAAATACTCCGGGGTGAATGGTCCGGAACGGGCCAGAGGGGTAGCGCCCCTAACGACTCCTGCAACGAAAAGGATACCCAATGGCAAACTATGACGTGATCATCATCGGCGCAGGCCCCGGCGGCTATGTCGCCGCCATCCGCTGTGCGCAACTGGGCCTGAAAACCGCCGTGGTCGAGGGTCGCGAGACCCTTGGCGGCACCTGCCTCAACGTCGGCTGCATCCCCTCCAAGGCCCTGCTCCACGCCAGCCACATGCTGCACGAGGCCGAACACAACTTTGCCGCCATGGGCCTCAAGGGCAAATCGCCCTCGGTCGACTGGAAACAGATGCTCGCCTATAAGGATGACGTGATTGGCCAGAACACCAAGGGCATCGAATTCCTGTTCAAGAAGAACAAGATCGACTGGCTCAAGGGCTGGGGCTCGATCCCCGAAGTGGGCCGCGTCAAGGTTGGCGACGATGTGCACGAGGCCAAGAACATCATCATCGCCTCTGGCTCTGTGCCCTCGTCCCTGCCCGGTGTCGAGGTCGATGAGAAGATCGTCGTCACCTCCACCGGCGCGCTTGAGCTTGGCAAGATCCCGAAATCCCTGGTGGTGATCGGTGCTGGCGTGATCGGCCTTGAAATGGGCTCGGTTTATGCCCGCCTCGGCGCACAGGTCACGGTGGTCGAATACCTTGACGCGATCACCCCCGGCATGGACGCCGAAGTGCAGAAAACCTTCCAGCGCATCCTGAAAAAGCAGGGCCTCACCTTTGTCATGGGCGCCGCCGTGCAATCGGTCGAAACCCTCAAGACCAAGGCCAAGGTCACCTACAAGCTGCGCAAGACCGACAAGGAAGAAACCATCGACGCCGATATCGTGCTTCTGGCCACCGGGCGCAAACCCTATACCGACGGGCTTGGCCTTGCCGATCTTGGCGTCGAGATGACCGATCGCGGCCAGATCAAGACCGACGACCACTGGCAGACAAGCGTCAAGGGCATCTACGCCATCGGCGACGCGATCACCGGCCCGATGCTGGCCCATAAAGCCGAGGATGAGGGCATGGCCTGCGCCGAGGTGCTGGCGGGCAAGTATGGCCATGTGAACTATGGCGTCATCCCCGGCGTGATCTATACCCACCCCGAGGTCGCCAATGTTGGCGAGACCGAAGAAACCCTGAAAGAGGCCGGTCGCGCCTATAAGGTCGGCAAGTTCTCGTTCATGGGAAATGGTCGCGCCAAGGCGGTCTTTGCCGGGGATGGCTTTGTGAAAATCCTCGCCGACAAGGAAACTGACCGCATTCTGGGCGCACATATCATCGGGCCCGGGGCCGGCGATCTGATCCACGAGATCTGTGTCGCGATGGAATTCGGCGCAAGCGCGCAGGATCTGGCGCTCACCTGTCACGCCCACCCGACCTATTCCGAGGCGGTGCGCGAAGCCGCCCTCGCCTGCGGTGACGGGGCCATTCACGCGTGAGGGTGGCGGCGGGCATGGCCCCGCTCGTCTCGGTCGTCATTCCGGCCCATAAGGCGGCGGGCAGTTTACCCGCCGCTCTTGCATCTGTGGCCCGCTCCGGGCTGCCACTCGATCAGATCGAAGTGGTGATCGCACCGGATGACGGTCACGGATACGACGACCTGCCCGATTACGGGCTGAGCATTCACCGCTGCGACCCGCATCATAACGCCACCGGCGCCGGGCCCGCCCGCAACCGCGCTCTGGCGCGCGCACGCGGCCAGATCATTGCCTTTCTCGATGCAGATGACACTTGGCAACCCGGGTACCTGGCGGCCCTCGCTCCCCTTGCGGGGCATCATGGTGCAGCCTTCGGAAAAACCCGCATCACCTTGCAACACAAAACGATTTTGCAGTTGCCTACGGTTGACGCCGGCCACCTTAGCATCGCCGATATCGGGCATACCGGGGCAAGCTTTCACCCCGTGGCACAGCGCGCGCTTGTGGGCCCTTTTTCCAACCGACCGGCACAGGACATTCTGCACACGATCGAGGTTCTGGCGCTGTGTGGCGGCTCCTGTCCGTTGGCCAAGGTAAGTTATAACCTGCACCTCTCGGCGCAAAGCGCCACTTCGGATCAGAATTTCGCGAACCGGGTCACGGCGGCCTATGATGCCCACATCAAGGATATTGAAGAGGGTCAGGCGCGCGTCCCCCCGGCCCATATCCCTGCCGCGCGCGCCGCGTTCAGAGCCAAGGCCCAACTCAACGTCGACTATCTGCACGAGGGCCAAGGGCACTATTTCTATCAATATATGGCACGCCGCCTCTCGGCCTGAGGCTCTCCGGGCTTTACAGCCCGTCTCGCGAGGCGCGCCTGCAAGGGCGCGAAGAGCGGTGCCTCTGGCCTATGCAATTCCGTCGACCGGAAATCCCGCTTCTTGTAACAACGCATCCGAGGCGGTTTCGACCTCCTCCTCAAGGCGCGCCATAAAGGCCTCTTTGCCAAGGCCCGCCTCGATCGGCTCCAGAAACTCGACCACGGCCACGCCCGGCTTGCGGTAAATCCCGCGCTTTGGCCAGAACACCCCGACATTGGTCGCCGCAGGCACACAGGTCACACCCATCTGCTCGTAAAGCACGCCAACACCAATCTTGTAGGGGGCCTTCACGCCGGGGGCCACGCGCGTCCCTTGGGCGTAAATGACCAACTGTCCGGGCTTTTGTGCGCCGCGTGCGACATCCGCTACCATCTTTTTGATCGCCGCCCCGGGCTTGCCGCGATCGACCGAGACACAGCCGATGCGCATGCCATAAAGCCCGATCACCGGCGTCCAGAGGATTTCACGTTTCATGATAAAGCGGCCCGCCGGAAGCTCGGAGTAGATCAACAGGATATCCAGAAATGACTGATGCTTGGAGGCAATAAGAACCTGCCCCTCGGGGGGCGTGCCGCGCACTTCGGTGCGCAAGCCAACCATCCAGCGCGCGGTCCAGCGCACCCAATTGCAATAGGCCTTGCAGCCCCGCACCGCGCCCGCGCGGCTAAGAATGGCACCGGGCATGTAAAGCAGCCCGATCACCGGCAGCATAAGATACATCTGCCCGACAAAAACCAGCGACCGCAGCCATTGCACCGCATATCTCATGGCATATCCTCTAGCGTTTTATGGGCCGCCATTCGAGTGGCGAAAAAGGCCACCATCGCCGCCAGTGGCGGGATCACAACCGGCCAGAGCCAATGCCAGCCCTGAAACCCAAGTCCGGTCAAAAAGCCACCCTCGGCTTCGGCGCCCGGCAAAAGCAGTACCGCCAGACAGCCCAGCACCACCCCAAGCGCCGCACCGCCAAGCGCGCGCAGGGTAAAGCGGCGCACAAAGGCGCGGGCAATAAAGGTGTCACGCGCGCCCACAAGGCGCAGCACGCTGATTAGCTGGCTATTGGCCGCAAGGGCCGCATTGGCCGCAAGCGTGATCATCGCCGCCACGGTCGCCCCGATCAACACAAGCGACAGCAAGCCCAGAAACCTAAGCCGCTCTGCCGCGCGCACCAATGGCTGGCGCCAGCGGGTGTGATCATCCAGCACCGCCCCCGGCACCTCGGCCGCAAGCCGCAGACGCAACCCCTCTGCGTCAAAACCCGCGCCCTCTTCGATCACCTCGATCAGTTGCGGGATAGGCAATTGGTCAATCGGCAGGTCCGGCCCGAACCAAGGCGCCAAAAGCGCCGCCTCTTCCTCGGTGCTCAGCGCGCGCGCACTGGCCACGCCGGTTGTTGTCTCAAGCAGGCGCAAAGCGGCCTCGGTCTGTGCGGCCATCTGCCCCGCAGGGGCGGAAATCCGGATGGTGGAACTACGCGCAAGCTCGTTTCCCCACCGATCCGCAAGCCGCCCCGTGGCCAACGACAGCGCCAGCGCAAACACCGCCAGAAACCCCATCGCCGCCGCGCTGAACACGGTCAGCCAGGCCGTAAACCCGGTGGGCGGCACCACCCGGTCAGCCTGGGCATCGGCCAGCAGAAATTCGGTTACGGGCGTCAGGTCAATCTTCAAAGGTCCGCCCCCGCCAATTGCAACCGCCGCGACGCGATCCGCAACACCCGCGCCTGCACCTGGCTTTTGGCCGCGCGGATCAGGGCAAGGTCATGGGTCGCGATCATGATGGTCTTGCCCATATGGTTCAGCTCGATCAACAGGCGCAACAGGCGCTGCGACATTTCCCAATCCACATTGCCTGTGGGTTCATCTGCAAGCACCACGTCGGGCGACATGATCACGGCGCGCGCAAGCGCCGCGCGCTGCCGCTCGCCGCCCGACAATTCCGGCGGCAGGGCCCCGGCGCGTTCGCGCAGGCCAACCCAGCCGGTGAGCTCCTTGAGGTTCGCCGCCTCGTTCAACAGATCACGCCCCGAGACCATCAACGGCAAGGCAATATTGTCCGATACGCTCAGGTGATCGAGAAACTGGCAATCCTGATGCACGACCCCGATCCGTCGCCGCGCCATGGCGATATCGTCGCGCTCCATCGTGCGCCGGTCTTGCCCGAAAAGCCGCACCTGTCCCGAGGTCGGCACAAGCGCGCCATAACACAGCTTGAGCAAGGTGGTCTTGCCAGCCCCGGACGGCCCGGTCAGAAAATGAAACGACCCCGGGCTCAGGCTGAGTGAGACATCGCTCAGCAACTCGCCCCCACCATAGCTATAGGCCACGTTCTCCAGCTCGATCACGGCGGTCCCCTCACAGTACACAGACCCTAAATGCCTCAGAGGCCACACATGTGCAATGATACTTGCGGTGAATTCCTTTGCTCTTTTCCCAAAGCGAAGAACAGCCTATGCTATAGGGTAATGATAGGAGCCGGATAACGGCGGCAGTTTACAGGTGGCAGGATGCGGCTAGTATGCCCGAATTGTGGGGCGCAATATGAAGTGCCCGATGAGGTGATCCCCACAGGCGGACGCGATGTGCAGTGTTCGAACTGCGGTGACACGTGGTTTCAACACCATCCAAGTTCTGGCGTGGCGTCAGGCGAGGATGATATGGATGCGCCACCGGCGTGGGACAAGTCCCCGCCCGCCCCGGCACCGCCCGCGCGCCACGACGACGGCGACGAAAAGGGCGATGACAAGGGCGATGACACGCGCGGCGACGTTGAACCCGAGGCGGCCACCGCGCCCGCCCCCACGCCGGAGTTGGCCCCGACCGCGACACGACGCACTGTCGATCCCGATGTGGCCGACATCCTGCGCCAGGAGGCCGATCACGAACGCAGCGTGCGCGCCAGCGAAAGCGCGGGCGGGTTGGAAACCCAGCCCGATCTTGGCCTCAGCGATCCAAGCCCGGCCCCCGATGAGCGCAGCCAACAGGCCCGCATTCGGATGGAGCGCCTGCGCGGCGGCACCCCGCCCCCTGACGGCACAACACCATCTGCCCAAGATGAGCACGCCGACATCGACCCTTCGTCACGACGCAATCTTTTGCCCGATATCGAGGAAATCAATTCCTCGCTCACCTCGGTGAATGATCGCGATGAGCCGAGCACAGCCGCAATCCCCGAAGACATGGCCCTGCCGCCACGGCGCAGTGGCTTTGGCACCGGGTTCCGTTTGGCGCTTGTGGTCTTTGTGCTTGGGACATTGGCCTATGTCTTTGCGCCGCAAATCGCCCAGATGCTGCCCGCTGCCCAAGCGCCGCTCGACAGTTTTGTCGCCGCGGTGAATGGGTTGCGGCTTGGGCTGAATGATCTGATCGGCTCTGCGACCGGCTGGCTCTCGGATATGGGTGCCCCTGCAAGCGGCGGGTAATCCGGGGATTTGGCGCTGCATTCTCCTTCAAGGACTGAAATTGAATGCTAGAGCACGTCGCGTTCATTGGAATTCACGAGACACTCTCTAAGCTATTGATTTTGCATGTTCGGATCGCTCAAAACCGGTTTCCACTTTTGAGCAACATGCTTTAGAGGCGTCAGAACCTTTCCAGCAGCCGCTTGAGATAATCGAGTTCCACATCCGGGCGGGCACCCTCGCCAGAGCGGCGACGAATTTCGTCAAGCAATTCGCGCGCGCGTCGATAGACATCCTCGCCCTGCAACAGATTATCCTGCGTGCCCGCCTGACGGCCCCGACCGGGGTTGCGGCCCAAGGGGTCTGATTGCTGCTCGCCCGCCTCGCCAAAGGCCTCGCCCTGCCCGCCGGGGTTTTGCTGTTCGGCCATCGCCTCGCCCATGTTGCGCATGCCCTCGCGCAGCGCATCCATCGCCTCGGCCTGATTGTCGATGGCCTCGGCAAGATCGTCATTGCGCAGCGCTTCTTCGGCCCCCTCCATGGCGCGACCTGCGCGCTCCAGCGCCTCACGCGCGGCCTCTCCGGCCTCGCCGCCAAGCTGTGGCAAGCCCTGACTCTGGCGCTCAAGCTCTTGGCGCAGCGCCTCTTGCCGCTCGGCCAGCGATCCGGCCTGACCCTGTTCGCCCGCCTGATCCCGTTGTCCGCCGCCCTGCTGGCCGGGTTGTTCGCCGCCTTCGCCGCCGCCCTGACCTTGCTGGCCGTCATGGCTTTGGCCGCGGCCTTGGCCGCCATTGCGGCCCTCATTGCCCTGCGACTGGCCCGATTGGGCGCCGGGGTTGAACTGTTCCTGCAAATCACGGAACGCCTGATCCGACAGGCCCTGCTGCTCGCGCAGCGTATCGGCCAGCCCCTCCATCGCCTCTTGGCCCGGCGACTGGCCCGGCGAACCTTGGGTAACCTGCATGTTTTCCATCATCTGCTGGAATTCTTCCAGCGCCTGCTGCGCCTCCGCCATGCGGCCCTGTTCCATCAACTCCTGGATGCGGTCCATCATGTCCTGCAGGTCTTGCTGGGTCATCTGCATGGTGTTCTCGGCGCTCTGCTGATCGCCTTGTTCGGGATTTTCGCGCTGTGCCTGCTGCATCTTCTGGCGCAGGTAATCCTGCGTCGCGTCGCGCAATTCCTGCATCAGGCGGGCGATTTCCTCTTCGCTGGCGTCGTTCTTCATCGCCTCGCTCAGGCGTTCCTGCGCCGCGCGCATCCGCTCCAGTGCGTCGCCGACATCGCCATCCTCAAGCAACACGCCCAGATCCCAGAGCGCCTGTGCAATCTCGTCACGTTCATCGCCGTCAAGACCCTCGCTCGCAGTCATCGACTCAAGCTGGCGCAAAATCACCCGGAACCGCAAATACGCGGCCTCGGAGCGAAACAGCTTCGGCGTCGGCTTGTAAGACACCGCGCGCAACACCTGTGCCACGCGGGGCGCATTTGCGCGCGACCACAAAAGATCACGGCGCTGTTCGATCACCGCCGCCGCCAGCGGATTGAAAAACCGCCGCGCCGGAAGCGTCATTTGCATCGGTTCGGCCATGCCCTGTTGGCCAATCGCATCCTCGACCCGCACGTCAAGAACCACTGGCAAATGCGCCCAGGGATGCTCTGACAGGTTCTCGATCAGGGTTTCGCGAAACTCGGCCCGATCCCCGGCAATCGGCATCGGCAGGTCAAGCTCGATCGGGTCGCGCGGTTCCGGCGCGACGGCAAGCCCGTGGCGGCGATCAACCTCCGCCAGATCAAGCGCAAAGACCGCGCGGCCGCCAGTCACGCCATAGTCATCGCTGGCCTGAAACGGCTGGCTCATCTGGCCGTCAAAGGTGGTCTTGGCCGCGCCCTGCGACAGGCTGACCATCGGCGCCATATCCGGTGTGGCCTCGACCTGCCACACGCGCCCGCCGGGGCCTTCAATCCGCATTTCGCCACTTTGGCGCAGCTCGAAACGATGCTCGCTATCGGTTGCCGCACCGATGTTTTCGGTCCGCTGTGACACGGTCTCGGCAAGGCTCAGCGCGCCGACCTCGCCATAAAACCGTAGCGTAATGCGGCTTCCGACCGGTGCGCGCAGGGTCTCGTCCTGATCGTTGAGATAAAGGCTCGGCAGGCCAGTATAGGCGGGCGGCTCAACCCAGCCCTCCCACGTCGGGCCACTGGCAAGCGCCGCGCCATTGCCGCCGCCCGGCACCATCTGCACCACCGATCCCGCGCGCCAGACCGAGCCGAACAAAAGCGCCACCACCAGCCCCAGAAGAGCGATGTACCGCAAGCCGAACGGGTCTTGTCGTGACAGTTTCAGGTCGGGTTCGACCGCTTTCGCCTCTGCGGCACGCGTCGCCATCCGCGCCAGATGTGCGCGCCACAAGGCCTGCGATCCGGGATCGCCCGCGCCCACCGCCTGTTCATCCGCCAACGCCGCCAAGGGCCGCCCCGGCAATGCTTCGTCAAGCCGCGCAAGCGCCTCGGCCCGGCGCGGAAAGCGAAACCGCCACGTGCCCTGCACCGCAAATACCAGCAGCGCAAGCCCACCCAGCATGAGAACCGACCAGACCACTTCGACCGGCGCCATGTCCTGAAGGCCAAGCATCAGCATCGCAGCACCCGCCGCCAAAAGGCTCCAGACCGGCCAGAATGCCCGCACAAGCCGCTCTGCGATCAACCCCGCCCATGTCAGGCCAAGGGGCCGTTGCAACCGGGCCAGAACCGGCGTCAGGGGGTTTTGCGTCTTTGGCATGCGCCGCACCATTCCTCGGCCCGACGCGCCCATCGCGTCATAGCCACTCGGGAATGGTATCTCGATTTATGATCTCGTCAAAGGTCGGTCTTGCCCGAATCACGGCAAATTCATGCCCATGCACCAGAACCTCGGGGATCAGAGGCCGCGTATTATACTCGCTGGACATCACCGCGCCGTAAGCGCCGGCACTGCGAAACGCCACAAGATCACCGTCTTTCAACGGCGGCATCATCCGCCCCCTGGCAAAGGTATCGCCTGATTCGCAGACCGGTCCGACCACATCATAAGGCACCTGCTCGACGCCGGGGGCCGGTTCGATCACCGGCACGATATCGTGATGCGCGTCATACATCGCCGGGCGGATAAGATCATTCATCGCCGCATCGAGGATCAGGAAATCGCGGCCCTCGCCGGATTTCACATAGATCACACCGCTGACCAGAATGCCGGCATTGCCCACCACAAGGCGCCCCGGCTCGATCTCGATCTCACAGCCGAGATGGCCAAGCGTTTCCTTGATCAACCGACCATAATCAGTCGGCAAGGGCGGCGTATCATTGCTCCGGGTATAGGGAATGCCAAGACCGCCGCCGAGATCAAGCCGCCGGATATCATGGCCATCCGTGCGCAAGGTCTCGGTCAGCTCGGCGACCTTTTCATAGGCCTGCCGGAACGGCTCAAGCTCGGTCAATTGGCTGCCGATGTGCACGTCAATCCCGATGACCTCAAGCCCCGGCATCGCGGCAGCTTCGCCATAGACCGCGCGGGCCCGCGAAATCGGAATGCCGAACTTGTTCTCTGACTTGCCGGTGGCGATCTTGGCGTGGGTCTTGGCATCGACATCCGGATTCACACGAATGGTGATCGGCGCCCTCACCCCAAGCTCAAGCGCCACCGCATTCAGCGCCACCATCTCGGGCTCGCTTTCCACGTTGAACTGGCGAATGCCGCCCGTGAGGGCCATATGCATCTCGTCGCGGGTCTTGCCAACACCGGAAAACACGATCCTCTCGCCGGGAACACCGGCAGCGCGCGCGCGGGCATATTCGCCGCCCGACACCACATCCATCCCGGCCCCAAGCGCCGCCAGCGTCTTGAGGATCGCCTGATTGCTGGCGGCCTTCATGGCATAGCACACAAGATGATCCATCCCGGCCAATGCCTCGTCAAACAGCCTGAAATGCCGCTCCAGCGTGGCGGTGGAATAACAGTAAAACGGCGTGCCCACGGCGGCCGCGATCTCGGCCACAGGCACATCCTCGGCAAACAACTCACCGCTTTGATAATTGAAATGATCCATCGACCTACCCCAAACTCCGCAGACCTGCACCAATCAGAAGGGCACAAGATCCGACTTTCATCGTTCCAGAAATACTCAAATTTCGCCCTGTCCGCCGGGCCGTGCCCGCAAGAACAGATAGAGCGGCAAGCCACAGCTGACCCCGATGCAAAACGTCGCCGGAATGGCGATCAGGCCAAGCCACATGCGCCGCCTGACCACCTCGACCACAATCCAAACCGTCAGGGCAATCGCCGCAATCGTCAGATCCCAGACCAACCCGCTTGACGCCGCATTCGCGTGCCAGGCCTCGACCATCCCCATAAGGTCATAGCCATTTTCCCCAAACCATTGCAGGAAATAGACCATCGGATGGATCGTGCCCCAGATCGCAAGGGCGAGGAAAACCCACCTCACAACCCGACGCCCACGCCGACATTCACATTGCCAAGCACCGCGCCGACATTGGTCGTGGCGCGCACCCCGCCACCGCTGCTGACACCGATGGTGGTGCCAAGCGACGGGCGCACCGGCTCGCCATCAACACCACAGCCTGCCACGATCAAAAGCGCAAGCGCCGCCAGATATCGTTTCGTCATGCCAACCTCTCTTTCCAGCGGGCGATCTGTTCGCGCACCCGCACCGGCGCCGTGCCGCCATAGCTTTGCCGCGAAGCCACCGAATTATGCACCCCGAGCACATCATAGACCGATGCGGTGATTTCGCCATGCACCGATTGCATGTCCTCAAGGCTCAGCTCCGGCAGATCACAGCC
>JAVVFB010000098.1:0-11260 GCA_032251095.1 Roseovarius sp. | reverse complement strand
CGCCGCGATGCGACGCGGTGTCGAAATGGAAATGATCCTGGTGGTGGCGGTCCGAATTGGGGCCAAGCACCGTGCCGAACGGCCCGCAGGCGGCTTTATGCGTCTGGCGCAGAACCCGGCCACGCGGCCCCTGGCCCCAATCGCGCAGCACCGAAATCTCGGACCCGTCGCGCAATTGTAGCGCAGCGATGTCAATCGCCTTGCCCCGGCCATGCTCGGAAATCCGCGCGCCGGGCTGGTTGTTACGCGTACGGCACGTGTAATGCGCCGCGACACGCAAACCGCTTAGGCCACCGCCCATGCGCCCCACTTCTGGAACGGCACTTCTCGTGACCCAAGTTTCAAGCGCGCGCGCCGTCGGGCAATCCATCGTCGCCGGCTGGCTCAGCCGGATCGCGCCCACCGCCTCAAGCCGGATCGCATGAGCAGACCCGCAACCATCCACCGGATTGTCCACCGGGCCCATGACCTGACCGCCAAGGCCCGGTCGGCCACACAGGCCGCCGCTGCTGCGGCTCACCGTTTGGTCGTCGCCGCGCCCGCATCCCGTGGCAAGCGCGCTTAGCCCGATCGCAAGACTCAGGGCCAGCCGCCTCATGCTTTGCGTGCCCGGCCAAAATCGGGCGCATCGGTGTCCTGCCCGGCCTCGATGATGCCACGCCGGATCGCCCGCGTGCGGGTGAAATAGGCATGCAGGTGATCACCGTCACCAATCCGGATCGCCCTTTGCAAGGCGAACAATTCCTCGGTGAACCGCCCCAGGATTTCAAGCGTCGCGTCCTTGTTGTTTAGGAACACATCGCGCCACATGGTCGGGTCACTGGCCGCGATCCGGGTGAAATCGCGAAAGCCTGCGGCGGAATACTTGATCACCTCGCTATCGGTCACCCGGCGCAGATCATCGGCCACGCCGACCATCGTATAGGCAATCAGATGCGGCGTGTGGCTTGTCACGGCCAGCACAAGATCGTGGTGATCCGCGTCCATCTCATCGGTCAGCGCGCCAAGCGCCTGCCAGAACCCCTCAAGCCGCGTCACGGCCGCGCGATCGGTCCCCTCCTGCGGCACGATCAGGCACCAGCGATTGTCAAACAGCTCGGCAAAGCCCGCGCGCGGCCCCGAATGCTCGGTGCCCGCAAGCGGATGGGCGGGCACGAAATGCACGCCCTCGGGCAGGTGCGGCGCCACCGCGTCGATCACCGCGCGCTTGACCGATCCAACATCGCTTAGCGTCGCGCCGGGTTTGAGCGCCGGGGCGATCTCGGCGGCAACCGCCCCCATCGCGCCCACGGGCACGCAAAGCACCACAAGGTCAGCGCCCGCCACCGCCTCGGCGGCGCTGTCACAGACCCGGTCGCAAAGCCCGATTTCGCGCGCCACGTCGCGCGTCTCGACGGAACGTGCATAACCGGTGATCTCACCCGCCACGCCCGCGCGCCGCATCGCATGCACCATCGACGAGGCAATAAGCCCAAGCCCGATCAGCGCCACCCGCTCATAGATCACGCTCATCGTGCCCGGCCCATGAACTGCCCAATCGCATGCGCCACCCGACGACAGCTTGGCTCGTCACCGACCGTGATCCGCAGACAATGCGGCAGGTTGTACCCCGCCACCCGGCGCACGATAAGGCCCTCGGATTGCAAATGTTCATCACAGGCCTCAGCCTCGGCGCGATCGGCAAACCGCGCTAGGATGAAATTCCCAGTCGCCGTGTCCGACGCCACACCATAACCCGCCAGGGCCTCGGCAAGCCAGGCGCGCATGCGGGTATTCTCATCGCGGCATTTCGCGGCCCAGTCGGTATCGCGCACCGCCGCCTCGGCGGTGACAAGCGCCGCATGGCTAAGGTTGAACGGCCCGCGCACCCGGTTCAGCACATCCACCACATGCTGCGGCCCATAGCCCCAGCCGACACGCAATCCGCCAAGCCCGTAAAGCTTGGAAAAGGTGCGCGTCATCACCACGTTCTCGCGCGTCTCGACAAGCGACGCGCCGCCGTCATAACCCTCGACATAATCCGCATAAGCCCCGTCAATCACCAATAGCGCCCGCTCGGGAAGGTTCGCCGCCAGCCGCGCAAGATCGGCCTCGCCGACCATGGTGCCGGTCGGATTGTTGGGGTTGGCGATAAACACCAGTCGGGTCTTGTCGTTACAGGCCGCAAGGATCGCATCCACATCGGTCACCCGCTCGCGCTCGCGCACCTCGACGGGGGTGGCGCCATTGGCCAACGTGCTGATCCGGTACATGGCAAAGCCGTGCTCGGTGTGGATCACCTCATCGCCCGGCCCGGCGTAGGATTGGCACAGAAACGATATGATCTCATCGCTGCCGACACCGCAAATGATGCGCTCGGGGTCAAGCCCATGCACCTCGCCAATCGCGGCGCGCAGGCCGGCGTGATCGGTCGAGGGATAGCGATGCAACTCATAGGCCGCCTTGCGAAACGCCTCCTTTGCCGCCTCCGAGGGGCCAAACGGGTTTTCGTTCGAGCTGAGCTTGACCACATTGGTCATGCCCTCAACATGCGATGCGCCCCCCTGATACGGCGCGATCTGCATAATGCCCGGCTGCGGTATAATCATGGTCATATCAAAAATCTCCCAAGCGACGTTCTAGCTTTGGCATTCACACTTGACCAGTACGAAACGAAAAAGGCCGCGGCGGTTTCCCGTCGCGGCCTCTGACACATTTGCAGAAAACTTAGTTCTGCGCGTAGAATTCGATAACGAGGTTCGGTTCCATCAGCACCGGATAGGGCACATCCGAAAGGCCCGGCTGGCGCACAAAGGTGGCAACCATCTTCGAATGATCCGCATCGATGTAATCGGGAACGTCGCGCTCGGCCAGTTGAACGGCTTCCAGCAGAACAGTCATTTGCTTTGACCGGTCACGCACTTCGATCACGTCACCCTCTTTTACACGGTACGAAGGGATGTTCACGCGCTGACCGTTCACCTTGACATGGCCGTGGTTCACGAACTGACGTGCGGCAAACATGGTGGGAACGAATTTGGCACGGTACACAACCGCGTCAAGACGGCGCTCAAGCAGACCGATCAGATTCTCGCCGGTATCGCCCTTGAGACGCTCGGCCTCGGCATAGATGCGCCGGAACTGCTTTTCGGTCAGATCGCCGTAATAGCCTTTAAGCTTCTGCTTGGCGCGCAGCTGAAGACCAAAGTCAGAGACTTTGCCCTTGCGGCGCTGGCCATGCTGGCCAGGGCCATATTCACGGCGATTGACGGGGGATTTGGGGCGACCCCAAATGTTTTCGCCCATGCGGCGGTCAATTTTGTACTTGGCAGACGTGCGTTTTGTCACGGCTGATCTCCTTCGATTTAAGTGCTTCCACACCTGATTCGAAAACCGGTTCCCAGTTTTCAGGGCATGGAAAGCGATGAAGGGCGTTGTCCTTTGGCCTTATCTTACGACAGGGTCCCGACAGGCATCCCCTTGCAGGGGCCACCAACACCAATGAAGCCGCGCTTATACAGCGCCACCCGGTGCTGTCAACCGCTCAACCGCTGCTTCTTCTTGGTCCAAATACTCAAACCCGCCGATTGCCGCGCGTGCCGCGGCCAGCGGTCCAGATCAGCGCCTCAGACTTATGCCGCTTCATAGGCCAGAATAGCCGCTTCCGAGCCGTTCAGACAACGCCGCGCAAAGCCGCCATAAAGGTGGGGCTCAAATTCAAGGTTGGGATTGAGCGCAAGCAACCGCCCGCGATCCGCCTCCGCCAGAGACGCTAGCGCGGCACTGGCCGGATGGAAGCTTTCGGTTTGCACACCATTGGCCCAGATGATCTGATGGCAAGGCAGGAGCAGGTGAATATAGGTCACCTCGCGCGAGGCCAGATCGACCGTCACCGTGTCATTGTTGACAAGATCGCGCGCCATGACCAGAACCTCGGTCGTGTTGAACAACGCCCGCGCCACATCGCCTTGCACCAAAAGCCGGTGTTCGGGCGAGACCAGCAATTCCGCATCCGGCCGGTCAATCCCAAGCGCCCCCGCCCTAAGGCGGATCGGCCTGAGCTTGGGCATCGCAAACAGGCGCGCGCCGGTCATCCGTCGGCTGCCGATCCATTGGATTTCCTCGGCGCCGTTATCCTTGGTCTGCACCCGGTCGCCTTCGCGCAGCTCTTCCACAAGGCGCGGCCCATCGGGGGTTTCGATCCGTGTGCCCGGCGTGAAACAGATCACCCCGCCGCTTGCCGGCCCTGTCGAGGCGCCGCGCATCCCCTCAAGCGAGTGATGCACCACCCACATTTCGCGCCCGACCGGCGGAATGTCGTCGTGGAACATCAACAGCGGCGCACCACCGCCGCCGACCTCGATGATCGTCACCGTATAACTGCGGGTGCCGTCGGTTACGACGAACCCGATATCCATAAGGGGGTCTGCCACCTCGACCCGATCCAGGTCGCGTGTATTGCTCATTGCCGCGCCCACAAGACGCCGCACCATCCGTGCCGCACGTTTGCGGTTCACGGCTTCGCCATCCGACATCTCAAGCCGCAACAACTCGTTAGGCCCATCCACCCGCACGGTATCGCCATACCAGGACCATGTGACCCCGACAGAAAGCGACTGCACCGGTCCAGATCTCAGACCGTCCAACTTCGTTTGCGACCAGGAGATGACGAACGTGTCACGAAAGCCCGTTCCCATGATCCTACTGCCTGCCTCAACGTTTTTTATTATTACCAAAAGCTTAACAAAGACGAATCAGTCTGGAAAGCCCTCATGGGAATTTTTATCAGAAACGCAACCTGAACTGCACAGACCCGACCACCTGAGCGCTATCCTGCTGATCGAATTCCTCACCAAGCCATGTGACGCCGTAAAACAGCGACCCGCCCCTCGGTCCCTCCCAATGCGCCCCGCCGCGCAGGCGGATGCGATCCTCTTTCACAGTGATACCGCTGCGCGCCGGAAGGTAATCGCTCTGGTCCACATAGGCGATATCGCCGCCCAGAACAAAGGCCACGCCGGGCACGTCCTGGCGTACCACGCGATAGCGTTGTCCTGTGGTCGGCTCGCGGATCAGCAACTCATCGCGGGTCAGCGATCCGATGGTGATATCGGCCCCCGCACGCACCAGATCCTCGACCCCGAAACGGGCCTCGGCAAAGGGGCGAATACGCGCATTCCCCAGATCAAAACTGCGCCCCGCCTCAAACACCCCGGCAGGGCGAAAGGCGTTGTCCACCTGATTGCGCTGCACCGCGCGCGAGATGTTGCGCTCGCCCACGATGTCATGGATGTGATCCTGAAAATCATCAAGCCCGGTCTGCGAGCCGGTAACGATAAGATCGGCCCCCACCGTATATTCGATCAGCGCCGGCTTGAAATGCGTGTGCAGCCCAAAACTCAGCGCGCCGACAAAGGGCCGGTCGGACGCAACCGGACGTGACAGGTTTTCCGGCGCAATGACTTCGCCGTTGAAACGGAACTCAAGCAAACCGCCAAAACGCGCTGGTGCCGCCCCGCTCCAGCCATCGGCCCAAACGCGGCTGGAGGCGACAGAGCCGGTATGCCAACGGTCCTTGGTGTCACCTATAAGATCATTGGTAAACAGCAGCCCATAGCCGATCCGCTCGCGGCCTTCGGCCATGGCGGTCGTGGAAAAGCCGGCACAAAGGCACAGGCCAAAGGCAAAGGCAAAGGCAAAAAGACGCGTCATCAAGCACGCTCCTGATTTGTTGCCCCCCGGCCAAAATCCATTAGCAAGCCCCTGTGGTCATTAGCCAGCGAAACTTCGTTAATTTTAAGAAAAGTGGCACAATTCCCATAGGCTTCAGAATGCGCGCATCCAAAATTGCAGCGCGTGCTCGCTGTCGTCGCTCTGGTCGATATCCTTCCAGCGAAACCGCGCCACGGCCCCCGCAAGCGGCGCATAACCGCGCTTGCGCCAGAACGGATCAAGCGACGCGTAATCGGCGGGGCGCAAGGGATGATCCGCCGGGCGCATGACCGAACAGAACGCAACGTAAGCGCACCCAAGGGCGCGCGCCTGCGCCTCGCGCGCGTCAAAGAACCGATGCCCCACCCCCTGCCCGCGATAGGCGGGCAAAAGCACGCTTTCGGCGCAATAAAAGATGTCGCTCAGCGCGATGCCCTGCCCCGCAAAGGCGGCGGCGAAATCATCGGCGTGATCCGTCATTGGCGTGCCGGTCGCGGCACCGACAAGGCGCGCGCCGTCGTAAGCGCCGACCAGAATGGCGTCCTCGCTTTGGCGATAGGTCTGAAGATAGCGCTCTTCATAGGCGAGGTCGCCGTCATAGAGATACGGAAAGTCGCGAAACACCGTGATCCGAAGCGCCGCCACATCCGGCAAGGCCGCGGCAAGCGCCGCTCCGGTCAGCCGCGCAACCCGGATCAAGACACCTGTGCCGTCCAATCGGCAAGATTGTAATAGGTCACAACCCGCGTGATCAGCCCGTCCTTGAGCGTGAAAAACGACCCCGCCGGCAAGCGATAGGTCTGGCCTTTTGCCTCGGGCAGGCCCTCGTCAGTCTCAAGGTAGGTGCCGTTGACGATATATTCCGCCGCCGCGCGGGTGCCGCCCTCGGCGCCAAAGATCACCATATCGGTCAGCTCTTCGCGATAACAGCGGTTCATATGCTCACAAAAGTCGCGGAACATGTCCTTGCCGGTGCGCACCTTGCCCTCGTTGACGTGATGGGCCACATCCTCGGACACACAGGCCAGCATGGCGGCCACATCCCCGCGATTGAAGGCATCGAAATAGGCTTTGACTGTGGTGTTCATATGTCTTCTCCGGCTGGGCCCCACCGCTCTTGCAGATGGGCGATGATCTGATCTCGGGTCTGGCGATAGGCGTCAAGACGGGCCTCGCGGGTCTGGGCAAGCCCGGTCGGGTCCATGATCGGCCAATAAACCACATCAAGATGGA
The DNA here is from genome assembly GCA_032251095.1 of Roseovarius sp. Taxonomy (GTDB): domain Bacteria; phylum Pseudomonadota; class Alphaproteobacteria; order Rhodobacterales; family Rhodobacteraceae; genus Roseovarius. The sequence goes on along the minus strand of JAVVFB010000098.1, from coordinate 4,336 downwards.
AAAATCGCGTGAGTTCAAGCGCGCGACGCTGGCTTGCCGGGCTAAGGGCGACGATAAGATCAAAGGACGACAGGTCATCGCCCCATTGCTCCATCTCGTCAAAACTTCGGGTGCGGTGGCGGTCAAGCTCGACCCCGATTTCGCGACAGACCGCGATGCTGAACCCGTCGATTTCCATATCGCTTTTGACACCGGCCGATTGCACATAGGTGCCGGTGCCATAGAATTTCTTCATGATCCCCTCGGCCATGGGCGAGCGGACGGCATTGTGATCGCAGCAAAACAGAACTGATTGCGGCAGCGCATCCGGCATGCACTCAGCCCCCGAAATGCAGCACGCAGATCAGCGTGAACAAACGGCGCGCTGTGTCGGTATCAACCTCTGCCTTGCCCTCAAGGCGCTCGGCCAGAACGCGCGCGCCCTCGTTGTGGATGCCGCGACGGGCCATGTCGATGGTCTCGATCTGGCTTGGCGGCATGTTCTTGACCGCATCGAAATAGCTTTCGCAGATCGACCAGTAATCCTTGACCACCTGCCGGAACGGGCTGAGCGAAAGGTGAAACTCTGCGGCGAGTTCCTCGGCCTCGGTGCGGATGTCAAACACCAGCCGCTTTTCGCGGATCGACAGCGCAACCCGGTAAGGCCCCTCCGGCACCGCGCGCCCGTCGCGCGCAGGCAGGTCAAAACAGTTTTCCTCGATCAGGTCATACATTGCAACCTTGCGCTCCTGCTCGATTTCGGGCGTGGGCGGGGGCAGGTTGGCATCGTCCAGTTCAATATGGCAAATACGGCTCATGGCACTTCTCTGGCATGTGGCAATATATCGTCCCTAGCCTAGCGCGCCCGCCGGGGCAATCAGCCCCTTTGACAAGCACCGCCTAAATCGGTCCGGCGTCACCTCATGGCAACGCCATGGGCGCAGGTGGGGCTTTTTGCGCCGATAGACATAAAATCGCCCGGATTGGTTGGCATGATGGCTCAAGATCGGCCATAATGCGTTCAAACGTGACTAAGCCGTCGTTAATAAAACCCCGCTAGAACGGGGGAGCAGTAGAAAACCGGGGCGTCTCAATGCTCGAGTTCGAAAACGTAAGCAAGTCCTTCTGGACAGGCACCCAGCACAAGGTGATCCTTGACCGGGTGTCGTTTCGCGTCGAACTTGGCCGCAGCCTTGGCATCCTTGCGCCCAACGGCACCGGCAAGACCACGCTGATCAACATGATGGCCGGGCTGGAAAAACCCGACGAGGGCGTGATCCGGCGCGGCTGTCGGATTTCCTTTCCCCTGGGGTTCATGGGGGGGGTGATCAATCGCCTCTCGGCGCTTGAGAATTCGCGCTACATCGCCCGGCTCTACGGGCTTGATCCCGATTATATCGAGTCGTTCTGCCGCTGGATGTGCAATCTGGGCGAATATTTCGAACAGCCGCTTGGCACCTATTCCTCTGGCATGCGGGCACGGTTCACTTTTTCGCTGCTGCTGGCGCTTGATTTCGATATGTACCTGATCGACGAGGGCATGCCCGGCTCGACCGATGTTGAATTCAACCGCAAAGCCGGCGAAATCCTGAAAGAGCGTTTGCGCACGACGACCGTGATCATCGTGTCACACCAGCCCGAGACGCTTGAAAAATTCGCCCGCTCTGCTGCGGTTCTGATGGGCGGGCAACTCTATATGTTTGATACCTTGGAAGAGGCAAAACACCTTTATGACTACGAAACCCAAGGCTAGAAAGTTCCGCATCCGGCGCAGCCCTGCGCCGCAGCAACTCAATACCGGTGCGCCCTATGTGGCCCCGGTCAACAGCGCCATGGCGCGCGCGCATGCCGACATCGATGCGCCCACCGCCGACGCATACTCTGCCCCAACCGATGCCGCAGCAACCGAAGACACACAGCCGCCGCGCAGCGGACAGGTGTCCTCGGCCCGCGAAATGGGCAGCGCCCAGACGATTGACAACATTCGCAAAGAGGGCCTGACCGGGCGACAGCTTCGCATGGCGCGCCGCATGGCCCAGAAACACGGGCTCGCCCCGACCTCGGATTTCGACGCGGTGCGCCTGTTGCGGGTGCGTGGCATCGATCCGTTCCAGCGCGCCAATATCCTTGAACTTGTGGCCACTGACGGGCGCCCTCAGGCTGGTCCCGGCGACCCCACGCCAGAGGGCTCTGCCCAGGGCCAGCGCGTGCAATTGCCACAAACCATGCCGATGGCGCGCCAGACCCTGCCCAGCACCGACCTGAGCCCGGCCGACCGGCGCGCCGAAGAGATCATGGCGATCCAACGCGATATCGGGCGTCGCCGCCGTCGCAAGCTTATGCTCTTGATGTCGCGGCTGATGGCCTTCGTGATACTGCCGACGATTGTCGTGGGCTATTACTTTTATGCCATCGCCACGCCGATGTATTCGACCAAATCCGCCTTTCTGATCCTGTCCGCCGATGGCGGAAGCAGTGCAGGCGGCCTTGGCGGCCTGCTGCCGAGCCAGTTCGCCACCGGCCAGGATGCAATTGCCACGCAGGAATACCTGCAATCCAAGGACGCCATGCTGCGCCTTGATGGCGATGTCGGCTTTCGCTCGCATTTCAGCCAGCCCTGGATCGATCCGCTTCAGCGGCTGGATGCCAATGCAAGCAACGAATCCACCTACAACATTTACAAGAAATACGTCAAACTTGGCTATGATCCCACCGAAGGCGTGATCCGCATGGAGGTCTCCACCGCAGACCCGGCGGTCAGTGCCGAGTTTTCCAAGCACCTGATCACCTATGCCGAAGAACGGGTTGACGAGCTTAGCCAGGAAAAGCGCCAGGATGCGGTGAAAACCGCCATCGAAAGCCTTGAACAGGCCAAGGCAGAGCGCCGCGCCGCGCAACAGATGCTCGTGTCCCTGCAAGAAGGCACCATTCTTGACCCCGAAGGCGAGATTGCCGGCATCCGAAGCCTCGTGAGCACGGTCGAGCTTCAGCTCCAGGAAAAACAGCTCGCCCTGAATGTGCAGCTGAACAACACAAGACCAAACCGCGCACGGGTCGAGGCGCTGAACAGTGAAATCAAGATCCTTCAGGCCGAGCTCTACAGGCAAAAGGCCCGCCTCACCGAGGCGGCCGAAGGCGGAAGCTCTCTGGCGTCGAAAACCGCCGCGATCCAGATGGCACAGGCCGATCTTGCCACCGCCGATCTGGTGCTGCAATCCGCGCTTGAGGCCAAGCGACAATCCGAAGTCGAAGCAAACAAACAGGTCCGCTATCTTACGGTCAGCGTGCGCCCGCTCGCCTCCCAGGATGCGTCCTATCCGCGGGCCTTTGAAAACACGATACTGGCCTTCCTGATCTTTTCTGGTATCTACCTGATGATCTCACTTACAGCATCCGTATTGCGTGAACAGGTATCGTCATAAAGATGAAAACACTCGAACTGAATGGACTGGCGATTGCCAATAATCAGCCGCTGACGCTTATCGCTGGCCCCTGCCAGCTTGAATCCGCCGATCACGCCCAGATGATCGCCGGCACCCTGCAAGAGGCCTGCAACGCGCTTGGCGCGCAGCTGATCTTCAAGGGCAGCTTTGACAAGGCCAACCGAACCTCGCTTTCGGGCAAGCGCGGGCTTGGCGTTGACGAGGGGCTCAAGGTGCTGCAATCGGTCAAGGAGGCGCTCGGGCTGCCGGTGCTGACCGATATCCACCTGCCCGATCAATGCGCCCCGGTGGCCGAGGTCGTCGATGTCTTGCAAATCCCCGCGTTTCTGTGTCGCCAGACCGATCTTTTGATCGCAGCGGGCGAAACCGGTGCGGTGATCAACGTCAAGAAGGGCCAGTTTCTTGCCCCCTGGGACATGCCCAACGTGGTTTCCAAGATCGAAAGCACCGGCAACACCCGGATCATGCTGACTGAACGCGGCACCTGTTTTGGCTATAACACGCTTGTCACCGATATGCGTGGCCTGCCGCAAATGGCGGCCACCGGATATCCGGTGGTGATGGACGCCACCCATTCGGTCCAGCAGCCCGGCGGCAAAGGCAACAGCTCGGGCGGCCAACGCGAATTCGCCCCCGTCATGGCACGCGCCGCCGTATCGCTCGGCATTGCTGCGGTCTTCATCGAAACCCACGAGGCCCCGGATACCGCGCCCTCGGACGGCCCCAACATGATCCCGCTGGCACAGATGCCCGCACTGATCAGCACCCTGATGCAATTTGACCGCCTGGCCAAGTCAAACCCCATCCGGCTCTGATCTCGCCCGGATCGCTAGGCAGCACACCCATAAATTCCTTATCAATTGCATGTGTTTGTGATTCAATTCTCGCGACATCAATGGCGGGAGGAGACAAAT
>JAVVFB010000097.1:0-11274 GCA_032251095.1 Roseovarius sp. | reverse complement strand
ACCGACGACCGCTCTGACGAGGTGATCGGCTAACCAGATTGCGCAACGCGCGCGGTCATTTCGGCGTGTTTCCGGACCGAGGTTGCAATCCCACCCCGCCCTACAACAGCTCGCGCGCCAGCAATACCGCCCCCGACACGAACGTCATCACGATCAGCAACCGCCGGAACACCGCATCCGGCAGGCGGTGAAAGATCGCGATGCCGATCTGTGCGGCGACAATCGACACCGGCGCCGCCAGCGCCAAATAGCTCAGCGTCTCGGCGCTATAGGCCCCCTTGAACGCCAAAAGCATCGCCGTCAGACCCAGAACCACAAAGTTGAACGGCTGTAACACCGCGCGGGTCTCGGCCTTGGGCCAGGGCCTGAGCGCGCACCACATCATCGGCAAGGCCCCCGAAAGCGAGGCCGCCCCGCCCAGAATGCCACCCAGAAAACCCACGACCATATCAAGGTAAGGCGTCGGGCGTTCAAAGCGGGGCAAGACTGTGCGCAGGCTGAAATAGCCGCCGTAGAGGATGAGAAACCCCGCGACCCCCAGTTTGAGGCTGCGCGCGTCGAGAAACGACAGCGCCAGCACGCCCAAGGGGATGCCGAGCACGCCGGGGACAAGGAAGCGCGCCAGCCGCCGCTTGTTGCTGCCGATGGCGTGGCGCACGATCCAAAGCCCCTGCAACCCGGTGAGCGCCGAGAGCACCACCACCACCGCCACCGCCTGCACCGGCGGCATGACGTTGAGAAAGAACCCGAGCGCGAAAAGCGCCGTGCCGAACCCGGCAAGCCCGTTGATGAGCCCGCCTGCCGCGGCACCGGCGGCCACGTAAAACACCACATCCGGGCTCATGGCGCGCTTTGCTTGATCTGGGGCGTCTGTTGGAAAACGCCGATGCTGACCGCCTCCAAAAGTGCCTTGTGAATCTCTTCGATCACCGGAAGACGCGGGTTGTCGCGGCGATAGGCCAAGGTCAGCCGCCGCACCGGCGCCCCCTCGGGCAAGGGCAACCGCTTAAGCGGCAGCGGGTTGAAATCCCGCACACAGCGCGCGGGCACGATCGACACCCCAAGCCCGGCCAGAACCATGCTTGAAATCGCCTCAAGCCCCTCAAGCTCCATCGTGGCGTTCACCCGGATACCGCTTTCCTGCAACCAGCCGTCGATCAGATTGCCGACCACCGCATCGCGGCTAAAGCGGATAAATGGATAGCGGGCCAGCAATTCGAGCGGGTCATCGCTCGGCATGTCCTGCGCCGCGATCAATTGCATCGGCTCAAGCGCGATGTCGCTATATTCCATATCCGGCGGCAACGGCCGATGCCGCGACAATATCGCCGCATCCACCGCACCGCGATCGACCTGCGCGATCAACTGCGTGGTGAGGCCGGGAAAGATCCGCACATGCAGATCCGGATAGCTGTCCTTGAGATGGCGCACCGCCAGCGGCGTCAACCCGGTCAGCGTCATCGGCACCGCCCCTAAAAGGATCTCGCCCTGAAACCCCGCATCGCCAATCACCGAGGGCACGATGGTGTCATAGGCGCGCACGATCTCCCTCGCCTTGGCCACAAGCGCGCGCCCCACCGGCGTCAATTGCGGCGTGCGCCGACTGCGATCAAACAGCGTGACCTGCCATTCCTCTTCCAGCATGCGCATTTGCTGGCTCACGGCGGCATGGGTGATGAACACCGAATCCGCCGCCGCACTGAAGGTGCTGTGCTCTTCGACCGCAATCAGCGTTCGCAAGCGACGGATTGACATGACGCCCCCTTATCGTAAGTTTATCTAACAAATGCTGTAACGCAATATTGCTTATCTTAAGGTTCTCTTAACGATACTACTGAACCCAACGGCGTTGCAATCAGCCATTGATAAGGCCGCATAAAAAGACAGTGGAGGAGGAAAGACATGACTTTCAAAATGCTGGGCGCGGCCTGCGCCCTTGGTCTTGGCCTGTTGGCGACAACCGCCATGGCCGAATATCCCGAACGCCCGATCAACATGGTCATCCCCTACGGCGCGGGCGGGGCGACCGACATCTCGGCGCGCACCATCGCCGAGCCTCTGGGCACCGCCGTGGGCAAACCTCTGGTGATGTCCAATATCACCGGCGCCGGCGGGGCCATCGGCTCTGTTGCGGTGCAAAACGCCAAGCCGGATGGCTATACCATGCTGTTTGCCCGCGTCGGCTCGCATTCCGTCAGCCCGGCAATGAAGGCCACCTTGCCCTATACGCTCGATGATTTCCGCTTTGTCACGGTCTATGAAATCAACCCCGTCGCCTGCGCCGTGCGCCCCGATTCCGGCATCAATTCGATGGAAGACCTGATCGCCAAGACCGAATCCGACGGCACCAGCTATAGCTCCTCCGGCGTCGGCTCCTTGCTGCATCTCGCGGCGGTCTATGTCCTGTCGGAATACGGCGTGGAAAACCCGCTCGACAAGGCCACGCACATTCCGCAAAAAGGCGGCGGCGAGGCGGCCACGGCGGTTCTCAATGGCACGGCCACATTCCTGTGCACCAACACCTCGGCTCTGGCGAGCTTTGTCGCCAACGGTCAGCTCAGGCCGATTCTGGTCACCACCGCCGAACCCGTGCCCGGCTTTGACGCCCCCACCTCGGCCGATGTGGGCAAACCCGGCCTCACGCAACTTGTCGGCTGGACAGGCATTGCCGGCCCCAAGGATCTGCCCGATGATGTGGCCGCCAAATGGGGCGAATGGATGGCCGCCGCCGCAAGTGACACGACCTTCGTCGATCAGATGACGTCGCGCGGCTCGGTGATCAACGTCATGACCCCCGAAGACGCCAATGCCTTCATTCAAAAGCAATACCAAACCTTCCGCGCGCTTGTCGACAAACTCGGCATGCGGATCGAAGGCTAACCACATGAGACCATACCGCCGGGCGCCTCACACTGCGCCCGGCCCCCAACACCATCAATCTGATCGGGGAGGATCGGGGTGAGCATTCGCACAATTCAGGTGCATCTTGGCATCGGGGCCTGCCTCGTCGCCCTTTTCCTGATCCTTTACGGCATACCAAACTGGGTGTCATCGCCAAGCAATGTGCGCAAGATCATCCTGTCGCCGCTGTTCTGGCCCTATACCATCGCCGGGTTGACCGGGCTTGTCGGGCTTGGCCTGATCGTCTTTGGGCGCGGCCCGGATGATGACGACGCCCCCGTCAACGAGGCCATAGAAGACCCGCGCGCCGGCATGATCCGCCTCGCGGCGATGGCTTTGCTGATGGTGGTGACCTTCTGGGCGTTGCCGCGCATCGGCATGGTCTGGGCGGCGATGGGGGCCTTTGCCGCGCTTGCCTTTCTGGTCAAGACCCGGCACCCGAAAATCGCCCTCACCTGCGCGGTTCTGGTGCCGCTGGTGCTTTATGCCTTCTTCGCGCATGTCGCCAGCGTCGCCATCCCGCAGGGCAATTACGTGAGACTGCCATGAGCCTTTTTGACAGCATCATGGCAGGCCTCGCGCTTGTCGGTAATGTCAACGCCTTCCTGTCGCTGGCCATCGGTATCGTGATCGGTGTGATCGGCGGGGCCATTCCCGGCATTTCCGCGACCATGGCGGTGGCTCTCGCCCTGCCCTTCACCTTTCCGATGCAGCCGATCAACGGCATCCTCTTGCTGCTTGGCGTCTACAAGGGCGGCATTTTCGGCGGCTCTATTCCGGCGATCCTGATCAAGACACCGGGCACGCCAGCCTCTTCGGCCACCATCCTTGACGGTCACCCGATGGCCGAACGCGGCGAGGCCGGGCGTGCCCTTGGCATGGCGCTTTGGGCCTCCTGCACCGCCGATCTGATCTCGAACCTGTCGCTGATCCTCTTCGCGGGCTGGCTGGCGTCTTTCGCTCTCAACTTTGGCCCACCAGAGTTTTTTGCCCTGATGCTGTTCTCACTGACCATCATCGCCGGCGTCTCGGGCGATAGCCTGTTGCGCGGCGCTCTCTCGGCGCTTCTGGGGCTGATGCTGGCCACGATCGGGCTTGATCTGGTCTATGGCACCAGCCGCTTTACCTTCGGCGACCCAAGCCTGATGGGCGGGCTCAATTTCATCGCCGTGCTGATCGGGTTGTTCGCCATCCCCGAGGTGATCAACATGGTCTGGCACCCCACCGGGCATATCGGCAAGGTGCAATCGCTTGGCAACAAATGGGTCACCTTCGCCGAGTACAAACGCTGCTTCCGCTCTATCGTGCGGGGCAGCTTTATCGGCGTCTTTCTCGGCTCTATCCCCGGCATCGGCGCGGCCCCGGCGGCATTCCTGTCCTACTCCGAGGCGCGGCGCAAATCGCCCAACAAGGCCAATTTCGGCAAGGGCGAGATCGAAGGCGTCGCGGCGTCGGAGGCGGGCAATAACGGCGTGGCCGGCGCGACGCTCATCCCGCTTCTGGCGCTTGGCGTGCCGGGCGATGTGATCACTGCCATCATCATCGGCGCCTTCATGGTGCACGGGTTGCAACCGGGGCCGATGATGTTCGTGATGAATGTCGATATCATCTACGGCCTCTTTATCGGGCTGATCCTGTCCTCGGGCATCCTGTTCATCGTCGGCGGGCTGGCCATTCGCGGGTTTCGCCCGGTGGCCGACATCCCCAAGCGCATCCTGATGCCCTGCGTTCTGGTGCTCTGCATTTACGGGGTATTCGCGGTGAACAACAACATCTTCGACGTCGGCGTGATGTTCGTCATGGGCTGGGTCGGCTTTGTCATGAGCCGCTATCACATCCCCGCCGCGCCGTTCCTGATCGCCTTCATCCTCGGCCCGCTGCTTGAAGATAATTTCCGTCAGGCAATGCTGATGTCCGGCGGCAGCCCCGAAATCCTGCTGCGCGGCCCGATCACCTGGTTCTTCTGGGCGCTCACCATAATCACCGTCATCGCCATAAGCCGTGGCACCCTCAACAAGGCGCGCGAACGGGGTTAATCCCTCCAGGTCAGGCCTGAAAACCGCGCCCTCTCCCGGCGCGCCTCACACCTCAAGGTCGTCAAACGCCCCCGGCACCATATCCTCCCAAAAGGCGACCATCTCACCGACACAAAGCGCCGCCGCCCAGCCAAGCCGCGCAAATTCGGCGCGCTTCACCTCGTCCTCGACCCCGGTCAGAAACAGCCGCCTATCGGCGTCGCGCTGCGTCGGGCTTCGCGTGCTGGTCAACTCCCTGACCCTTGCCATCTGCGCCGCCCTGATCCGGCGCCCTTCGGCCACCACAGCGCCGCGCGCCTCTGCCTCCAACTCGGCCTTGCTCTGCGCCGCGCGCCGTACCCTCGCGGCCTCGACAACCTCGGGCCGGGGCTCTGGAACAGCCTCGGCACGATAATCATCGCGCAACGCCGCCGAGAGATAGCGCACCGGATGCTCGACCCCGCCGCGTCCCTTCAAATACTCAAGCTTCTGGCTCACATAGTCTTCGCCATGCTCGGCAATCCATTGCCGCGCCAGGCGGTCACTCACCCCGACCTCGATCAGGCGCCGGTAAACCTTGCCCTGCCTTACCCCCTCGCCATCGTCGATATTCATCATCGCCAGTTGCGGGTTCTCCTTGATGCGAAACCGGATCTCGCTCACCTGCCGTCCCATCTTGCGCAATTCCGGCTCGACCAGGATATTCGAGGTCTTGTTCACCTCGCTCACCGCCGGTTTGATGACCTTGGCATTGAGATGTTTGAAACTCTCGTAATAGACACTGCCATCAACCCCCATCAGACGCCGGAACAGATCAATCGGCCACCAGCCCGTGCTGCCGGTGCGCACAAACCGATAACAATTCTCATAAAGCGCAAGCGCGTGCCCGCTGGTAAACCGCCGCTGGATATTCAGATTGATAAGCGCAAACACCTTCGGATCATGAAGCTTCTCGGCAAGCGCCGGGGAATAGGCATATTCGCACACCCCGCTTTTCAACTTGGCATAGGACAAAAGCGAGCTGACCCCCCATTCCTGGCGGCCCTCTTCATCAAGCATGTCCCATTCGGCCGTGGTCTCGGCCAGCGAGCGCAAGGATTGCTTGAGCGTCGCCATGTCGTTGGAATTATAGCCCACCATCAAACAGAGCGTCTGCGCATCAATCTGGTGCTTGGGTTTGGTGATCAGCGCATCATAGGCATTGAGCAGCAACACATTCGACAACTTCCGCTGTAACAGTGTCAACTTGCCCGACACATGAATGGCCGCAACATTCTTTTTCACCGATTGACGCCTGAGCGCCCCGGTCAGCCTGTCATGCTGAATCTCTTGCTGCATCGCCCTGCCCTCTTCTGCCCCAGGATTTTTTCCTGTCGGCCCCTGCTCTCACCCTCTAGTATGCCTCAAAAGGCACCCGTCCTCAATCATTCTCTAGGCACCCGTTTACGGGGGGCGGCGATCCTGCAAACGGGTACTTATGGGGCTGACGGGGTGCTTTCTGTGGATAAGTAAGGATTGGCGCGGGGCTCCTGTGGACAAATTAGGCCGAAATAGACTCTCTCCCGTGCTCCGGTCCCCCTGCCCCCGCGAATCGCCACCCTTCGCCCCGTACTCCGGTCCCCTTGCCCCCGTAGATGGGTTCCTTTCGTCCTGTAGTCTGGCACCCAAACTAGCCTAAACCATTCATAAAAAAAGATTTACTGAGCCTAAAGATTCTATAGAATCCTAAAGAATTACAATCTTTACTGTCGTGTTTTTCTTTCTGATATACTGAATTAGACGGGTTTCGCGGCGAAACCTGCCCTTTCCCGTTCTGGTATCCGCCTCTTCTTAGTGATTCACAATCTCGTTCCGATGTGCGATGATTTACGCAATAGCACCGAAAAACGGTGATCTCAGCGAGGCTCCCCATATATGGAAAAGAAACCAGAGACCCCCCTGCCCCCCTATTTCAACCTTAATCCTGCGGCCGCAGCGGCCAAGCTTGGCCCGATCGTCGACACCGCCCGATTCGCGCGTGCCGCCGCCTTTGCCGGTCGCGGTCGTGATGACCTTGCCAAGCGCGGCTATGCCCCGGACGGCAAGAAACGTCTGCGCAAATTCTCCACATGGGAAGTGTGCCGCTATCTCATTCCCGTCGCCCCTGCCCATCTGCGCCGGGTGCTCAACAAACATCCAGACCTGCCCCAGGGCGAAGGTCAGGGCAATTCCCGCTGGTTCAGCCTTGAGGAAATCCTGACCCTGCGCGATCATTTCGCCGAAGAAGGCAGCAGCGCCAAGGAATACCGCCCCTATCGCCCCAAGGGCCAACCGGCCAAGATCACCGCCGTGGCCAATTTCAAGGGTGGCGTCGGTAAAACCTCAACCGCCGCCCATCTCGCGATGAGCGCCGCGCTTGATGGCTACAAAGTTCTGGTGATCGACCTTGATAGCCAGGGCTCGATGACATCGATTCTCGGCGGTGATGTGCCCGATGAATGGCGCACGGTCTTTCCGCTTCTGGCGCGCGATTATGCCACCCATCTTGAGGCCGAAAATCGCGTGCGCGAAGCCGCTGGCGATCCTGCCCTGCCGCTTGACGAAACCCTGACCGAGGCCTTGCAGGTGTCCTTCGGGGATGTGGTTCAGAAAACCCATTGGCCGAATATTGATCTGATCGGCGCACAGCTCAATCTTTACTGGGCCGAATTTCAGATTCCGGTCTGGCGCATGGGGCTGCGCAACTGGCCGCTTTGGGATGCCCTCACCTCTTCGCTCTCGCAGAGCGGTGCGCTGGATGACTATGACGTGATCATTCTCGATACACCCCCTGCCCTTGGCTATCTCACCATCAACGCGCTTGCGGCGGCGGATATCATCCTTGTCCCGCTCGGCGCCTCGTTTCTCGAATTTGATTCGACGGGTCGGTTCTTTGATATGCTCTATTCCACCTTCGCCTCGATCGAGGATGGTGAAAACACCGCACGGCGCCGCGCCGGCCTGCCCGAGATGAAGTTTGAATGGGACGTGGTGCGCGCAATCATCACCCGGTTTGACGCCAGCCAACAGACCGATCTTGCCAATGTCATCCAGGCCTATTTCGGCGATATGACCAACGCTTACCGCCAGGAATATACCGCCATGGTCGGTCAGGCGGGCGAGACGGTATCGGGCATCTACGAGGCCGATTACCGCGACTTCAACAGAGAGACCTATACCCGTGGGCGCGAAACCTTTGACCGCACCTATGCGGAATTCAAGGAAATGCTGATTGGCGCCTGGTGGCGTGATGAACAACTTGCAAACAAGGAGGCCGGTCATGGCGAAACGCAGACAGCTTGAGGTTCCAAGCGCCGAGGCGCTGAAGGAAATCGAAGAGGGTTTCGCACGCGAAACCCCCACCGGCCCCGGCCTCCGCCCCCCTATCGCGGATGTTGTGGCCGATGCCGCCATGCGCTCTGATCCCCTGCCAGCCGCAGAGCGCGCCGATCTGGCCCGCGATAAATCCGAGGCCCGGCAGTTGCGTGAGGCGGTCGAAAAAGGGTTGATCGCCCGCGAAATTCCGATCCACGAAATCACCGCAGATGCCCTGACCCGCGACCGGATTCATCTTGATGAAGATGAGATGGTCGAGCTTTGCACCTCAATCGCCGCCCATGGCCTGCGACTTCCCATCGAGGTGTTCGAGCCCGCCAACCCAGAGGCCGCGGGCAAATACGCCCTGATCTCCGGCTTTCGCCGCCTTGCTGCGATTCGGCGTTTGAACGCCATGACAGGGGGCGAAAAACACCTCACGATTGCGGCCTTTGTGCGCCAGCCGGATAGCATTGCCGATTCGGTGATTGCGATGGTCGAAGAGAACGAAATCAGGGCGGGTTTAAGCCAATATGAACGGGGCAGGGCGGCTGCCATGGCGGTTTACGATGGGGTGTTCCCCTCGCTTGATGAGGCCGTTCAGAAGCTGTTTGGATCGGCGTCAAAGGCCAAGCGGTCCAAGATCCGATCCTTTGCGCTGGTGCATGAAGAATTGGGCGACATGTTGACCTTTGCAACCCAGCTGAGCGAACGGCAATGCTTGCGTCTGGCGGCGGCTCTTAGGGCTGGGTTGGCACAGGATATCCGCCGGGTTCTGGAGGATCACGTGATCGAATCGCCAGAGGCCGAATGGGCTGTTCTAACCCCGCTGATTGAGCAGGCCGAGGGGGTTGGCCCGGACCCAAGCCGGGGAGGGCGCCCCAAGGTGGCGCAAAAAGTCAAAAAGGGCGTGGCGATTCCGCTGGCGAACGGTGTCTCTATCGAACGGGTTGAAAGGCCTGAGGGCTATGCGATTCAGTTTCGCGGTGCGGCGGTGAATAGCGAGATGATCGACAAGGTGATCGACCATATCCGTTATCTTCTGGAAGAGGTGAAGGAGTAGGGCAGGGGGGGTAGGTTTCGCGTGCGAAACCTGCCGTTGCCGCCTGACTTGAAATTGCCGGAAAAACAGACTGTTTTTAGCTAGCTAAGTCTGGAGTTGCCAAAATGAAAACAGTCAATATGCATGAGGCTAAAACGCATCTCTCGAAGCTTGTTGTCGCGTTTAGTTCCCGATTGCAATTGAAGCAGTACGCTGAAACCGAAGCGCCGGAATTTCGCCTTGGCGCTTCACCAACGCGTCAAGTTTCCTGAGCTTCACAGCCCTGCGGCTTTGGTCAGGTTCACCCTGAACCTGTCGCGCCTGCGCTGATAGCGCCGGGTCATCTCGGCCGACGCATGTCCGAGTTGCTTTTGAACATAGCGCTCATCAACCTCTGCCGACGAGGCGAGTCCGGCGCGTAAGGAATGCCCAGAGAACATTGCCAGCCGTTTGGCCTCCGGCAGATCGGATCTGACGCCGCTCTTCAGAACGGTTGCCTTGATCAGCCGTGCGACATGCTTGTCGGAGAGGCGGGCCTCGAGCGCACGTTTGCCGTCCCGCGAGGTGCGCACGAAGACCGGCCCAAAGTCGATCTTGGCAAAGTGTAGCCATTGCTCAAGCGCGTGGACGGGACAGGTCTGGTCGCTTGAGCCGCGCCCGACCTCGACCTCGCGCCACCCGGTCTTGGCGTTTAGCGTCAGGAGAACACCGCCTTTGAATATCTCGATCCAACCGCCGGAGTCAGGTGTGTCGTCCTTATGCACATCGAGGCAGACCACCTCCGACCGGCGCAAGCCGCCTGCATAGCCCAAAAGCAAGATCGCCCGATCTCGAAGTCCGCGAAGATCGAAAGGAAGGGTGGCCACCATGGACTGGAGGTCCTCAGGCAGGATCGCTTCCTTCTGGACCGGGGGGCGCGCATGCTTGCGTTTGATCCCGGCCAGAACGGCTGCGATATGCCGGTTCTTGCGATCAAGAGTGAACCCGCGCTGCCTGTAGTTCCAGGCAATTCCCGAGAGACGCCGCTCGATCGTGGAGACCGAAAGGGCAGGGGCCTTCCCGGTCGCGGCGGCCAGGTCCGCCACATAGAGCCCGATCATCTCGGGGGAGGGGGGCAGGGGCTCGGCACCTTTCAACCGGCACCAGCGCGCAAAATGCCCCCAGTCCTTGGCATAGGCCTTCAGAGTGTTCTCGGAGGCGGCGGCGCGCGCGTAATCGCGGGCGGTATCGACCAGCCGGTCGAGCGTGCCGGAGCCAGCCACAAAGGAAGGCAGTCTCAAAGCCGCGCTTTCAGGGCGATCTCTCTCGTCGTTCTCGTTGAACGGGCCCCCGATTGGCGGCTCTGAGCACGAATTCTGTGTCGGTATGTTGGAGTTTCTGAGACTGCGTTCCATTTGTTTTCAATAGCTTGCCTGTGTCGCATTTCTAAAGCCGAATCAGGGTATGTGAGACTGGACGCCGATTTGAGTCACCATTGGTAAGACCATCCGGCATCCATGCACAGAGTAAGTTATGTCCGATAATTTTCCAGCTGACAAGGATTGGGAAGAGGCGGAGTTTCGCGCCCGGGTGCTCGCGGAGCTGCCGGCCCAGCTGACTCAGGGCAATGTCGACTGGGCCATGTGTCAGTTGAATGTCAGCCGATCCACGCTTTTTTGTCTGGTGAAGCAGTTCCGCGAGGACGGGCGGACCAGTGCACTTCTGCCGCACACCCGGGGCCCCAAACCTGGCATGCAGCCGCTGGACCCGGTGGTGGAAGAGATCGTGTCCCGCCACTTCAAGGGGTTTTATGCCACCCGCCGCAAACCCACCAGGACGCGGTTTTGGCGGGAGGTCGCCGCCGATTGTCGGGCGCAAGGGTTGGCACCGCCCTCGATCCGCCGTCTGGGCTGCTGGCTGGAGGGGCACGATCAGGCAAAGCTGATGGTCCAGCGTGAAAGAAAGGGCAAGGCCGAGCGGCGCCATCTGGCCACGCCGGGAGGC
>JAVVFB010000096.1:0-11276 GCA_032251095.1 Roseovarius sp. | reverse complement strand
AGCATAATCGCGCCCGCATCGAACAGGTTCTGGGTGACGGTCGATTCCTATTCCGGCTTGAAGCCTTGCAAAATGCGGCTGGCGGCCTGGCTTGGCACGCCCTTGGTGCAAAACAGGTCCTTGATGCCAAGCGGGATACCGCACATCGCCGGGGCCTCTTCACGCCCTTGCAGGCGCGCATCGGCAGCGCGGGCCTGATCGCGGGCAAGATCGGGGGTGTGATGCACAAAGGCATTGAGCGCGCCGGCGCCTTCGATCTGGCTCAGGCAGGCCTCGGTCAGCTCAAGAGCGGTGACATCGCCCTTGCGCAGCGCATCGCGGGCCTCGGCAATCGTGAATTTGTTCAGATCGGTCATTATTCCACCACCTTCGGAACCGCAAAAAAGCCCTCGCGCGCATCGGGCGCGTTCGACAGGATCCTGGCCTGTTGATTGCCATCCGTGACCACATCCTCGCGCCGCTTGAGTCGCATTGGGGTGACGCTGGTCATCGGCTCGATGCCCTCCACGTTCACCTCGTTGAGCTGTTCGATAAAGCCGAGAATGGTGTTGAATTCCTCGGCCAGCGCAGGCAGCGCGTCCTGATCCACACGGATGCGGGCCAGCTTGGCCACTTTGGCGGCAGTCTCTAGGTCGATCGACATGGGGCTCTCCGGTAATCCTGTTGCCCATGCGTTTAGCGCCCGAGACCATTGGGCGCAAGCATCCGAGCGCGCCAAAACCCCGCTCGCATGCACGGAATACGCAGAATTTCTGCCTTGGCCCTTCCCTGTCGCGCAAGTCTTGCTAGGCTTGCAGCAACAGCAAAAAGGAGAGGCAAAATGAAAATCACCTGGCTTGGGCATTCATCGTTTCGGATCGAGATCGCCGACCTGGTCTTGTTGGTCGATCCCTGGCTCAACGGCAACCCGATGTTGCCCGAGGACAGCCACGACGCCGCGACCGAAGGCGCAACGCATATCCTTCTGACCCATGCGCATTTCGATCACGTGGCGGATGTTCTGCCGCTGGCGCGCAAACAGGGCCTGACCGTGGTCGGGCAATATGACCTGATGGCGCATTGGGAGGCGCAGGAAAAAATCGAGGTTGTCGGGTTCAACAAGGGCGGCACGGTCGATCTTGGCGGGGTCAAGGTGACGATGGTGCATGCCACCCATTCGACCAGCTTTGGCAGCGATGACGGCCCAAAGGTGCCCGGCACCGAATGCGGCTATATGATCGCGGGCGAGGATCACGTGATCTATGTCTCGGGCGACACCGATGTGATGGCCGATATGGGCGTGTTTCACGATCTGCACCAGCCCGATATCGGCATTTTATGCGCGGGAGGGCATTTCACCATGGATATGCGGCGCGCGGGTTATGCGGCGAAAAAGTTCTTTGATTTCAATACCGTAATCCCATGCCATTACCGCACCTTCCCGATTCTGGAGCAATCGGCCGAAGAGTTGATCAAGGCGCTGCCCGGCGTCACTGTGATCGAGCCGCAGGTGATGGAGCCGATCACGATCTGACTTTGCGGCCTGTCGGGCCTGGGGGCTCTGCCCCCAGCCTAAGAAAATTCGCCGAATTTTCTTAGGCTCCCCCGGAGTATTTTTGGAAAGATGAAAGTGATCAGGTGGTGCGACGGCGGCGCTGTGGTTTGGCGCGCTGTGGCCTTGCGGGCTTGGCGGGTTTTTCGACCTCGGGTTCCTGTGGCATGCCAAGTTGGTCGCGCAGGACGCGCGGGCGGATTTCCTCAACCTCGCCGGGTTTGAGCTGGCCCAATTGAAACGGCCCGTAGGAGACGCGGATAAGCCGATTGACCGACAGGCCGACTGCCTCCATTGCGCGGCGGATCTCGCGGTTCTTGCCTTCGCGGATCGACACGGTGATCCAGGCATTCGCCCCCTGCTGGCGGTCCAGCGAGACCATCATGCCCTGAAACCGTTCGCCATCGACCGTAAGGCCCTTGCGCAGCGGCTCAAACGTGGCATCGGTCGGGCGGCCATTGACGCGCACGCGGTAGCGGCGCAGCCAGCCGGTCGAGGGCAGTTCGAGTTTGCGCTTGAGCGTGCCGTCATTGGTCAGCAGCAAAAGCCCTTCGGAATTCAGGTCAAGTCGCCCGACGCTCATCACCCGGGGCAGGTCTTCGGGCAGATCGTCATAGATCGTGGCGCGCCCCTGTTCATCGCGGTTGGTGGTCACGAGGCCGGTGGGCTTGTGATAAAGCCAGAGCCGCGCCGGTTCGGGCGCGTTCAATGCACGGCCATCCACCACCACCTTGTCGGCGGGGGTCACATTCAATGCGGCGCGGGTGATCTTGACGCCATTCACGGTCACGCGACCGGCCTCGATCAGGCGCTCGGCTTCGCGGCGGCTGGCGATGCCGGCGCGTGCGATGACCTTGGCGATCCGGTCGCCTTCTGGGGTGTTGGTGCTCATGCGGTCTCGCTTAGCCTATTCGTGGCACTTGCGAAAGTGGGCATAGCGGGGCAAAGACGCCCCATGACGTTCAAAAGCCATATGAGGGCGGCGCTCGACGAGGCGCGCGCCGCCGCCCTGCGCGGAGAGGTGCCGGTGGGCGCGGTTGTGGTCGATCCCGACGGTCAGGTCGTGGCGCAGGCGGGCAATCGCACACGCGAATTGAACGACCCCACGGCGCATGCGGAGATCCTTGCGCTGCGCGCGGCCTGCGCGGCCAAGGGCAGCGAGCGGTTGGTGGGCCATGATCTTTACGTCACGCTGGAGCCCTGCGCGATGTGCGCCAGCGCGATTGCCGGGGCGCGCATTGCGCGGCTTTATTATGGGGCGAGTGATCCGAAATCCGGCGGTGTGGCGCAGGGCGCGCGGGTGTTCACCCATCCGCAATGCCACCATGTGCCGGAGGTTTATGACGGAATTGCCGCCCGCGAATCCGAAGAGATGCTGAAAGCCTTCTTTCAGGAGCGGCGCGGCACAGATCTCTAACCTATTGATTTCGCATGTTCGGATCGCTCAAAACCGGGTCCCACTTTTGAGCAACATACTCTAAAGGATTGTCAGCGCGTCCACCAAGAACGGATAGCGCGCAATTGCCGGCTCGACCACCGTCTTGCGCAGGATCGGCTTTAACGTCTCGGCCAGGGTTTCGGGCATATCCTGTAATATCCCCTTGCGGGCGGTCACGCTGATGGTGCGCGTGAGTGGCGCCAGCGGCAATTCCAGAACGTCGATCTGATCGGCAAAGCGGCGCGCCCGCATAAGCGCCAGCGGCGTCATGATGCTCCAGCCGGTGCCCTGCCCGACCAGCGCCAGAATGGCGTGATAGCTATCGAGTTCAAACCGGTGCGGCAGGGTAAGATTCTGGCGCGCCAGATGTGACGAGATCAACCGCCCCATGTAATGGCGCTGTGTATACTGGATCAGCGGCAGGCGTTTGAGTTGACCCAGCACGTCACCCTCGGGATCAATCACGCCCCTGGGTGCGGCCACGGCAAAGCCTTCGCGCAGGACCGGGTGGACCTCGACCCAATCGGTTTCGGCGCCAAATTCTGCGGCGACGATCATATCAAGGGCGCGTGCGTCAAGCTGATCATAGAGGTGATGGCTTGCGCCGGTCTCCAGCAGGAACTGACAGCGGGTCAGTTCCTTGGCCATATGGGTCAGAAGCTGCGGCGTGACATCGGCCTCGAGGTCTTCGATCATGCCAAGGCGAAAGCGGGTCAGGGTCGACAGCTGCGACATCGCAAGCTCGGCGCGCGCCTGTGCGGCCTCGTTCAGGATCGCCTGGGCCCGGCGATGCATGATCTCGCCTGCCGGGGTAAGGCGAATCGGGCGGGCATTGCGTTGCAGCAAGGTGGCGCCGACCGCGCTTTCGAGATTGGTGAGCTGCTGGCTGACCGCCGAGGGGCTGGCGCCCAGACGTCGCGCCGCGGCAGAAATCGAGCGTTCATCAGCCGCAGCCATGAACACCTCGATTCCCCAAAGGGTTATCCGGCCGGGGCTTTCAACCATTCGCGCTTATTTGCCAAGCTTGGACAGCTTTTCCTGCAATTCAGCCAGCTGTTTCTTGATGTCGCCGAGATTGTCGTCTTCCGGCTCTGGCTTGGACTCGGGGTCGGATCTGGCGGCCATGCCACCAAGGCCGGTGATACCTCCGGTCATTGCCTTCATGAAGGCCTCTTGCTGGGCGCGCATCGCCTCCATTCCGGGCATGGCGCCAATCGGGCTTGCCTTGGTCATGTTTTCCAGGATCTTGGATTGACCATCGCGCAGCATTTCAAAGCTGGCAGCCAGAAACTCGGGCACGACACTTGTGGCCTGGGTGGTATAGCTGCGCACCAGATCATTGAGCACGTTCAGCGGCAGAACGCTTTCGCCGCGGCTTTCGTGCTCGGCGATGATCTGCAACAGATATTGGCGGGTCAGGTCGTCGCCGGATTTCAAGTCGATGATCTGAACTTCGCGGCCATCGCGGATGAATTCCGATATATCTTCAAGAGTCACGTAATCGGACGTCTCGGTATTGTACAACCGGCGGCTGGCGTAACGTTTGATCAGCAGCGGTTTTTTGGTTTCAGCCAAGGCGTATCCTCCCGGAAAATGCAGCGCTGCAGCATAGCTTAGACACAAGCGCGCCAAAAAGAAAGAGCGAGCCTTTCGGCTCGCCCTTCGCAGTTCATACCCGTCAGGGAGGGGTCTGGGTATGTAACCTGCTATTACTTGGCCGCTGCGGTGGCTTTCTGGGTCGCTGCGGTCACGTCTTCCGCGGCTTTCTTGACGGCTTTGGTCGCGTCATCCTGCATGGATTTGCCGGCCGACATCATCAGCTCAACAGTTTCCATTTGCACTTTTTTCGCGATTTCAGCGAAAGCGGCCATGTTCTCGGATGCAACTTCGGCGTTGGCCGATGCGAAATCGGTGAACGCTTTGGCGTAATCTGCGGGCTCTGCCTTGGCTTTGGTGATGTCGTTCAGCTTGGCAAGGGTTTCCTTGGTCCATTTGCTGGAGATCTCGGCCGATTTCTCGGCAGCCGACAGAGCAACACCGGACAGCTTTTCGCTCAGAGCGGCCTGGTTCTTGAAGGCATCGTCCATTGCTTTGGTGTCAACGGGGAATGCGCCCATGATGTCTTTGATTGCGCTGTTGAAGTCTTGTGTCTTAGCCATTTGGTAAGTCCTTTCGGTTGAGCGGCGTTGCTTGCCGTGTTCTGTATTCTGGAGCTAGATATACATGCTGCACCGCAGCAATTCAAGCTCTTTCTGCAATGCAGCAATTTTTTTCTCAACCGTAAGGAAAAGCCTTTAAAACCCCTCACTTGCCTTGATGCGAACATAGGTTCCGGGGGCCGGAGCCAAGGGCGGATGATCCGAATCGCCCGGCTCACGGGCAGGAATCATCTTGCCAGAGCGCTTTTTGAGCCAGCTTTCCCAACGCGGCCACCATGACCCCTCGGTAAAGGTGGCCCCCTCCAGCCAGTCATCGGGCGCGAGGCTCAGGTCGTCATTGGTATAATGGCCGTATTTCTTCTTGGAAGGCGGATTGACGATGCCGGCGATATGGCCCGATTCCGAGACGATAAAGGTGCGGTCCTTGGCGCCGGTCTGCTGAAAGCCACGATAGCAGTCTTTCCAGGCCGCAATGTGATCGGTCTGACAGGTGATGGCCATGAGCGGCACCTTCACATCGCTGATATGAAGCTTTTCGCCCAGAATTTCAAAGCCACCCTCGATGAATTCATTCCGCTGGCATAGCCCGCGCAGATATTGCGTTGTCATCCGCCCCGGAAGATTGGCCCCATCGCCATTCCAATAAAGCAGATCAAAGGCAGGCGGGGTTTCCCCCATCATATAGCTTTTGACCGCCGGCTGATAAACCAGATCGCGTGAACGCAGAAACGACATCGTGCGCGACATGATGAACGAGCGCAGCAAGCCCTGCTGGGCCACCTCCTCTTCGATCGCGTCGATAAAATCATCCTGAAGGAAGGGGGTGAATTCGCCCTGCTCGGAAAAATCGGTCAGCGCGGTAAAGAAGGTGGCGGATTTGACCGACTTGTCGCCGCGTTTTTCAAGCAGCGCCAGCGTCAGATGAAGCGTCGTGCCCGCGATGCAATAGCCCACGGCATTGACCTGTTTCTGGCCGGTGATCGCCTTGGCCTGGGAAATGGCGGTCAGAAAGCCCTCTTCTATGTATCCATCAAGGCCCACATCGGCATAGGATTTATCCGGGTTGACCCAGGCCACCACGAACAGGGTATAGCCCTGATCGGTGAGCCATTTGATCATGCTGTTCTGGGCCTTGAGATCGAGAATGTAGAATTTGTTGATCCAGGGCGGAAAGATGATCAGCGGCGTCGCGTGAACCTCTTTGGTGGTCGGCGCATATTGGATCAGCTCCATCATGCGGTTGCGATAAACCACCTCGCCGGGGGTGGTGGCGATATTTTCGCCAAGCACAAAAGAGGTCTCATCGGCCAGCCGGACCACCAACTCGCCCTTGTTGGCCTCAAGATCCGCGATCAGGTTTTCAAGCCCTTTCACAAGGGATTCGCCTTCGGTCTTCACCGCAAGCTCAAGCGCGTCGGGGTTGGTGCCAAGAAAGTTGGTCGGCGACATCATGTCGATGATCTGATGCGCGAAATAATCCAGCCGCCGCTTTTCCTTGGGGTCAAGGTCGTCCACTTCCGCAACCGCATCCTCGATCGCCTGCGCGTTGAGGGCGTATTGCTGTTTGATGAACTTGAAATAAGGGTGGCGCTGCCAGAGCGGATTGGTAAACCGCTTGTCCCCGTCCAGAATATCGGGCGTTTCCTCAAGCTCCGCGCCATCGCCGCGCAACATCAATTGCTGCGCCTCCATGAAGTGACGCACCGACTTGCCCCAGTATTCAAGCTGTTGTTCGTACATCTTGCCGGGATTTTCGACAATTTCGGACCAATAGGAGCTGGCCGCCTTTTTAAACAGCTCCTGCGAGGGGGTGTTCAATGTCGGGTTGGCCGGATTGCGCGAGGCAAGCACCTGAATCAAGCGCTGCGACAGCTGCTCGACCTTAGCGAGATTTTCATTCAACTTTTCTATATTTTCGCCTGCGACATCGTCTTGCATTGCCATCTATACAATTTCCCTTTAACTCTTTCTGCTATGCAGCATAACGTCGTCAGGCCGGAGGGGCAGTGCGACGGATGGAACCGGGCCAGCTGCCGTTATTTAGGCACACCGGCCTTAGTAGGAGACAAAACTATGCGTTACATGGCGACTTACGACCTGATGGAAACCCTCCGCAATACCAATCAATGGCTCGGTGCTTCGGCTCTTTCAATGGCATCCTATCCTGTTTTCAGCATGGTGCCAAACCCTGCTTTGAATTGGCTTGCCGCTTGGGGCGAGGTCACGGAACGCACGTTCCAGCGCATGGTCACCAAGCCCGATTGGGGCATCGACAGCATCACCGGCGACGATGGCCGCGATCACCTTGTGTCCGTTCAAACGGTGGTTGAGCGCCCCTTTGGCGATCTCATTCATTTCAACGTCTCTGGCCGCCCGGAACAGCCGCGCAAGATCCTGCTGGTCGCGCCCATGTCGGGCCATTATGCCACGCTGCTGCGCTCGACCGTGCGCTCGCTTTTGCCCGATTGTGACGTCTATATCACCGATTGGCACAATGCGCGCGACATCCCGGTCTCTGCCGGAAAGTTCGATATTGAAGATTACACCGTCTACCTGATGGATTTCATGCGCGAGCTTGGCTCGGATCTGCATGTGATCGCCGTCTGTCAGCCCGCGCCGCTGACCCTGGCCGCCACCGCCTATCTGGCCGAACTTGACCCCGATGCACAGCCGCGCACCCTGACCCTGATCGGCGGGCCGATTGACCCCGATGCAACCCCGACCGATGTCACCGATTTCGGTCGCCGGGTCACCATGGGCCAACTTGAAGAAACCATGATTCAGCGCGTCGGATTTCAGTGCAAGGGCGTTGGACGCCTGGTCTATCCGGGGTTGCTGCAACTGGCGTCTTTCGTGTCGATGAATGGCGAGCGTCACGCGCAGGCCTTCTCGGATCAGATCACCCGCGTCGCGCAAGGCGAGGCAAGCGATCACGATGCCCATAACAAATTCTACGACGAATATCTGGCCGTCATGGACATGCCCGCGGAATTCTACCTTTCCACGGTCGAGCGGATTTTCAAGGGCCTCGAAATTGCCCAGAACCGTTTTGTCGTGAATGGCCATCAGGTTGATATGGGCAAGATCACCAATGTCGCCGTGAAAACCGTCGAAGGCGGCAAGGATGACATCTCGGCACCGGGCCAATGTGTCGCCGCCCTGGCGCTTTGTACCGGTCTTCCGGATGACAAAAAGGCCAGCTATCTTGAGCCCGACGCCGGCCATTACGGCATCTTCGCAGGGCGCAGCTGGCGCAACAACATCCGCCCGCTGGTGCTTGATTTCATCGACGCGAATTCGGCGGCCCCTGCCCCGGCAAAAACCGCCAAGGCAACGCCGAAAGCCGCCAACAAGAACCTTGCCGCAAACGGTTGATCCGATCCATACACTGAAAAGGGTCGCTGATCCTCTCAGCGGCCCTTTTTGTGTGCGCCCTCCAAAGGCGGCTCAGGCATCCACCCGCTTTTGCAGCACGAACGGCTGTTCCAGCCAGGCGCACAACGCCGCCGTGGTTGCCTCTGGTGCCTCTATCGGGGGCAAATGACCGGCGCCCTCGATCACCGACAGGCTTGCATAGGGAATGAGATCGGCCATGAAGCTGTGGCGCTTGACCGGCGTCAGCCCATCATGGCGCCCGCAGAGCACCAATGTCGGCACCTTGCAGCGCCTGAGCACCGATTGATAATCCCGCCTGCGCTGTAGCGCCCGCACCTGGCGAACAATCGCATCGGCGCCGATATTCTCTGCCATTTCCGTAAGGTGCGCGGTGATGGCCGCGCGCCCCGTGCCCGGTGCAAGATAGTCGGGCAACAAGAAACTCTGCACCGCATCGGCAAGACTGCCCGAGCGCAGCTTGATGATGAACGGCTCATAGGCGGTGGCCGATTGCGGTGTCTCGGCAAGCGGATTGGTATCCATCAGAGCGATCCGCGACACCCGATCCGGGGCGCGGCGCAAGATCTCCATCGCGACAATCCCGCCCATCGACAGCCCCGCCAGCGCAAAGCGCCGGGGCAGCACATCCAGCAGGCCCGACGCAATTTCCTCAATCCGGTCGCCGCCGGTGATCGGCGCCACGGTGACCGCCGTGTCGCGGCTCAATTCCGTCAATTGCTGTGTGAAAAGCCGCGCGTCGCACATCATGCCGGGCAAAAATACCACCGGATCATGGGTCATGAAACATCCTTTTACTCGATCCCGGACAAAACCGCCGCGCCCCAGATTGACACCAGATCGCGCCCCGTGGTCAAGCCAATGCGCCCGCGCGCGCTATAATATGCCGTCGATCCAGCCCAGCATGAGCGCGATGGCGCCCTCGGTGTTGCCCGGCGACATGATATCCCCCGCGATCACATGGGCATAAGCGTCGTCCCCCGGCGCAAGCGCGGGGCGCATCCGGGTCACCGGCCCACCCCAGCCCTGTTCGATCCCCGCCGTCAGGTCAGACCGCACCACCTTGTCGTCATCCGAATAGTAAAACAGCGCCGGAACCGTCACATCACCATACTCAAGCGCGCGCGCATGGGCCACGATCGCCGCCATCGGAAAGACCGCCGCGCTTGGGTATTCGGTGGTCCATTCGGCGGCCTGCAACGGGCTGCGCGGTTCAAACTTGCGCCGCTTTCCCGCCAAAAGCGGCAACCAATGCCGCGCGCCCGGAAGCGTCAAGAGCGGCGCCACCGGGTTGTTGATCCCGAAATTGGGCGAGACCATGATCACCCCTGCCACACCCTCGCGCAGCGCCGCGTCATGCAGCGCGGCGGCGGCGATGCTGGCGCCGGTCGAGGTGGCCAGCACGATCACCCGATCCCCCACCGCGCGCGCCACCGCCAGGGCCTCGGCGGCGTCATTCATCCAGTCCCCGACGGTGGCCTCGCCCATGGCATCGGGCGTGCGCCCATGGCCGCGAAACCGGGTATAGACAAGGTTGGCGCCAAGCGCCTCGGCCACGCGATCCGGCACCGGGCGGATTTCCTGGCTTGAGGCGGAAAACCCATGCAGATAGACCAGTGACACCGGGGTGCGCGTCTCGGCTTGCCCGGCCCAGATCACCCGCTTTTGGCTATCGGGGCGGATGTCGGAATAGCGCGCCTCGATGCTCTCAAGGTAAACGCCGACGCCTTTGCCAAATTTGTGGTCGTCAAACGGCGCGGGCGCGGCAATGTCCTCGATGGGGGACAGAACGAAACCGGCGATGACCAGCAGGGCAAGCGCCAGAACCGTCCGCCCGAGCCATTTCAGCACCCTGCGCATCAGATGCCCCCTGCACGCGCGATCACCTCTTCAACCGAAGCCGCGATAAGCGCGAGACAGGCCGGATCAGAGAACCGGTGATCGGCGCCATCGACCAGCGTAAGGCGCATATCCCCCCCCGTCGCATGGTCCAAAAGCCGCATTGCAACCGATATATCCACATCTTTATCCGCAGTTCCTTGCAGAAATCGAACATGGAATGGCAAATTCAGCGGATCGCGCAAAACCAGATGATCACGGCCATCCTCGATCAGGCGGCGGGTGATGATATAGGGCTCGCCATACTCGCTTGGCAGGGCGACCTGCCCGGTTTCGGCCAGCTCGGCGCGCTGCGCGTCGTCAAATCCGGCCCACATGGAGTCTTCGCTGAAATCTGGTGCGGCGGCGATGGTGACAAGCCCCGCCACCCGCTCGGGCATCGCGCGCGCCAGCAACAAGGAGATCCAACCGCCCATTGACGAGCCGACCAGAACCTGCGGCCCCTCTGTCAGCGCAGTGATCGCCGCGCTTGCGTCTGCGGCCCAATCGCCGATGCATCCGTCGGTGAATGCACCCGACGATTGGCCGTGACCGGAATAGTCAAACCGCAAAAATCCGTGCCCGGCTTTACGGGCCCACTCTTCGAGGTAGAGCGCCTTGGTGCCGTCCATATCCGATTTGAATCCGCCCAGAAACACCACGCCCGGGCGTGCACCGGGGCTCAGGTGATAGGCCAGTTTGCGGCCCGTGTCAGTGGTCAGGTAGGCGGGATCGGTCATCGCATGCTCCGTCGCTGTGCCGCGCGATCATGCACCGCGACGCGGCGACGGGCAAACCGGTTTTCCCGCTCCAGCCACCCTAGTGTGGTGGAAACGGAATTCGCCACACGTAGCGGCTTGCGTCGGAGCAAATCAGC
>JAVVFB010000095.1:0-11341 GCA_032251095.1 Roseovarius sp. | reverse complement strand
GGGGGGGGCAGCGCCCCCCACCCGGTCGGATCGCCCCGCGCGATCCGAAACCCACCCGCACAAATCGGAGCATGATATGAAACTCAGGGATCTCGACATCATCGTCACCGCCCCGCCCGCGCCGGGCTGGGGCGGGCGCTACTGGATTTTGGTCAAGCTCACCACCGATGACAGCATCACCGGCTGGGGTGAATGCTATGCAAGCACCATCGGCCCAGAGGCGATGCGCGCCGTAATCACCGATGTCTTCACCCGTCATATGCTTGGCGAAAACCCCGAGAATATCGAGCTGATGTTCCGCCGCGCCTATTCCTCGGGCTTCACACAGCGCCCCGACCTGACCGTCATGGGCGCCTTTTCGGGGCTGGAAATCGCCTGTTGGGATATCCTCGGCAAGGCGCGCGGTCGGCCGGTCCATGCGCTCTTGGGCGGCAAGATGAATGACCGCATCCGCGCCTATACCTATCTCTACCCCCTGCCCCATCACGACCTCACCGCCTTCTGGACCTCGCCCGAGATGGCGGCGGACTCGGCGCTCGATTGCGTGGCGCGCGGCTTTACCGCGATCAAGTTCGACCCCGCCGGCCCCTATACGATGCGCGGCGGGCATATGCCGGCGATGTCGGATATCTCGCTCTCGGTTGCGTTCTGTCGCGCCATCCGCGAGGCGGTGGGGGATCGCGCCGATCTGTTGTTCGGCACCCATGGGCAATTCACCACCGCCGGCGCGATCCGCCTTGGCAAGGCGATCGAACCCTATTCACCGCTCTGGTACGAGGAACCCATTCCGCCCGACAATATCCCCGAAATGGCGCGGGTTGCGGGCGCGGTGAACATCCCCGTCGCCACCGGCGAGCGGCTGACCACAAAGGCCGAATTTGCCGCCGTGTTGCACGCCGGGGCGGCCAGCATCCTGCAACCCGCCCTTGGCCGCGCAGGTGGCCTCTGGGAGGCGAAGAAAATCGCCGCCATAGCCGAGGCCCATAACGCCCAGATCGCCCCGCATCTTTATGCCGGCCCGGTGGAATGGGCGGCCAATATCCATCTGGCAACCTCGATCCCCAATATCCTGATGGCCGAAACGATTGAAACCGGCTTTCACAACGACCTGATCAAGGGCACGATCCGGGTCGAGGATGGCTTTGTCGTGCCGCCCGTGACCCCCGGTCTTGGCATCGAGGTTGACGAGGATCTGGCGCGCGCACATCCCTATACCGACAGCGGCCTGCATCTGGAAATGCAAGAGGCGCCCTGCGATTATGTCAATGGCAACAGCTTTGCCGGCGGCGCCCCGCTCAAGACCGAGTAAGCCGCCCGCTCAGGGTAGAACCTGAAGCCAGACCCAGGCGGTGACAATCGTCAGCGCCGTGGACAACAGCACGCTTGAGGCCGCCACGCGTTTGGCGTGCCCATAGATATTGGCAAAGATATAGGCGTTCACGCCGGGCGCCATCGCCCCGGTCACCACCGCCGAGCGCAGCGACGCATCCGAAAGATCAAATGCCCGGCCAAGCCCGAAGGTGATCAGCGGATGCGCCACAAGCGCCACGGCGCAGACGTAAAAGATCACCCGCAAATCGCCCTCGGGGCGGTATTGCACCAAGACCCCGCCAAGCCCGAACAAGGCCGCCGGCAGGGCCGCGCGTACCATCAGATCAAGCGCATCGTTCACCGGCCCCGGCAGAGCAACCCCCGAGAGGTTCACAGCAAAGCCAAGCGCCACGCCCATGATAAGCGTGTTGGAAAACATCGCCTTGAGCACCTTGACCACCACCCCCGGCCCCGCCGCGCCGCGCGCCTTGACGACCTCCATCACGGTGATGCCGATGCCATAGCAGAACGGCGAGTGCATTGAAATAATGGCGAAATTCGCGGTCATCGCCGCCGCGCCATAGGCCCGTTCCATGATCGGCAGGCCCAGCAGGACCGAATTCGAGAACAAACAGCAAAAGCCGATGGCGACCGCGTCCTCCCAAGAGCGCGAGAACAGATAGCGCGCGCCGAACAGCCCCAGAAGGAACCCCGACAGCGCCCCGACATAAAAGCTGGTGAGCAGGCGCCAGTCAAAGCTCTGGCCCAGATCAAGCCGCGAAATCGCAGTGAACAACAGGCAGGGGATGGCGAATTTCTGAGTGAAGGCCATCAAGCCGTCAACGCCTGCCTGGCTGAACCAGCCACGCCAGACCGCGAGATAGCCAAAACCGATCACAAGAAAGACCGGCAGGATGACTTCGATCAGCGCCTGCATCGCCTCAGACCGGATAGCGGATGGTCATGCCATCATAGGCCGGTGTGATATGCTCGGGCAACTCCTCGACAAGGGTTTGATAATCCATGTCGATATGCATGTTGGTCAGGATACCGCGGCGCGGCGCGGCGCGCTCCATCCATTCAAGCGCGCGCGCCAGATGGGCATGGGTCGGGTGCGGCGTGCGGCGCAGCGCATCGAGCACCCAGCAATCAAGCCCCTCAAGCACCGGCCAGACATCCTCGGGGATCGCCGCCACATCGGGCAGATAGGCAAAGTCATTCACCCGAAAGCCAAGCGCCTCGATCGAGCCGTGATTGACCTCGAAGGGCTGCAACTTGACCGTTCCCCCGGCGCCGGTGATCTCGAAGGCGCCATCAATGGTGTGCATGTCAAGGATCGGCGGATAGGGGCTATCCTCGGGCTGGGTAAAGGCATAGCCAAAGCGCGCGTAAAGCGCGTTTTGTGTGTCGCCATCGGCCCAGACCGGCAGGCGTTGGCGCATGTTGAACACGATCATGCGCAGATCGTCGATGCCATGCACATGATCGGCGTGGCTATGGGTATAGACCACCGCGTCAAGCGCGCCGACCCCGGCATCCAGAAGCTGGGCGCGCAGATCGGGCGAGCTGTCGATCAGGATACGGGTCACGCCGCCCTCGTCCTCGCGCTCGATCAACATCGAACAGCGGCGGCGGGTGTTCTTGGGATTTTGCGGATCACAATCGCCCCAATGCCCGCCAAGGCGCGGCACGCCGCCAGACGATCCACAGCCCAGAATGGTAAAGCGCAGCTCGCCCATCACAGCACCGCCTTGGCAAACAGCCGCTCGAAATTGGCCTCGGTCCGGGCGGCGAATTCGGGCCAGTCCATGGCGAAGACCTCGGCGCCCTTCTGGGCGGTGTGAAAGGTATAGGCCGGCTCGTTGCGCTTGCCGCGATAGGGCGGCGGCGCAAGATAAGGCGCGTCGGTTTCCAACAGAATGCGGTCGACCGGGGCGCTGGCAAAGATATCGCGCACCTCCTGGCTTTTGGGGAATGTGGCGATGCCCGACATCGACAGGTAAAACCCAAGGTCAAGCGCCGCCCTGGCCAACTCTGGCCCCGAGGAAAAGCAATGCATGACGCAGGTATAGGCGCCGTTGTTCATTTCCTCGGTCAATATCTGCGCCATGTCCGCATCGGCGCCGCGCGCATGGATGATCAGCGGCAGGCCGGTCTTGCGCGCAGCCTCGATATGGATGCGCAGGCTTTGCTTTTGCACATCGGCGCTCTCGGCGGTGTAGTGGTAATCAAGCCCGGTCTCGCCGATGCCGACAAATTTCGGGTGCGCGGCAAGGCGAATGAGGTCATCGACACTGACCATCGGCTCGCCGGCGGCGCTCATCGGGTGGGTGCCGGCCGCATAGAACACCGGCGCGTATTTTTCGGCAATCGCGCGCACCTGGGGTTCGTTACGCAGCTTGGTGCAGATCGTGACCATGCGATGCACGCCCGCCTCAAGCGCACGTTCGATAACCTGATCGCGCTCGGCGTCGAAATCGGGAAAGTCGAGGTGGCAATGGCTGTCGGTGATCTTGATATCCTGGGTCATGTCTATCCTTGCGCGGGCCTTAGCCTGCGGCGGTTTTCTGGATTTTGAACACCGTATCAAGCACCAGAGCGGCCGGGTCAAGGTTGACCGCCCGCCCGTGTCGCGCACGCGCGCCGATCTCTTGCGCGCAATCGGCCCAGGCCCGCGCCTTTTGCGGGTCCGGCGACAGCCGCGCCAAAAGCGCCGCCTCGCCTTTTGCGGCCTCGGTTGCGGGCGGGTGGCCAATCGCACCCGTGCGCGCCAGACGGGCCAGCAAAAGGTCGGTCAGCCCCATCAATAGATCAAGCCGCTCTTCTGCGCCCCGCGTCGCCGCCGCCTCGGCGAGCTTGAGCGCGCGCGGCCGGTCAAGCCGCGGCAAGCTATCGAGCAGGCCGACAAGTTCGCTATAGATCTTGAGGCCACCAAGATTGATCAGGCGCACCGCCTCGCCGACCGACCCGCCCGAAAGTTCGGCCAAGGCGCCCGCGTCGCCTTCGGGGATGATCCCGGCCTGATCAAGCGCCTGTGCCATGTCCGGCGCGTCCAGGGCATGCAGCCGCAGCGTGCGACAGCGCGAGCGGATCGTCGGCAAAAGCCCCGAGGGCTGATGGCTGATCAACAGGATGTTGGTGCGCGCGGGCGGCTCTTCAAGCATCTTCAGGATCGCGTTGGCGGCTTGCGTGTTAAGGTCATCGGCGGCATCGACAATCACCACCCGACGCCCGCCATCCGCCGCCGAAAGCGCGAAGAAATTGCCAAGCTTGCGCACCTCTTTGACCAAAATCTCACTGGCCAGCCGGTCACCTTTTTCAGTCGCCCCGCGCCGCAACAAAAACAACCCCGGATCGGACAGCGCCAAAACCCGGCGCGCCACCGGATGATCCGGCGCAATTGCAAGGCTTGTGGGCGCAGGCGGCGCGCCGAAAAGCCCGTCATCCTTTGCCAGCGGGGTCGCCAAAAGAAACCGCGCAATTGACCAGGCCAGCGTCGCCTTGCCAACCCCGCGCGGCCCGCTGATAAGCCAGCCGTGATGCAACCGCCCGGTGTTGAAGGCGTCAAGGAATTCCGCCTCGGCTGCGCCCTGCCCGATCACCTGCGCGGTTTCGCGCGGGTGTGGCGCGCCCTCGACGCAGTCGGGTTCGGGCAGTCCGGTGTCACTCATGACAGACGCGCCCCGACAACGGCGGCCACATCAACCGCCACATCCTCAAGCGGGCGATTGCCATCGATGGTGACAAAGCGGTCGCAAAATTCATCGGCCAGCGCCAGAAACCCGGCGCGCATCTTTTGCTGGAGCCCCTCGCCGAAGGATTCAAATCTCTCTTCATGGCCGCCGCGCGACAAGGCCCGGCCAAGCCCGATGGCCGGGTCGATATCAATCAACAGCGTCAGGTCCGGCTCGCGCCCGATCATCAGGTCGTGCAACTGATCCACCGCCGCGCGCAGATCGCTGCGGCTTAGCCCCTGATACATCCGCGTGCTGTCGGCAAAGCGGTCACAGATCACCACCCGCCCGGCGGCAATCGCCGGTGCAATCGTGCGTTCAAGATGGTCGCGCCGCGCCGCCGTGAACAACAACAGTTCGGTTTCCGCCGACCAGCGGTCACGCTCGCCCGTCAGCACGAGTGTGCGGATTTCCTCGGCGCCCGGGCTTCCGCCGGGTTCGCGGGTCAGCACCACATCACGCCCCTCCGCGCGCAGGGCCTCGGCCAAAAGCCGCGCCTGCGTGGATTTACCAGAGCCGTCGATGCCCTCGAAGCTGATGAAAAGGCCCGGCCCCGTCAAAGCGCCCCCTCGGGCCCTTGTTGCAACCGCGTCAGCAACAGCCCCGAGACCGTACGCAATCGCGCGGTAAAGCCGCCCTTGGCCACGTCCTCGGCGGCGACCAGCGGCACGCGGGTTTCGGGCAAGCCCTCAGGTGCAAACACCAGTTCGGCGATCTGATCGCCCTTCTTGAGCGGTGCGCGCACCGGGCCGGTAAAGACCACCTCGGCCTTGAGGGCACTGCTTCCGAGCACGGGCATCAGCGTGCTGATATCCTCGGCCGGGGTCAGGCCGACGCTATCGGTCTCGCCCATCCAGACGGGCGCGCGGGCCACTTCTTCGCCCGCCTTTAGTACGGATTTCTGGGCAAACTGGCGAAACGCCCAATTGACCACCGCCTCGGCCTCGCGGGCGCGGGCCTGTGTGCTTTCAAGACCGGACAGCACGAAAACCACCCGGCGATTCCCCTGTTTGGCCGATCCGGTGAGCCCATAGCCCGCCTGTTGTGTGTGCCCGGTCTTGAGACCATCCGCCCCAACCCCAAGGCTCAGAAGCGGATTGCGGTTTTGCGAGTTGCGCGGCGCGCGCCCATCGAACTGGAACTCGGTTTCGGCAAACATCGGATAGAAATTCGGGAAATCGGTGATGATGCGGCGCGCCAGAAGCGCGAGGTCACGCATGCTCATCTCATGGCCTGCGGCGGGCCATCCGTTCGAGTTCTTGAAGATCGAATTGGTCATTCCCATTTGCTGGGCGCGCTGTGTCATGAAGGCGGCAAAGCCGGCCTCTGATCCATCCGGGCTCAGCGCTTCGGCGATCACCGCACAGGCGTCATTGCCCGACAGCACGATAATGCCGCGCAACAGATCCTCGACCCGGACCCGATCGGTGGTGTCCAGAAACATCGTCGAGCCGCCATAGCTCATGGCGTGGCGCGACACCGGCAAACGCTCGTCCAGCGACAGGCGGCCATCGCGGATCGCCTCGAAGGCGACGTAAAGCGTCATCAGCTTGGACATCGAGGCCGGCGGCAATGGCACATCGGCGTTCTTGTCAAGCAGCACCGTTCCGGTGGTCATGTCGAACACGAACGCCGCCTTGGCGCCGGTGTCAAACGCCTTTGCCGGAAGCGCCAGAACAAGGGCCAGCACGATGGATGACAGTATGCGTCGGATGAAAAGCGTCATGACGCCCCCCGGATCAGTTGGTGACAGGATAGGCATCGTCAAAGCCGATACCCTTGATCTTTTTCAGCAAAACGCCCCGCTCAGAGACGCTTGTGGCCGGGCCGACAATCACGCGCCAGAATTTTTTGCCCTGCGATGTCTGTTCGATCACGGTGGGCAGCATACCGGCTTGGCGCATGGCGGTGGCCGTGTTGTTGGCGTTCTGCTCGACGCTGAAAATCCCGATTTGGATGAAGGGCTTATCAAGCGACGAGGTACGGCGCGCGGGGGCCGGTGCGGGCGCGGGTCTGGGCGCCGGCGCGAGCGTTGCCGCGGCAATCGGCTTGGCGGCATCCTTGGCCTCGGCGGCCTCGATAGCGGCGGCAGCACCGGCGATCGGGTCAAGCGACGTGGCCTCGATATCGCTCGGCGCGGCAAGCTCTGCGGTCTGCGCGCCCTCTTGCGGCGCGGCGGCAACGGGGGCCTCTTCGCGGCGCAACGCCGTCACGTTAAGCTGGACCGGCGCACCGGCCAGCAGGCCAAGGGCATTGGCGGCGTCTGATGACACCTGAAGCATGGGGCCGGGATTGTCGCGCTCGCGTCGAAACAACGCCCCGATCACGAATTTGGAATTGGCCGTGTTACGGATGATCACGCGCTCGGGATCCTTGACATCGGGATGCGCCACCCAGACCCCGCCAAGCGAGGGGCGGCCATCCCAAAGACCCATATCGGTCACCTGAAACACATTCGGCGCCTCGACATCGCGTTCGACCAGTTTCACGGTCGACGTCATGGCCGTGCCCTCGGCCGTCTGACCCGGCTTGGCCTGAAACGGATTGGCGAACTGACCGCTGTCGTCACAGCCAGCCAGAACGGCAAGCCCGATACTGGCCACCGCCAGCCCGCGCAGTCGTGATCCCTTGCCACCCGGTTGAATAAACATGCATTGCCCCTTGCCTGTAAACGCGCCTGCGGGCGCGGCTTGCCGGTTTATCCGGTCCTGTTGATACTCGCTTGCGGCACCCCGCCCGCGCGCAGTCTAGCGCCTTGCCTTGCGCAAGAAAAGGACGCAGGTGAACGATGGGCGAATTTCCCCACAAAACAACATCTTTCAGAATCGCAAAAGCCGTTGTAAGCGGTGATCGTCGGAGGAGTGGCAGAGTGGTCGAATGCACCGGTCTTGAAAACCGACGAGGGTGAAAGTCCTCCGTGGGTTCGAATCCCACCTCCTCCGCCAATACCATATTTAAGTGTATGTTTTAAAACGATTTTCTGGAAAATCAAAAACATACCCGCCGCAATACTCGCCATTATGAAACAGACGGATTTTGACTGCAAATTACGCGACGTCAGCTTTTACCCGCCCGCGCCGAAACTGGTGCATCTCGGGCTTATAGGCGCGCATCACCACATCGGGATCCAGTTCGGCCAAGTGACAGACGTGGCGAAAGTCAGGACCGCCGAGCCATCGCGTATCCGCACCGCGCGCATGATCTTGCAAGTCAGCGACGAGGACGGATCGCCACAACGCAAGTTCTGCAATCTCCATGTTTCTCACCTCCATAGAAAAAGGGCAGGCCCGAAAGCCCACCCTTGAACGCCACGCAATCGGCAAGTGTTTTGCCGCGTTCTGTCGGGGTTATTTGGCACTCGCCGACTTGCCCAGCAGGCATGATGCAATCGCGCCCCATGCCTGCCGCCGAAAATCAAAGTTTGGCCACAAGGAAGGCGATGCCAGCCGCCTTGCGCTCCACAACGCGCCGCCAGTTCGCCGCCAGCGCCAGTTCCGCAATCGTCGGACTTTCCTCGACAACGCTGCCCTCGGCCCATGCGAACCCGGCCGGATGCACCGCAAGATTGACGCGGCTGTGAAGGATCTGTTGGCCACCGCCGTTGCCTGCGCCGGGCTTGTTCTCGATCTCGGTGCCATCGGCAATGCGCGGCGCGGTCAGGCCCCAACCCACTGCACCGGGCGCGAAAAGCGCCGTGGTGTAGACCTCACCATCAACGGGCAGAAGATCGTCAATGACAACCGCCATGCCCCGGAAGGTCTGGAAATTGCCGCCCCGACTGTCGGGAATGGTGTCGATCATATCGGCCTTGAGCGCGACCCGGTAAACATCCGAGTGCACCGCAATGCCCGCAACCGCGCCCATCTGGTCGCCCAGGGTGCCCGCCGCGTCGATCACCGCCGATGCCGAAAATATCGCCCCCGCGCCTGTCTCGGCAGAGAGGTCCACCACCATATCGCCCGCGTCGTTGGCCAAATTGTCGGCAAGGATGCCGTTCAAGCTGGCAATAAGGCGGCGCTGCGTCTGGCGCGTCCAATAGGCCGCTGCGCGGGTCTGGACACGGCGCAATGCGTCATCGCCCGAAAGTTCGCTGGCGAGGTTCATTGCCGACCACGAATTGTGCAGGAAGGCTTTGCGCACAATCTGCTTCTCGCTTGTCAGCTTGCGCGGCGTGGCCATCACCGCCGGATCGTCATTGGCGATATTGGCCTCATCGTCCGCAAGATCATTCCAGAACGGCACGGTGAAGCTGTCGGCACCGGCGCTCAACTGTGCTTCGATCACGGCATTGCGCTGCACGATGCCAGACCGCACAAGCGCGCTTGTCTCCATCGTGTTTTGAATTGTGTATTCAGTAAATTCTACAGGGACGATCACGTCACCCAAGCGAGTAGCCATAGCGGCCTCCATTCAATTTTTCAGGGATTGAACGTCAGACCCACAAGGTCGGGACGGGTGCCGCATAGCAGCAAGTCAGCGCGGCAATCAGATCCCCAGGACCATCACGCCGCGCCCTTCAACCTTACCTTAAACCAAAGGGGTTTGCAATCTTTGGTGCATTTTGCTGCGTTGGCTTTGGCGCATCAGATCCGCCGCTATAGCCCTTCGATACTAGGCCAGCACCGCTTGCCATCGTGGCGCGCAATACCTCATCAAGCGTGCCAATATCCGCGAGCAGCTTGTGCAGATCAGAACGGTTGAATTCCGCTGGCCTGTCGCCAATCAATGCGGGTTCGCCATCCTTGTTAGTGACTTGGATTGCCCCGTCATCGCCCATGGTAAAATCATAATGGTCGGCAATCTCCGGCTTTACATGACGGAACGGCACCAGAAACATATCGCCCAGCAGATCCGCAACAGGCTTGTCGATCAGTTCGGCACGTAGCTTTTGCGCGGCCTCATCGGCCTTGGCTTTCCATTCATCGCGCTCGGCTTCAATCGCGCGCCGCTTGGCGCGCTCCGCCTTCACTTCGCCCAGCAACTCATCGCGCTTTGCAGTCAGTTTCGTAAAATCCATTTCGTCAGCCATCATCAGGCCCCCATTTTTATGCCAGTTAAGAAAATGCCGCTTGGCTTGCGTGCCGAAAGGCAACTGACAAGGCCAGCAACAGCGTTTGCGCGGTCATCGTGCGCACCCGGCGCATGGTCGATCATATCTCTGCCAGATCGGCCCGTGCGCCTCTCCAGCCCCAGAAATTGACGCGCCAAGATCTGACAATTCGGGATCTGCACCCGCCCCGAATTCATCGCTGCCAGAAACTCCAGATACAGCCCGCTGCGGTCCAGTTCGCTAACATCGTAACGGATATTGAACCGCAAGAATTCATCACGCGGCCATCTGCCTGCGTATCGGTCGCCTGTCACCCGGCGGATGGAATAGCGGCGTAGAATGTCGGCATATTCCCGCACAATCTCGGCGGGACTGCCAGTCAAGCCACGCACCAGATCAACAACAATGCGCTCATTTTCTTCATGGCCAATGGCAAGCGTGAATTCATCAGAACCACCACCAGCCGGATCCACAAAGGCGCGGTAATCAACGCCACGCATAGGCGGCAACTCCAGCGGCTTTTGACGTTGTGCGCTGTCGATCAAGTCCGACGATATAAGGGCGGAAATGTCGCTGCGGAATTGCGCCAGATACTCCGCACAAGCCCGCGCCGCGTCATCCCTCATCGCGTCATCAATCACGCGTTGCGGCAATGTCGGGTTCATCGTCTTAGAAGGTGCCTGCGCGACTAGCACGCGGCTTTCAGTGTCATCGCCAAAGGCGCGCTTGTATGTGTTCCAAAGTTCGCCGCGCTTGGCATAAGGCGAGGAAAGGGCAATCAGCTTGCCGTCCAGCGTTGCCAGTGCAGGCCGGATAGCTGCGATGACTTCGGCGTCAGGTGATGCACCGTCAACATGCCAGAAGGCGATTTCATCGCAGATGCACGCGGCCAGCGTATAGCCCCGCACGCTGCGGTGCGATGCCGTTGTGATTTCAATGATTGTGCGGTTGTTCAGTTCGATCTGTTCGCCGTTTTCTTTCACGATCATGCGCGCCAGCATCGGGTTGTCGGCCATCATGCCGCTGATATACCGCATCACGGCACGCGCCTGCTTTCGATCAGCGGCAATGCACATAACCGTGGCCACCTCGCCCGGTGCCAGTCTGTCGCGGTAGTCATGGAAAGCGGCCAGATAGACGGCCAGCAAGCCCGCTGCATAGGACTTGCCGCCGCGCCTGCCCACTGCCTGTGAATCAGCATGCAAAAGTGACCCACTTGGGTGGGTTATGATCATCTAAAATTGAC
>JAVVFB010000094.1:0-11489 GCA_032251095.1 Roseovarius sp. | reverse complement strand
GCGTTTCTCAAGGCCGGGTTTGCCCGCACCTTCTATGACCTCGGCAAGGCCGGATACTGGGGCCCGCAGACCAAGAACACCGTCAGTTTCGACTTTGACGAAAGCCGCACGATCGCCGAGGCGCAGATGGAGGATTGGGAGGCCAGCGCCGACCGGGCCGCCCGCGCGGCAGAGCGCCGCGAGGCGGTGCGCGCCCAGATGAAGGACCGCGCGACCGAACGCCAGCAGGATTTCAAGATGCCCAACGGCGCCGAGATCCGCGCCTGTGGCGGTGGCTCGCAACAGATGGAAGATGTC
Organism: Roseovarius sp.; assembly: GCA_032251095.1. Lineage (GTDB taxonomy): Bacteria > Pseudomonadota > Alphaproteobacteria > Rhodobacterales > Rhodobacteraceae > Roseovarius. The sequence goes on along the minus strand of JAVVFB010000094.1, from coordinate 11,192 downwards.
TGAGCAGGCCCGGATCGGCCCCAACGCGATTCTGCAACTCGCCCCCGCGATGGACCGGATCGTCGGCGAGGCCGCGCGCCGCGCGCTCTTCGCGCCCTTGGGTTTCGATCCACTGCCCGGTGCGGGTGCGATGATCGACGAGCGCCCGGTCGCGGCCCTGCACCGCGCCCTGCGCCGGGACCATCCCGACAGCGCCGAGCGGATCGCGACCGCCGCAGGCGCCGCCACCGGCGACTACATCCTTGCCAATCGCATCCCCCGCGCCGCGCAAACCCTCTTGCGCGCGCTGCCCGCATCGCTCGCCGCGCCGCTGCTTACGCGCGCAATCCTCGCCCATGGCTGGACCTTCTGCGGTAGCGGCCATTTGACGGCGCGCGGTCGTCATCCTGTGATTTTCACCCTTGAAAACAACCCGATCCCGCAGGTGGGCGAAAGCGCCACGCCGGTCTGCCACTGGCATGCGGCTTGCATCAAACGGCTCTTCGCCCGGCTCGTGCACCCACAGACCCAAGTCATCGAAACCGCCTGCTGCGCCACCGGTGCCCCCGCCTGCCGCTTCCGGGTCTCCTGGCGCTAGGCGGGCCCCGCCTGCGCAAGCCGCCCGCCCTGGCGCACCATCTCGATGCGCGTGGCGCGGCCGGTGGCATCATCAGTTTCCACGTAGACGCCGGACACCGTGGCCGGGCCAAGCGCCGGGGTGAACCGGTCCTTGCCCATGCCGGTCACGAAGCGGCGCATCGGTTCGGTCTTTTCCATGCCAATGACGCTCAGGTAATCGCCGCACATGCCCGCATCGCCCTGAAAGGCGGTGCCGCCCGGCAGGATTTGGGTATCGGCGGTGGGAATATGGGTATGGGTGCCGACCACGAGGCTAGCGCGGCCATCGCAGAAATGCCCCACCGCCATCTTTTCCGAGGTCGCCTCGCAATGGATTTCGACAATCGCCGCCTGCACCGCCCCACCGCGGGGATGCGCGCGCAGCACCTCGTCGATGGCCGAAAACGGATCGTCAAAGGCGCGTTTCATGAACACCTGGCCAAGCACCTGCGCCACCAGGATTTTGCGGCCGCGCCCGTCGGTAAAGACCCGGTGCCCGCGCCCCGGTGCATTCTTGGCAAAGTTCAGCGGCCGGATGATCCGTGTCTCGTTGCCAATCGCCTGAAGCATGTCTTTTTGATCAAACGCATGATCGCCAAGCGTGACGCAATCGGCGCCCGCCTCGAACAGCCCCCTGGCATGGGCGCCGGTCAGCCCCATTCCGCCCGAGGCATTCTCGCCATTGACCACAACAAAATCCAGCCGCCACTCTGCGCGCAAACGCGGCAGGGTCTCGGCCACCGCCGCGCGTCCCGCACGGCCCATCACATCGCCTAAAAACAGAATTTTCATGGGATTGGTGTTATTGACGGACTGCGCGAAGGGCAAGGCTCAAACCGCATGCGCTTGGGATTGGGGTGCGCGAGGGACGCCTCCGGCGGGAGTATTTGGGCCAAGAAGAAGGGCAAAGCGTCAGGCCATGATGTGGTAACGCGCCGCATAGGTGACGGGAAAGTTCACCGAACGGGCGATGAAACAGGTCTTTTGGATCTCGTGGTGGAGCGAATCGGCCTTTTCGAGGTCAGTGCCCGCGGGCACGCTGATCGAGGGGCGCAGGGTGGCGCGCAGGAAGCGGTTGGCGCCGTTGGCATCGGTTTCGCCCACGGCGAGCGGGTCGTCCTGATAGGCGTGAACGACGATGCCCGCGTCACTCGCGAGGTGCAGGAACCACAGCATGTGACAGGCCGACAGCGCCGCGATCAGCATGTCTTCGGGGTTGTGCAGGGTAGGATCGCCGCCCAAAAGCGGATCGTTGGAGCAGTGGATCACCGGCTTGCCGGGGGTCTCGACATTCCAGGTGCGGTCATAGCCCTTGTAATGCGCCGTGCCCTCGCCGCGATTGCCGGTCCAGGCAACGCGGGCGGTATAGTCATTTTCGCGGGGCAAATTCGATCACCTCGGTTTCGGTCACGACCATATCGAGCGGCTGGTCGGTGGGTTCGAGCGGCAGCGCGCTGTCTTCCTGTGCGCCATAGGCGAAGCCGATCGCCAGAGTCGGGCGCAGCGCGCGCAAGAGTTCAAGGGTGCGGTCATAAAACCCGCCGCCATAGCCAAGCCGCCCGCCCTGTCGATCAAAGGCCACCAGTGGCACAATCAGGATTTCAGGCGTAAGGAAGTCGTCCTCGGCCGGGATCATCGCGCCGAATGGTCCCTCGCGTAGGGCGCAGCCCGGTGACCAACGGGAAAACTTGAGGGGCAGGCCAAGGCGCTGAATGACCGGCACGCAGACCGGCCCATGCGCCGCCGCCTCCTGCATCACGGGCAGCGGATCAATCTCGGAGCGGATCGCCATATAGGCGGAGAGCGGCACCCCGCGATAGCCTGCCAGCACGCTCGACAACAGCGCAGCCTCACCGGCCGGGCGCGCCGCATGCGCCACCGCACGACGCGCGAAGGCCGCCTTGCGCGCAGCCGCCTTTATTTGAGTCAGATCGGTCATACCAAAAACACCGTTGCCAGTCCCAGGAAGGCAAAGAAGCCGACAACATCGGTGACCGTAGTCACGAAGGTGCCCGAGCCAAGCGCCGGATCAATGCCCATGCGATCCATCAGCACCGGAATCGCCGAGCCTGCAAGCCCGGCAACGACCTGATTTATCACCATTGCGGCCGCGATCACATAGCCAAGCTCTGGCCCGCCGAACCAAACAATGCCGACGATGCCCATGGCAAAGGCAAAGATCAGCCCGTTGATCAGCCCAACCATGATTTCGCGCCGCAGCACCCGCCAGACATTCGAGCCGGTCAAATCCTTGGTGGCAAGCGCACGCACCGCCACCGTGAGGCTTTGCGTGGCGGCATTGCCCCCCATCGAGGCCACGATCGGCATCAGCACGGCAAGCGCCACCAACTTGGTGATGGTCGCCTCGAACTGGGCGATCACCAGCGAGGCCAGGATCGCCGTCAGAAGGTTCACCGCAAGCCAGGGCACCCGCTGTTTGGAGGTCTCGATCACGCTGTCATTGAGACCGCCTTCGCCGACACCGGCAAGGCGCATGATGTCTTCTTCGTGCTCTTCATCGAGCACCGCCATGGCGTCGTCGATGGTGATCACCCCGACAAGCCGGTCATCCTCATCGACCACCGGGGCGGAAATCAGGTGATACTGGTTGAACATATAGGCCACATCGCCTTCGTCACGGGTGACGCGGATGGTGTGAAACGTGTCCTCGACCAGATCCTTGAGGGCCGTGTCGCGGCGCGCGCCCATGATGCGGCCAAGCGTGACATTGCCGACCGGATGCAGGCGCGGATCGACCAGGATCATGTGATAGAATTGCTCGGGGAGCTCTTCGACATTGCGCATGTAATCAATCGCATCGCCGACGCTCCAATGCTCTGGCGCCATGACGACTTCGCGCTGCATCAGGCGGCCGGCGGAATATTCCGGATAGGTCAGAGATTGCTGAACGGCAATCCTGTCGCTGTCTTCAAGCGCGCTCAGGATGGTGGCCTGTTGGCCGCCTTCAAGATCCTCGACAAGATCGACCACATCGTCTGAATCCAGATCCCGCACAGCATCGGCCAGCACTTCGGGCGTCAGCAGGTCGATCACCTCTTCGCGGATCGATTCGTCAAGTTCCGACAGGATATCGCCGTCGAACTCGCGGCCATAAAGCGCGATAAGGCCACGCCTGTCACCGCTGTTGATCTGTTCCAGAAGGTCGGCGATGTCGGCCGCATGCAGCGGCTCCATCTCGGACAAGAGCAGATCCCGGTCGCCGGCATCGACCGCCTCGATGATCCGCGCCACCGCATGTTTGTTCAGCGGATAATCGTCCTCGTCGCGCTCGCTCTCGGGGCCGCGGTCATAGTCATGCTCTGCCATTTCACGTCCCCCTGTCGCGCCTCTGCGAGAGGATTAAAGAAGCAGCTTCGGGAAAACAATGACAATAGGCCGATTTACCCCGATTACCGGCGGACATATCATGGAATTCAAACAGTGATCAGACGAAAGAGGCCCCATGCCCCACGACATGCTTTTGACCGGTCAGATCCTTGGCTTTGAGCGCTCTCCCTTCGGGGGCGGCGATCCGGGTGATGCGGCGCGCCTCTCTGAGGCGGTGTTGATCCAGGGCGGCAAGGTCGCGGCCCTTGGGCGCGCGCAGGACCTGCGTGCGCAGGCGCCCGGGGCAGAGCAGGTCGACATGGGCGATGCCCTGATCTGTGCCGGTTTTGTCGATGCGCATGTGCATTATCCGCAAACCGCGATGATCGCCAGCTGGGGCAAGCGGCTTAGGGATTGGCTTGAAACCTATACGTTTCCCGAAGAGATGCGCTTTGGTGATCCGGCCTATGCGCGCGAGATTGCCAGCCGGTATTTCGACCTGACGCTGGCCAATGGCACCACGACCTGCGTCAGCTATTGCACCATCCACCCCGGCAGCGTGACCGCGTTTTTCGCGGCGGCACAGGCACGCGGGGTGCGCGCGGTGGCGGGCAAGACCTGCATGGATCGCAACGCGCCGCCGGCCCTCTGTGATACGGCGCAATCGGGTTATGACGACAGCAAGGCGTTGATAGGAGAATGGCATGGGGTGGATCGGCTGTCCTATGCCATCACGCCGCGGTTTTCACCGACCTCGACGCCCGATCAGCTTGCCGCGCTTGGCGCTTTGTGGGCCGAGCATCCCGATTGCCTGATGCAGACCCATCTGAGCGAACAGACCGATGAGATTGCTTGGGTCACATCGCTCTACCCCGAGGCGCGCGATTATCTTGACACCTACGAGGCGCATGGATTGCTTGGCGCACGCGGGCTTTACGGTCACGCGATCCACCTTGAGCCGCGAGAGCGCGACCGCCTGCGCGAGGTGGGCGCGGCACTTGTTCATTGCCCGACCTCGAATACCTTCATCGGCTCTGGCCTGTTTGACATGGCCGCGCGCATGGCCGAGGGTCAGCGGGTCGGCCTTGCCACCGATACCGGAGGCGGATCAAGCTTTTCAATGCTGCGCACCATGGCCGCCGCCTATGAAATCGGCCAGCTCACCGGCACCGCCCTGCACCCGGCTCAGCTTTTGTGGCTGGCGACAGCCGGCTCTGCCGAGGCGCTGCATATGGGCGGGCTGATCGGCAATATCGCTTTGGGGATGGAGGCCGACCTTGTGGCGCTTGACCTGGCCTCGACCCCGGCCATCGCACAGCGCAGCGCGCGCGCCGACGATATCTGGGAGGCGCTGTTTCCCACTATCATGATGGGCGATGACCGCGCGGTCAAACAGGTCTGGATCGCCGGACACCCCACCTGAGGGCTTGTCGGGCTCTTGCGTGCCCGCCGCGCGAGGCCGCCTGTCAGGGCGGATGAGCCGCCCTCAACAGCCGGAACGCCCCAGAACCATCACCCAGAGGTTTCCCGCCCCGCGCACCAGGCCGAAGTCGGCGGCACTCTTGTGCAGCATGTTGCGCCGGTGGCCGGGCGAGGCCATCCAGCCCCGCAACACCTCGTCAAGCGTGCCCTGCCCCTTGGCGATATTCTCGGCCACAAAACAAAAGCCGTATTGCTGTCGCCGAACCCGGTCACCGATGCTGCTGCCATTGGCGCCGGTGTGGCTGAAGTATCCGTTTTTGGCCATGTCGCCGGCATGGGCCGCAGCCGCCCGCGTGAGCTTGGGCGACAGAGCGACAGCCCCGCGACCGTTCTTGGCCCGCTCGGCATTGACCCAGCCAAGCGAGGCCTGCCCGAAATCCGTCGCCTGTGCCCGCGCCGGTGTGATCGGGGCGACCAGCAGGAACAGGACCGCCATAAGGCAGACGCAACGAAATCCCGACATCCAGACGCCCCTTTAAAATGATCCAGCCCCCAGCCTAGCGCTCGGCCAAGGCCCGCGCCAGCCGGTTCTGCTGCTCAATCACCTTCGGCAAATCTATGCTGGTCAAATGGCCGTCGCGCACCACTTGGCGCCCCTCGACAAAGAGGTCGCGCACGCGGGTCGGCCCGGCCAGCACAAGCGCCGCCGGGTCCCAGCTTCCTGCGCTTTCAAGACCGCGCGCATCCCAGATTGCAATGTCGGCGCGCTTGCCAGGTGCGATCTGACCACAATCGTTGCGCCCCAAAACCTCGGCCCCGCCGCGCGTGGCAATCTCAAGCGCCTCGCGGGCACTCATCGCATCGGCGCCTTGGCTGACCCGCTGCAACAGCATGGATTGGCGCGCCTCAAGCACGAGGTTTCCCGCGTCATTGCTGGCCGAGCCATCGACCCCGAGACCCACCTTGACGCCCGCATCCCGCATTGCCCGCACCGGCGCGATGCCCGACCCAAGGCGACAATTGGAACAAGGGCAATGCGCCACGCCGGTTCTTGTTTTTGAAAACAAATCAATCTCTTGCACATCCAACTTAACGCAATGCGCGTGCCAGACATCTTCGCCGGTCCAGCCCAAGCCTTCGGCATATTCCCCCGGGCGACAGCCAAAATTGGCCTCGGAATAGGCAATATCCTCTTCGTTTTCGGCCAGATGTGTGTGCAGCATCACCCCCTTGTCACGCGCCAGAAGTGCCGCTTCGCGCATCAAATCACGGCTTACCGAGAACGGCGAACAGGGCGCGATGCCGACCCGGCACATGGCGCCCTCTTTGGGGTCATGAAAGGAATCTATCACGCGAATACAGTCACTTAAAATGCGTTCCTCATCTTCCACGAGAGCATCGGGAGGCAAGCCGCCGGCGCTTTCGCCAATGCTCATCGCGCCGCGCGTGGGATGAAACCGCAAGCCGATCTCGGCGGCGGCGTGAATCGTATCCTCAAGCCTTGCTCCATTGGGAAAAATATAGAGGTGATCAGAGCTTAGCGTGCATCCTGAAAGTGCCAGCTCGGCCAGCCCGGTGAGGGTAGAGACCCGCATTTCCTCTGGTCCAAAGCGCCCCCAGATCGGATAGAGCGTTTTCAACCAGCCAAACAAAAGCGCATCCTGCGCCCCCGGCACCGCCCGCGTCAGGCTTTGATAAAGATGGTGATGGGTGTTCACCAGGCCCGGCGTCACCACACAACCCGCCGCAAGAACCACCTCGCCATCGCTTTCAAGGCCATGGCCGACACCGGCGATGATGCCGTTGCGGATCACGATATCAGCGCCGCGCAACTCTTCACGCGTATCGTTCATCGTAAGCAGATAATCCGCGCCACGAATCAACATTTCTCTCATTAAAACAACCCCTTGCCAATGCTTCCTCACCCCCTCTGGAAGCATGGATTGCACGGCGGAAAGGGGTTAAGAACCGTGCAGCAGGATGACTTTACGCAAAATCACACGGCGCGATCAAGCCACCTGCGATAAAACCTCAAGGGCGGCGGCGTGCTGTTGGCGGCTTGCCGCCGCAAGAACCCGCCCGCCACCATGCGCAGGCCGACCGCGCCAGTCGGTGACAATCCCGCCGGCCGCCTCGATCACGGCAATCGGCGCGTGAATGTCATAGGGGGCAAGCCCGGCCTCGACCACAAGGTCGATCTGGCCAGCCGCCAAAAGCGCGTAGGCGTAGCAATCAAGCCCATAGCGCACCAGCTTGACCTGTTGCGCAAGTGCGGAAAAACCCGCGCCTTCGGCGACCGTGCCGACCTCGGGGAAGGTGGTGAACAGGATCGCCTCATCAAGCGGACGATCCCCGCGCGCCTTGAGGGGGCTGGTGCCAAGCGGCCCGGTCATCGTGGCACGCCCGAACCCGCCCTCGAACCGCTCGCCGATATAGGGTTGATCGATCAGCCCATAAATCGGCCCGCTGTCGTCAGAGAGCGCCACAAGCACGCCCCAGGTCGCACTACCAGAAAGGAACGCACGCGTTCCGTCGATCGGATCAAGCACCCATCGCAGACCGCTTTTCCCAACCAATTCACCAAATTCCTCACCAACAATGCCATCCTCCGGGCACATCCGCGCAAGGATATCACGCATCACACGCTCTGCGGCGCGGTCGGCCTCGGTCACCGGATCAAACGTGCCATCGGAGTGCTTGTTGTCGGCGATCAGGCCGGTACTTCTGAAAAACGGCAAAACCGCCGCACGCGCGGCATCGGCCAATGCGTGGGCGGTTTTGATACTCTTTTCGCTGTCCATGACGACCTTGTCCTTCACCTGCCCCTTGCGGATACAGCCTTAGACGCCAGACATGCCAGGCTCAAGACACCTCGCTCAGAACCCGGGCGAGATCAAACAGACGACGGCGCTGATTCTCGGGAATCGCGTAGTATGACCGGACCAGATCAAGCGCTTCCTTGTCGCCAAGGATATCGGACGGCACATTGTCGGATTTTTCGCGGGTAGGATCGCCTTCGTTCTCCAGCCCTTCAAAGAAAAAGCTGATTTCGACTTCGAGAGAATCCGCGATATCCCAGAGCCGGGAGGCGCTGACGCGGTTTGCGCCTGTCTCGTATTTTTGAATCTGCTGAAATTTAATTCCAACGCTTTCCGCAAGCTGCTGCTGTGTCATCCCGACAAGCCAGCGACGATGCCGAATGCGTTTTCCAACATGCACATCTACGGGGTGCGGCATTGAATGTTCCTTCTTTTTAACTTTTAACGTGCCAACAATTGGCAACCCACAGCGCCCGGAGCGCCAAACAATCACGCCACGCATCCCAGCAGCGCATGGCAGAACCTAGCAAGATACATAAAAAACACAAGGAATATTGCTATACGAATACGAGCCTTGGTTAAAACGGGCACAATCTAAGCGGGCAGCTACTCTTTTGGGTAGGGCGCACTCAACCTTGGCTGGTAATTTGACAGCGGAAATGGAATTGGTCTAACCCAATCAACAGTTTGTTGCCAAAATCAGTGGAATGAAAAAGGGGAATCACATGCGCGCATTTCGTATCGCCACACCGGGGGCCACGCCCGTCATTTGCGACATAGTGACCCCCGAGCCCAACTCAGGAGAGATTCGCCTGCGTATTGAGGCATGCGGGCTCAATTTCGCCGACCTGCTGATGATCAAGGGCGACTATCAGGATACCCCGACGGCCCCCTTCACCCTTGGCATGGAGGTCGTCGGCACCATTGATGCCCTTGGCCCCGACACCGACGGGCCCGCGCCCGGCACGCGGGTTGCTGTGTTTGGAGGCCAGGGTGGTCTGGCGGAGTATGGCTGTTTTCCGGCGAATCGGGCGGTGGCCCTGCCCGATAACATGAGCTTCAACGATGCCGCCGCCTTTCTGATTGCCTATGGCACCAGTCATGTCGCGCTCGATCACAGGGCGCGGTTGCAACCCGGCGAGACGCTTTTGGTGCTGGGAGCGGCGGGTGGCGTGGGCCTGACGGCGGTGGAAATCGGCAAACAGATGGGCGCGCGGGTGGTTGCCTGTGCGCGCGGCGCCGACAAGCTTGAGGTGGCGCGCACCGCCGGGGCCGATCACCTGATTGATGCCAAAACCGAGGATATCCGCGAAGTCTGCCGCGCGCTCGGCGGGGTCGATGTGGTCTATGACCCGGTCGGCGGCGATCAGTTCAAGGCCGCCTTTCGCGCCTGCAAGCCAGAGGCGCGCATCCTCAGCATCGGTTTTGCCAGTGGCGAGGTGCCGCAAATTCCGGCCAATCACCTGTTGGTCAAGAACCTCTCGGTGATCGGGCTTTATTGGGGCGGCTATTTGAATTTCCGCCCCGAGGTGGTCACCAATAGCCTTGCCACCCTGTTTGACTGGTATGCAGAAGGCCGCATCAAGCCGCATATAAGCCATGTCCTGCCGCTTGAGCGTGCCAATGAGGCGCTCGACCTTTTGCGCTCACGTAAATCCACCGGCAAGGTGGTTGTCACGCTGACATAAGGGCCGGAGTGCTGGCGCCAAACCCGTTGCGCAGCATCTGCGCCAGTTCGTCCAGCACTTTGTCGCGCCCGCCCCGCATGTAAAGATTGATCTTTTGCACCCCCAGATCGGGCAATAGCCCACCGGGATTGATCGCCTCCAGGTACGGCGGAAGGCTGTTTTCAAGCAGGGCGCCGATGGCAAGATCGGCGCTGACCACGGCCTCGACGGCGCGGTCGTCTTCTGATTCCACCGCCATTTCCCAGTCAATCCCGGCCTCGTCGAGCTTGCGCAGCACGATCGGGCGAAAGATGCAGCAGGTGCAGAACGCCAGCCGCAGGGGCCGCCGTTTCCACGACACCCCGTCTTTTGCCCCGGTCCAGCGCAGCGGCATCTCGGTCAGGGTCTCGCCGCCCTCGCCGACGCCCTGTTCGGTGGTCAGGATCAAGTCGACCTCGCACTTGGACAGAGCCTCGCGCAGGCGGACCGTGCTGGACGAGCGCAGTTGCACATTCACCCGCGGAAAGGCCGCGTTCAGCGATTTCAGAACCCGCGGCACCACCGGATAGACGATGTCATGCGGCACGCCCAACACAAGCTCGCCCTCATATGTCTCTTCGGTCAGGCGGCCGACCACCTCGTCATTGAGATCAAGCATGCGGCGGGCATAGCCGACAAGCTGTTCGCCCGAGGCGGTCAGCGACACCCGCCGATTGGCCCGGTCCATAAGCTTGAGATCAAGCATATCCTCAAGCCGCTTGATCTGCATCGAGACCGCCGATTGCGTCAGGTTCAGCGCCGAGGCCGCCCGCGTCACCCCGCCCTGATCCGCAACCGCCACCAGCGAGCGCAGCGTCGTTATGTCAAGATTTCGCATTCATCACATTCCTTGATGGTTCGCCTCATGAACATTCATTTTCAATATTGCCCCGACTCAGGCAGAAAGATCAACAGAAGAAATGGATACCCCGCCTTGCATCACATTTAGTAAAGGAACAGACCATGAGCCTTCATATTCACGCCCCTGCCCGGCCCCAGGCCCTTCCCCGCGTGCACTTCGCGCTGCGTGACATGCTGACGGTCTGGAAACAGCGCAACACCCTGCGCGCACTCGACGATGCCGCGCTTGCCGATATCGGTCTAAGCCGCCGCGAGGCGGAACGCGAGGCAAGCCGCCCGTTCTGGGATCTGCCCACCCCGGCCTGTCGCTAAAGCAGGCCGTTCAGGCGAGCGTTTGCAAAAGCCTGAGAAAAACGCTCGCTAAAACTTGAAAAGCGGATACACCTAACCGATATTGTTGGCAAAGCCCCACAACGGGGCCGCCATTTTCATATCGGAGGTATTCATGGCAGAGTTCAAC
>JAVVFB010000093.1:2355-11525 GCA_032251095.1 Roseovarius sp. | reverse complement strand
GGTGGGTGGGCGTCCCGCCAAGGGGGCGGCGGGCCCCTAAAGACGCGGCAAACAGATCAGATCGCCGTAGCCGCCATGGATATGCTCAAGCTCGCACTCATAGGCACGCCCCGGCGGCAAGGCCGGCACGCCAGCGCCGCAATCCAACCGCGCCAGCATCACCGCCTGATCGCCCCAAAGCCGCGCCACTTTGCAGCCGCTGACCTTCTGCATCGCCATCGCCCCGCGCGGCGCAACCGCCTCGAACCGGGGCGCCCATTCGGGGTTGATCCGGATCGCCTGGGCATATGTGCCATCGATGCGCACATCAAATGTGCTTTTACCGATGCTCACGCGCACCGGATCAATCCCGCGGAATTCATAACCCGGGGTGTTACAGGCGGCCAGAAACGGCAGGAAGATCCAAATGAGCAATCGCATGGCGCCAAGACTGCGGTCATAATGGTTAACAGGGTCTTAGCATGCGCCGAAAGATGGCCACTTTTCTTCCCCTTCCCACGCCCTATGCTGGCCAGACATACCCGGACAAGAAAGCCCCGATCATGGTTGTCAACTTTGCCCTCATCCTTGCCTTTCAGCTTGCCGGAGAGGTCGCGGCGCGCGCGCTATTCCTGCCGGTGCCCGGCCCGGTGATCGGCATGGCGCTTTTGCTGGCGGCCTTCGTGACCCTACCGAAACTGGCCGCGCGCATGCTTGAAACGACCAAGGGCCTGCTGGCGCATCTGTCGCTGTTGTTCGTGCCCGCCGGTGTCGGCGTGATCAGCCATGCCGAGGCCCTGGGCCAGACCGGTGTTGCGATGATGACAGCGCTTGTGCTCAGCACCGCACTGGCGCTTGCGGCGGGCGCGCTTACCTTCGTGGGCCTCGCCCGGCTGACGGAAACGCGCGAGGATCAGCCATGACCTCGCTGCCCGAAATCTGGTCCTACCTGAGCGAAGAGCCGCTGCTGTGGCTGACCGCCACGCTGGTTGCCTATGTCATCGGTGATGCGGCGTTTCGCGCCAGCCACGGCAACCCCCTGATTAATCCGGTGCTGGTGGCGATGATCCTTTTAGCGGGCATCCTCTGGACCACAAGCACGCCTTATCAGACCTATTTCGAGGGCGCGCAATTCGTGCATTTCCTGCTTGGCCCTGCCACCGTGGCGCTTGCCGGCCCGCTTTACAGCAACCTGCACCTTGTGCGCCGCGCGCTTGTGCCGATGCTGGGCGCTCTTGTTGTGGGCTCGGTGACCGCCATCGCCTCGGCGCTCTGGATCGCGCAGGCGCTTGGGGTCGAGGGCGCGCAACTGGCCTCGCTCGCGCCGAAATCCACCACCGCGCCGGTGGCGATCGGCATTTCCGAGCAACTTGGCGGCCTGCCCACCCTGACCGCCGCCCTCGTGATCCTGACCGGCATTGTCGGCGCGGTGATCGTGACGCCCCTGATGAACGCGCTGCGCATCCGCGATTGGCGCGCACGCGGCTTCGCCGTGGGGGTAAGCGCGCATGGCATCGGCACCGCGCGGGCCTTTCAAGTGAATGAAACCGCAGGCGCCTTTGCGGGCATCGGCATGGGCCTCAATGCCTTGCTAACCGCCCTGATTGCGCCTTATGTGTTGTCCCTATTCCTCTAACGTCCAAGGAGCCGAGCCATGACCCCCGACAGCGACCGCCACGCGATGAAGATGGCCAAGAAAAAGGCCGCCCGTGACAAGATCATGGCCACCAAGACCGACGAAAAAGGCCTGATCATCGTGCATACCGGCAAGGGCAAGGGCAAATCCTCGGCCGCCTTCGGGATGATATTCCGCTGTATCGCGCATGGCATGCAATGCGCCGTGGTTCAGTTCATCAAGGGCGGCATGAGCACCGGCGAGCGTGACATGATCCTCGACAAGTTTCAGGACATCTGCGCGTTTCACACCATGGGCGAAGGCTTTACCTGGGAAACCCAGGATCGCGACCGCGATATCGAAATGGCCAAGGCCGCCTGGGAAAAGGCCAAGGATCTGATCCGCGACGAGGCCAACAAGATGGTGCTTCTGGACGAGATCAACATCGCCCTGCGCTATGATTACCTTGATATCAACGAGGTGGTGGAATTCCTGGTCGAGGAAAAGCCGCATATGACCCATGTGGTGCTGACCGGGCGCAATGCCAAGGACGAGCTGATCGAGATCGCCGATCTTGTGACGGAAATGGAGCTTATCAAGCATCCGTTCCGCTCGGGGGTAAAGGCGCAAATCGGGGTCGAATTCTAGAGCATGTCGCGTCCATTCGAATTCACGCTACATGCTCTAACCTATTGATTTCGCATGTTTGAGAAGCTCAAAATCGGATCCCACTTTTGAGCAACATGCTCTAAGCCAGTTCACCGGCCGCCAGAGCGGGTTCGACCAGCGGTTTGTTGTTGCGCAGATGCCGCCGGATCAGCGACCTGCCTTGCCGACCCTGCACCAAAACCCGCGCCGCCGGAAAGCGGGCAAGCGGGCCAATGCGACCAAGGCTCGGGAAGATGGTTAAAATCTCGGCGCGCGCAGCAGCCGAGACAGATTTCATCGCCTGCGTCCCGGCAAAAAGTGATTCAGCGGCGGCGCCATTGGCAAAAACCACCTCGTGACGATCAAACATGAGGTGGTAATACTCGACCTCGCCCGGCGCGCTCAGAACCTCGAACCCCGGCGCCGCCAACAGGTGTTTGGCCGCCACAAGCACCTCATCCGCGCCAAACATGCGCTGCGCAATCCGCGAGCGCACAAGCACCCGATGCTGGGGCGACACAAAAAGGTCGCTGTGCGGTGTGCCGCCGCCAAGCGCGCCCTGTCGAATACGAATCGGCCACAGGTTCGGCAGCCGCTTTACAACCTCCGGCGGATATCGGCGGCGCCCGATCCAGCGCAGGGTTTGCGCCCCGCAATCCAGCGTCAGAATGTGATCCCCCGCCCCAAGCGTTTCAATCGCACGCGGCCCGGTCGGCGTGTCGATGCTGGTACCACGACAAAAACAGATCGCGCCATAGGCATCCGCAAAATCAAGCTCGCCATCATTATCGCCCTTGGCGGGATCGCCATTTGTATCGGCTTCAAAATAGGTAAGATCGGTCGGGCTGCTCGGCAATTCACCGTTCAGATCGTAAAGAAGAAACCCGCCCGGTCCTTCAAGAACGATATATTCATCACCACTTCCCAGACCATTCACAAGATCCGATTTCGGCACCAGTTGTTCATAGCCGGGTACGGCGGTCCAACCGTCATTGCCAACCGCCGGATCGCCATCCGGGTCCGACGCGGGGTCGTAAACATCAAGCCGCCAGAATTGACCGTTAAGCAGTTCGGTATCGGTTTCGTTGGTGTTCTGAAACCAATCCAGCCGATAGAGCGTGTCGCTGCCTGCAAGCGCGGTGACCCCGCTCAGGTTCATGCCAAAATCAGCATCCCCCGGATTGCCGTTATTGGTGGGCGGGTTTGCCAAAGAGGCGATCATATCGCCCGTCAGAAGAATGGGGTCCGTGTAGTCCATAGATAAGGCAGGCCAACATGATTGGAGTTTCCGAAAATAACCGTCTGAACCGCCATGCCACCAAATCGGAAAATGATTAAAACAAGGTGCATCAGGGACGAGATCCGGGAAAATTCCGCTAAATTTCAGATAAAGGCTGCATTTCCTTGGGCGAAGGCCCTTCATTTGCGCCTTGTGTAAGGTCGCAAGCGTTTCTAACCTGACCGCTACATGTTTGCCGATCCAGAGGATGCACCATGCCGAGAACCCGCGTTTTAACTGAATTTGGCATGGGCACGTCGCTGCGCCGTCAGGATTACACCCAAGCCGCCAAGCGCGCCTTGCAGGATGCTTTGTGGCACAATTCGATCAACATGGCAGAGCTGTTCGGGTTTCCAAAAGAGGCGATGATCGTCGATGTGGATATCGCCGTGCAACAGCCCGATCAGGTCGATACCAGCACCCTGAGCGAGGTATTTCCCTATGGTCAGATTACCGTGAGCGTGACCCATGGCGGGCTTGATATTGCGCGCCCCTCAGGCAAGCCGACGGTGATCGCCAATGCCGCGATCTCGGTCTCGTTTGATATGGAGAAGGCGCATGGATGATCAACGGTTCATAATCGAGATGGGCATGGGCAATGACCTGCACGGGATGGATTACCAAAAGGCCGCCACCCGCGCGATCGAGGATGCGATCCGGCATTCCACCCTGCCGATTTTCCTTAATACCGACATCGCGCATACCGAGATGCGCGTGGTGGTGACGGTGGGTGTGCAAGAGCCCGACAAGCTTGACACCGATGCCCTGACCCAAGGCCTTCCGCGCGGCCGCGCCAGCGTGCGGGCGGTCAAGGGCGGGCAAAATGTGACCGATCCCGGCAGTGGCGAAACCCTTGTCATCGCCACAGCGGCGGTCGAGGCCTTTTTGCCAAACCAAGCCGGTAAATGGAAAATGGCGGATGAGTGAATCACGAGACGAAAGCACAGTCTTGCCGTAACAGCCGCGCGGTCATATGATCTGACCAATTGATCAAGGTCGCGCATATGCCATTTCAGAAAGTCACACCGGAAAAGCTTTCGACCGCTGTTACCCGGCAAATCGAAAAACTGATCCTGCAGGGTATCCTGCGGCCCGGTGAACGGTTGCCGGCCGAACGTGATCTGGCGGAAAAGCTTGGCGTATCGCGCCCCTCGTTGCGCGAAGCGGTGGCGGAATTGCAGGACAAGGGCCTTTTGACCACCCGCGCCGGGGCCGGCATCTATGTGGCCGATGTTCTGGGCAGCGCCTTTTCGGATGCCCTGATCCGGCTGTTCGCAGATCACGACGAGGCGGTTTTTGACTATATCGCCTTTCGCCGCGACCTAGAGGGGCTTGCCGCCTGCCGCGCCGCGCGGCTTGCCTCGGACACAGATCTTCAGGTGATCCAGGCAGTGATGGACAAGATGGAATGTGCCCACAAAAAGACCAATCCCTCGGATGAGGCGCGCCTTGACGCGGAATTTCACATGGCGATCATCGAGGCCAGCCATAATGTTGTGATGCTGCATATGATGCGCTCGATGTTCCAGCTGTTGCGCGAGGGCGTGTTTTATAACCGTCAGGTCATGTTCAAACAGCGCACCACCCGTGGCGCGTTGTTGGATCAGCACCGCGCCATCAACAGCGCCATTCAGGCGCGTGATCCCGAGGCCGCGCGCGCAGCTGTGATCGCGCATCTGGACTATGTCGAAAAGGCGCTTGCCGATCAGCAAAAGGCCGATCGCAACGAAACCATAGCGCGCCAACGCTTTGAGCACGAGCAATCGCGCTAACCCGGCCAGAGGCTCTTCCCGCCCTTGCGTGCGGGCCTCGCGCGGCTGACCGCAAGGGCGGACAAGCCCTCCATTCCCCTGACTGAAAAACTGCCATTCAGCAGCCCACGGTCGGTTTTTGCCGTCTGATTAAATTTTACCAATTGATAAAATTTTAAATCGTGAAATACTGCACTCAGCCATCCAATCCATGGAGACCGCCATGAGTGACACAACGTTGACTCCCGGCATCATTGCCGGTCGCCTTGATCCGGCCCACCTTGCAGATAACTTTACCGATCTGCACCCTGCACTCGATGATCACGAGGCGTTGGTGGCGGCGGATCGCTGTTATTTCTGCTTTGACGCGCCCTGCATCACCGCCTGCCCGACCGATATCGACATCCCGCTTTTCATCCGCCAGATCGCCACCGGCACCCCCGAGGCGGCGGCAAAGACCATCCTCGACCAGAACATCCTTGGCGGCATGTGCGCCCGCGTCTGCCCGACCGAAACCCTATGCGAACAGGCCTGTGTACGAGAGGCTGCCGAGGGCAAGCCGGTCCTCATCGGGCGCCTTCAACGTTATGCAACCGACACCCTGATGACGAGTGGCACCCACCCGTTCGAGCGCGCCGCGCCCACCGGCAAATCGGTTGCAGTCATCGGTGCCGGCCCTGCGGGCCTTGCCTGTGCGCACCGAATTGCGATGCTGGGCCACGATGTGGCGCTCCATGACGCGCGGGACAAACCCGGCGGCCTGAACGAATTTGGCATTGCCGCCTATAAAAGCACCGAGGGTTTTGCCGCCCGAGAGGTGGACTGGTTGCTGCAAATCGGCGGCATCACCCTGCACACCGGCAAACGGCTGGGTCGCGAGCTGTCGCTGAGTGATCTACGGGGCGCGCATGATGCGGTTTTTCTTGGCATCGGCCTTGGTGGCGTGAACGCACTCGGGCTTGAGGGCGAAGACAAACAGGGCCTGCGCGATGCGGTTGATTTCATAGCAGAGCTGCGACAGGCCAGTGATCTTGCCACCCTGCCCATCGGGCGCGACGTGATTGTGATTGGCGGCGGGATGACGGCAATTGACGCCGCTGTTCAGGCCCGGCTTTTGGGGGCCCTCAACGTGACGCTTGTCTATCGGCGGGGTCGCGAGCGGATGAATGCCAGCCGCTTTGAACAGGATCTGGCCGCCTCCAGGGGCGTGCGCATCATCACCAATGCCAGCCCGATCGCGGTGCATGGCAACGGCGCGGTCCGCGAGGTGGAATTTGAATACACCGATGACGCGCTGACCCCCACCGGCCAGACCTTTCGCCTTGCCGCCGATCAGGTCTTCAAGGCAATCGGCCAGTCGCTTGAATGTGGCGACCTGCCCGACCTTGAGGGCCGCAAAATCGCCGTGACCGGCCCCGGGCGCACAAGCCTGCCGGGGGTCTGGGCCGGGGGCGATTGTGCCACGGGCGGCGATGATCTTACCGTGACGGCGGTCGCCGAAGGCCGCGATGCGGCGATGGACATCCATGCGACACTGCTGGGATAGCCCACAAATGGCGAGGGTGTCTAAATGAGCGTTCCAGAGACAAGAATCGCCCACCGCTATGGCAAGCCCGGGCTTTATGACCGGATCACCTCCGGTTCGACGAAACTTGGAGAATCGGAAAATGTTTTGACGCTCGAGGGTCTTGAAGCGGTGGATGAATTCGGTATTGGCAGGCCAGAGGCGACACGGATCCTGATGGCGCAACGCAGACGCCGCGCATGTGCCCGCGATTTCTTTGACCGCCTTTCGGCCAACCTTCTGGGGGGCAACCCGCCCCCCGTCGGGTCGGGCCTGCAGATGGGCGAGGACGCATACTTCAAAGGCCGGAATATGATGAAATCCGTGGGTGCCGGTGACATCGCACCCGTCGAAATGATTTTTCGCTTGCCCGCCTAAGCGGCAACCCCAACAGGGAAAGGAGACCGCCCCATGGCCAATCTCGAAACCACCTTTATCGGCATCAAATCCCCCAACCCGTTCTGGCTTGCCTCGGCGCCGCCGACCGACAAGGAATACAACGTGCGCCGCGCCTTCGAGGCCGGCTGGGGCGGGGTTGTCTGGAAAACCCTCGGCGAGCCGGGGCCGCCGGTGGTCAATGTCAACGGCCCGCGCTATGGCGCGATCTGGGGCGCGGATCGCCGCCTTTTGGGGCTCAACAATATCGAGCTGATCACCGACCGGCCACTTGAAGTGAACCTTGAGGAAATGAAGCGGGTCAAGCGCGACTGGCCCGACCGCGCCCTCATCGCATCGCTGATGGTCCCGGTCAATGAGGACGCTTGGAAAGACATCCTTCACCGGGTCGAAGACACGGGCTGTGACGGGGTCGAGCTCAACTTTGGTTGTCCGCACGGCATGAGCGAGCGCGGCATGGGAAGCGCCGTCGGCCAGGTGCCCGAATACGTTGGTCAGGTGGCCCATTGGTGCAAGAAGCACAGCGATCTTCCGGTGATCGTCAAGCTGACGCCGAACATCACCGATATCCGCAAACCCGCTTTGGCCGCCAAGGAGGGCGGTGCCGATGCAGTGTCTTTGATCAACACGATCAATTCGATCACTTCGGTCGATCTGGATCTGTTTGCGCCGGAACCTACGATCGACGGTCAAGGCGCGCATGGCGGCTATTGTGGACCGGCAGTGAAACCCATCGCGCTGAACATGGTGGCCGAAATCGCCCGCGATCCGGCAACGGCTGGCCTGCCGATCAGTGGTATCGGCGGGGTGACCACCTGGCGCGATGCGGCCGAGTTCATGGCGCTTGGCGCAGGCAATGTACAGGTCTGCACAGCGGCGATGACCTATGGCTTCAAAATTGTACAGGAAATGATTTCTGGCCTGTCGCAATATATGGACGAAAAGGGGTTTACGTCGACCGAGCAACTGATCTCGCGAGCCCTGCCAAATGTGGTGAACTGGCAGGATCTCAATCTCAATTACGTGGCAAAGGCCAAGATCAACCAACAGGACTGTATCAAATGCGGGCGGTGCTATGCCGCTTGCGAAGACACCTCGCATCAAGCGATTTCAATGTCCGAAGATCGCGTGTTCGAGGTCAAGGATGACGAATGTGTGGCCTGCAACCTCTGTGTCAATGTCTGTCCGGTTGAAGGATGCATCACGATGGAGCAAATGCAGCCGGGCGAGATTGATCCGCGCACCGGAAGGGTGGTGCAAAAGGACTATGCCAACTGGACAACCCACCCCAACAATCCGGGCACCTGTGCCGCTGAGTAAGGCGCAAGATTTTTCTACGAAAAATCTTGATATACTCCGAGTCCTGCGGAAGCCGAATTTGGTGACTTGACGGCTGGGCTTGGAACGATTCAGCTATGCCTATCCCGCCTCGACCAATTTCGGCGCAACCTCCGTCGGAACCCTCTCCATGGTGCCGGACGCGCAGCCGAATGATGGCACACAAAAGGAGACTCGACTTACGAGTGGCCCTGAAAACGGGGGTAGGTCACGACGGATCGAGGCGGGTGAAGGTGAACAGACGATCCCCGGTCTCTTCCAGGCTATCGGCGACGGCCCGGCATTTCAGCCGCCATTTGCGCAGAAATGCCTTGCGACGCTTTTCAACATTGGCCGCCGTGTCGGCATAGATCATATCGCGGTAGTCTTCGGTCAACTCGTCCTGCATGTGCTTCGGCGCATGGCCAAGAAGATTGCGATGCTTGTGAACGGTGCAGCGCTGGATCGGCAGCTCGTCACCCCAAAGAGCCACCAGCGCGGCTTCGAGCCCCGGAGCCCCATCGACGATCACGAACTCGGGTCGTTTCAGACCGCGGGCATCGAGATCGTCGAGGAATTGCCGCCAGGCAGCCGTGCTCTCGCCGCCCATATTCATGATCG
>JAVVFB010000093.1:0-2347 GCA_032251095.1 Roseovarius sp. | reverse complement strand
CACGAACTCGGGTCGTTGCAGACCGCGGGCATCGAGATCGCCGAGGAATTGCCGCCAGGCAGCCGTGCTCTCGCCGCACGGCTGAGGATGATGGTCTGCGTGTCGGTGAGTTTGGCCGCCACAGCCACCAACGGCCGCGCGCTGCGCTACGCCGGAGGCTCCGCGCGCGGCCTCTTACACCAACCGTTGGGACACTGCCCTAATGCAGGGTGAGGCAGCCACGCTGAAGTTCACCTCACCGCCCTATGCCCAGCAGCGCGATTATGGCGCGGCCAAGGAAAAGGTCGGCGATTGGGATGCCCAGATGCAGGGCGTGTTCACCGTAGCGCCGGTCACCACCGACGCACAGCTGCTGGTCAACCTCGGCCTCGTGCACCGGAGCGGCGAATGGCAGCCCTATTGGGAAGGATGGGTCGAATGGATGCGCGCCTCTGGCTGGCGACGGTTTGGGTGGTATGTCTGGGATCAAGGGCCGGGATTGCCGGGCGACTGGCAGGGGCGCCTGGCCCCGTCGCACGAGTTCATTTTCCACTTCAACCGCGCACCCCGCAAACCGCACAAGACCGTCCCGTCCAAGCACGCAGGTGAGGTCCTCGGCGGCGGTGGGCTGCGCGGGGCAGACGGCACCTTCCACGCCAAGACCGGCACCGGCAATGCGATCCAAAGCCACCGCATCCCGGACTCTGTGTTCCGTATCATGCGCCACAAGGGCGGGCTGGGCGCGGTGGCGTCACATCCGGCCGTATTCCCGGTGGCGCTGGTCGAGTCCGTGCTGACCGCGCTCTCGGATCCAGGCGACCTGATCTACGAGCCGTTCTGCGGCTCCGGCACCCAGATCGTCGCCACCGAACGCGCTGGGCGGCGCTGCTTCGCGATGGAATTGGACCCGATCTATTGCGACGTCGCCGTGCGGCGGTGGGAGATAGCGAGGGGGCGGGCGGCCAGTCGTGATTGACCAGCTGGCTCGAACTTGCGAATATTCGCGCAGAAGGAGAAAGGGAACCCGGTCTACCGCCTTCAGTACCTGAAAGGCCGCACTAGACCGGAGCAGTTGATGCGTAGCCCTTCCAGTTCATCTCCCCGTAGCGGCAAGGCCGAACAACTTATAGGCATCTTTGAACGCGAGGTGGAGATCGAATACCGTGGTGAGCGATATCGGGTTCGCGACAATGGCTCTGCGCACCGTCTGCCAAAGAAATGGCAGAAATCGAGGCCGCTTGATGACCAGTGGACCTTTGGGCGACAAGGTTTATCGACAGGCTACATGTTTTTGAGCGGCGTGCCCGTCCACCGAATTGTGTGCGTGGCATTTCATGGCGAACCACCCACAGATAGGCACGTCGTTGATCATATCGACACGAACAGGGCGAACAATCGGCCCGATAATCTGCGCTGGGTCACACGCTTGGAGAACGTGTTGCTCAATGAAATTTCTGTACGGCGTATCGAACTGGTCTATGGATCGATTGAGGCCTTCTTCGCGGACCCCAGCCGGGTCCAAAGCGAAAAAGTCTTCCCGGACATATCTTGGATGCGAACCCTGTCGAAGGACGAGGCTGCAGCATCAAAGGCGCGTCTGCAAGAATGGGCAACGAGTGGAGCGGTTCCCACGGGTGGCGCGCTGGGCGAATGGCTGTATGGCACCAGAGAACGCGCGAGCTACGAACCGCCCCCGGAAGAATTCGAATCGCTGACGCCGTCCGTTGTGCAGGTCAAATGGAGGGTGCCGACCGAGTTTCCTCAATGCCCGGAAACAGTAACCGAGAATGCACTCGAACGATATGCAGAAAACCTCAAGTTCGGCTGCGTCTTTGCGCGAAACCACATCTATCAGGGCCTAGTCGTGCACCACTCTCTTGCCGACGACGGCCTCGTCGTACTCACCCGCAACCCGAGCGATGATGCCATCAAGGACTGGGCGGTCGCGCATGTCGGTATTCGAGGCGAGTTCTTCTACCACCGTAGCGAACACCAGTATTTCAGCCTGCAGGGGGCCCTCAAAGCCTTCTGCGAACTGACGGGCGATCGCTACGACGACTGCATGGACGACTACTGCTGAGGTGATAACTGCCTCAGGGTGGCCGATAGACCATACCCCTGCCCTTGACCTTTTCGGCGGTGATCGGCAGGGCAAGTCTCTTCTTCAGCGCGCCGGAGATCGAACCCCGAACCGTATGCGCTTGCCACGACGTTGCCTCCATAATTTCGGCGATGGTGGTGCCTTCGGGGCGCTGGAGCATAGCGATGATCGACAGCAGCGTCACGCCCGGGATCGCGCGCCAGCACACGCTCATGAGACGGCGGGCTATAGCCTTTCCAGGGATTTTGTCCTAAGCGGGATGCACCT
>JAVVFB010000092.1:0-11564 GCA_032251095.1 Roseovarius sp. | reverse complement strand
CCTCTTCCTTCGTCAGGCGGCGGCTGATCTGCGGCAGGCGCATCGCCTCGCCCGACAGGCCGGGCGGGTCGACCGAATAGCTGACGGTCAGGTCGCGATCGTCGGCCATGGTGCGGGTGGCCTCGGCCAGCGCCTTCTTGAACGGATCGGCAGGGTTGTCGGTTGGTTTGTTCATGACGCGGTTTCCAGATCCTTCGGGCTGATCCTGTCGGTCGCGAGGGGCTCATCAGCCCTGACAGGCTGCCTCGCGAGGCCGACACGCAAGGGGCGGATGAGCAACCGCGCGCCTTACGTGACGCTCACATTCGCCGCGCTTTCCGGCAGTTCCTCGTCAAAGCAGCGCTGATAGAACTCGGCCACGGTCTGACGCTCAAGCTCGTCACATTTGTTGAGGAAGGTCAGACGGAACGCATAGCCGACATTGCGGAAGATCGTGGCGTTCTGCGCCCAGGCGATCACCGTGCGCGGGCTCATCACCGTGCTTAGCTCGCCATTCATGAAGGCGGTGCGCGACAGGTCGGCAACGGTCACCATGCGGCTCACGGTCTTGCGGCCCTCGGCAGTGTTGTAAAGCGGGTTCTTGGCGATCACGATGGCGGTTTCGGCGTCATGGCTCAGATAGTTCAGCGTCGCCACAAGCGACCAGCGGTCCATCTGGCCTTGGTTGATCTGTTGCGTGCCGTGGTAAAGCCCGGTGGTATCGCCAAGGCCGACCGTGTTGGCGGTGGCGAAAATCCGGAAATAGGGGTTTGGCGTGATCACCTCGTTCTGATCCAGAAGCGTCAGCTTGCCATCGGCCTCAAGCACGCGCTGGATCACGAACATCACATCGGCGCGCCCCGCGTCGTATTCGTCAAACACGATCGCCGTCGGATTGCGCAGGGACCAAGGCAGGATGCCCTCGTGAAATTCGGTGACCTGCACCCCGTCGCGCAGCTTGATCGCATCCTTGCCAATCAGGTCGATCCGGCTGATGTGGCTGTCAAGATTAACCCGCACCGTGGGCCAGTTCAGCCGCGCCGCCACCTGTTCGATATGGGTGGATTTACCCGTACCGTGATAGCCCTGAACCATGACCCGGCGGTTGTGCGAAAATCCGGCAAGGATGGCCAGCGTGGTATCGGGATCAAACTTATAGGTGCTATCAAGATCCGGCACGCGATCGGTGCGCTCGGCAAAGCCCTTGACGATCATATCCGTGTCGATTCCGAACACTTCGCGGACGGAAATGTCTTCGGTGGGTTTCGCGTTGATGTCGATCGTTCCGTCAGCCATTTTCCGGGTCCTTCCGTCGGGTCGTTGCGCGCTATGTGGTGCAACATATCGCGACAAAGGGCAAGGGGAAGGGCCAACATATGGCTGGCCTTATCCGCATTCTTGTCTGGTCCTAAAAGGGGGGCTGCCCCTGAGACCGGTTAGAGGCCGGTTAACTGTGTCCGCGTTTCGCGAACCGGGGCAACATCGCGCTGAAATCGCGACCTTTGCCATCTTCATGCTCGACGAATTGGGCATAAAGCTTGCACGCTGCCTGACCAAGCGGCGTATCGGCGTCCGCGGCCTCTGCGGCCTGTTGGGCCAGTCGCAGATCCTTGAGCATCAATTCGGCGGCAAAACCGGGGGTATAATCGTTGTCGGCGGGCGATTTCGGCCCAACACCGGGCGCAGGGCAATAGGCGTTCATGCTCCAGCTATAGCCAGACGAGGTGCTGACCACATCAAACATCGCCTGACGGTCAAGCCCAAGCTTGTCGGCCAATGCGAAGGCCTCGCAGGTGACGATCATCGTCGCGCCAAGGATCATGTTGTTGCAGATCTTGGCCGCCTGACCGTTACCTGATGGGCCACAGTGAACCGCCTTTTGCCCCATGATATCAAACAATTCTGATGCGACCCTAAAGCCCGCATCGTCCCCCCCGACCATGAATGTCAGCGTGCCGGCCACGGCGCCGCCGGTGCCGCCCGAAACCGGTGCATCCAGTGCCAAAAGCCCGGCCTCGGTGGCCTGTGCGGCGACCGCGCGCGCGCTTTCGACGTCGACGGTCGAGCAATCCAGCAAGACCGCACCTTTTTGCATGACCGCGATCACCTGATCCGCGACCGACCGCAGGATCTGGCCGTTGGGCAGCATGGTGATCACCACGTCGCGCCCGGTTGCGGCCTCGGCCGCACTGTCGGCCATGGCGACGCCCTTGATGGCCACATCTGCCATGTCAAAGCCGGTGACCTCATGCCCGGCGCTTGCAAGATTGGCGGCCATGGGGCCACCCATGTTGCCCAGTCCGATAAATCCGATTTTCATGATGAAACCTCCTCCTCAAAGGTCAGGGCATCCTTGCCCAATGGCAAAAGCATCTGGCTGACCGCGATGGCGGGCAGGGTGGCCAGATCGTGTTTCCAGCGCGGATTGCGATCCTTGTCGATAATGGCGGCGCGGATGCCCTCAAGAAAATCGCCGTCTTGCATCGCGCGCCAGGTAAAGCGGTATTCAAGCCCGAGCGCGCGCCGTATATCGGCGCTAGGGCCGCGCAGGCGGTGGATCATCTCGATGGCACAGGCCATCGACAGCGGCGCGTTGCGCGTCAGGATCTTGAGCGTGGCCCCCGCAAAATCGCTGTTGTCGTTGCGCAGGGAATTGACGATATCACCAAGGGTTTCGCCGCCGAAATGGGCGTCGATCTCTGCCAAGCGGCCCCTCATCGCCCCTTGCGGCGGCGCCTCGGATTGGGCGGAAATACCGGCGATGTTGCCGGTCTCGACAAGCGTGTCGATCAGGTTTGGCCACATGAGATGTGGAATATAAGTGTCTGCAAAACCGGCATAAATGGCATCATCTGGTCCCATTCGTGATCCCGTGCAGCCAAGGTATTCGCCCAAGCGCCCCGGCGCGCACGCCAGCAAAAGCGAACCGCCCACATCCGGCACAAGGCCGATACCGCACTCCGGCATGGCGATCTGGGTGCTTTCGCAGACGATCCGGTGCGAGCCATGACACGAAATGCCGACGCCACCGCCCATTACAAACCCCTGCATCAGCGCCACATAGGGCTTGGGGAATTCGGCGATCTTGGCATTGAGCCGGTATTCATCGGCCCAGAACCTGCGCCCATAGGCGAAATCACCCGCACGACCGGTGTCGTACAGCTTTTGAATGTCGCCGCCCGCGCAAAACGCCTTGTCGCCGAGCGCGTCGATGATCACCAGATCAACCGCCGCGTCGTCGCGCCATTGATCCAGCGCCGCCTCAATCGCAAGCGCCATCTCATAGGTCAGCGCATTCAGCGCCTTGGGGCGATTCAGCGTGATGCGCCCGGCGCGGCCCTCTTTGCGGATGTGGATGTCGGCCTGTTCTTGCATGGCTTAATGATCCGCCAACATGTGACGCGCGACGATCAGGCGCATGATTTCATTGGTGCCTTCTAGGATTTCATGCACCCGCAGGTCGCGCACCAGCTTTTCGATGCCGTAATCGGCCAGATAGCCATAGCCGCCATGCAGTTGCAGGCATTGGTTGACGATCCGCGATCCGGCCTCGGTGACAAACTTTTTCGCCATGGCGCAATACTTGGTGGCATCGGGTGCGTTTGTGTCGAGTTTCCACGCCGCCTGGCGCAAAAACACCCGTGCCGCCTGAAGCTCGATTTCCATATCGGCAAGGCGGAATTGCAGCGCCTGAAACTGATCGATCGACTTTCCAAAGGCCTTGCGTTCGGTCATATATTGCAGCGTCAGGTTCAACGCTTGCTGTGCTGCACCAAGCGAACAGGCGGAAATGTTAAGACGTCCACCATCAAGGCCATTCATCGCATATGTGAAACCTTTTCCCTCTTCACCGACCAGATCGTCACTAGAAATGTTGCAATTGTCAAACTGCACCTGACGGGTGGGCTGGCTGCGCCAGCCCATTTTATCCTCAAGCGCGCCATAGGAAAGCCCCGGTTTGCCATCCTCGACATAAACGGTCGAAACCCCCTTGGGGCCCGCGTCGCCGGTGCGCACCATGACGATATAGGCGTCCGAATATCCGCCCCCCGAGATGAACGCCTTGGTGCCGTTCAGGGTATAGCCCTCATTGGTGCGCTCGGCGCGGGTCTTGAGGGCGGCGGCGTCCGAGCCGGACCCCGGTTCGGTCAGGCAATAGGACAGCACCGTTTCCATGCTCATCGCGCGTGGCAACACCCGCGCCTTCATTTCGTTGCTGGCGAATTTGTCGATCATCTTGGCGCACATGTTGTGGATCGACAGAAACGCCGCCACCGAGGGGCAGGCCATCGACAGCGCCTCGAACACCAGCGTCGCATCAAGCCGGGTAAGGCCCGAGCCGCCGGCCTCTTCGCTGACGTAAAGACCACCAAAGCCAAGCGCGGCGATTTGCGGCCAAAGCTCTTTCGGGATCGTGCCGTCGCGCTCCCAGTCGCGGGCATGCGGCGCGATTTGATCCTGCCCAAAGGCATGGGCCATATCAAAAATGGCGCTTTGTTCTTCGGTCAGGGCAAAATCCATCGGGCTCTCCATCTGAAGTGAATTGAACACTTGTTTAATTAGCAATTCTTGCAAGAGTTTTGCAAGGCTTGGGGGCAGGGGCCCTAAAGGTCGGCGTGATATTCCTCGATCAGGTGGCGCACGACCGATTGCAGCGCCTCGTGGTCATCTTTCCCGGCCTCGCGCGCGTTTGCATAGGCCTGTCTCTGGCGTTCGGCGCTGGTGCCGTGGCGCAGGATTTCGCGGGCGTTTTCAATCTCGGCCACCGATTCAAAGAACGCCGCATCTTCTTGAACAAGTTCAATCATTTCTTCAAGAAGGTCACCGAATGGCGTGATCGCGCCAAGCCCGAAATCAATCAACCCCTCGCGGGTGCCATAGCGCTGCGCACGCCAGCGGTTCTCGGCGACGAGGAAGCTGTCGTAAATCCGCCAGCGTTGGTTTCTGATCGCCAGTCGCCAGAGCATCCGGGTCAGCGCCTGCGTCAGCGCGGCCAGCGTAAGCGTATGTTCAAGCCGGGGCTGCACATCGCAAATCCGCGATTCAAGCGTCGGAAAGCGCGACGAGGGCCGCAGATCCCACCAGATCTTGCTGGCATCTTCAATCACCCCGAGATCAATCAGCGCCTGAACCGAGCGTTCAAAGCCGCCAAAGCTATCCATGTGCGGCGGCAGGCCGGTGCGGGGCAGGTTGTCAAACACCGTCAGCCGATAACAGCTTAGCCCGGTATCTTGCCCCTGCCAGAATGGCGATGAACAGCTAAGGGCAAGAATATGCGGCAGAAAATAGCTTAGCTGGTTCATCAGGTCGATGCGACGGTCGGGTTGTTCGATACCCACATGCACATGCATCCCGCAAATCAGCATCCGCCGCACCACCCCTGCAAGATCGTGCTGAAGGTGGTTATAGCGCTCCTTGTCGGTGTGGGTCTGGTTGCGCCAATCGGAAAACGGATGGCAAGAGGCGGCAATCGGCGCAAGGTTATGGCTGGCGGCGTGCTTGGCGACGCAGCTGCGCAGGCGCTTGAGATCCTCGCGCGCCTCGGCCACGTTGCGGCAAACCTTTGTGCCGATCTCGATCTGACAGGTCAGGAATTCGGGGCTGACCTGATCCTGTAACTCTTCCTGACAGGCGGTCATCAGGGCCTCTGGGGCATTGGCAAGCGCAAGGCTGTCGCGGTCGACAAGCAGGTATTCTTCCTCGATGCCGATGGTGAATGCCGGGCTGTTCTCTGCCATGGTGCCCCCCTTTGCGGCAAGTTACGCCGTCCAATTCAGCACGGTTGTGCCCCTTTGGGCAAGGGATCACGGGCCCGGCGCGATGACCGGGCCCATGAGGCGATGGATCAATCCATCGCCTTGAAGTTGAACTCGCCGCCTTCCTTGATGCCGCTCGGCCAGCGAGAGGTCACGGTCTTGGTGCGGGTATAGAACTTGAACGAATCCGGCCCGTGCTGATTGAGATCGCCAAAGCCCGACTTTTTCCAGCCACCAAAGGTGTGATAGGCCAGCGGCACCGGGATCGGCACGTTGATACCGACCATGCCGATATTGATCCTGGAGGCAAAATCGCGCGCGGCGTCACCATCGCGGGTAAAGATCGCGGTGCCATTGCCATATTCATGGTCCATCGCCAGCTTGAGCGCCTCTTCGTAATTGCCCGCGCGCACGGTGGTCAGGACCGGGCCAAAGATTTCCTGTTTGTAGATGTCCATATCCGGGGTCACGTGGTCAAACAGGTGTGGCCCGACAAAAAAGCCGTCCTCATAGCCCTGAAGGTTGAAATTGCGGCCATCGACCACAAGTTTCGCGCCCTGATCAATGCCCGACTGGACAAGGCCCAGAATGCGCTGCTTGGCCTCGGCGGTGACAACCGGGCCGTAATCGACATCATCGCCAGCGGTCCAGGGCCCAACCTTGAGCTTTTCAATCCGCGGCACCAGCTTTTCGATCAGACGATCGGCGGTCTCATCCCCGACCGGAACCGCCACCGAAATCGCCATGCAGCGTTCGCCCGCCGCGCCGTAACCGGCACCGATCAACGCATCGGCCGCCTGATCCATATCGGCGTCGGGCATGATGATCATGTGGTTCTTGGCGCCGCCAAAGCATTGCACGCGCTTGCCTTGGCTACAGCCGGTGCCGTAAATATACTGCGCGATCGGGGTCGAGCCGACAAAGCCAACCGATTGAATCACATCATGATAAAGGATCGCATCGACCGCTTCCTTGTCGCCGTTCACAACCTGCAACAGACCCTTGGGAAGGCCCGCTTCCTCGAACAATTCGGCCAGCATCAGCGGCACGGAGGGATCGCGCTCTGACGGCTTGAGGATAAAGGCGTTGCCGCAGGCAAGGGCAGGGCCGAACATCCACATCGGGATCATCGCCGGAAAGTTGAACGGCGTGATGCCGGCGGTGACGCCAAGCGGCTGTTTCATCGAATACATGTCGATGCCGGGCCCGGCGCTATCGGTGAACTCGCCCTTCAAAAGCTGCGGCGCGCCGATGCAATATTCGATCACCTCAAGGCCGCGCTGAATGTCGCCCTTGGCATCCGGGAAGGTCTTGCCATGCTCGGCCGAAAGGGCCTCGGCAAGCTTGTCCATGTCGCGGTTCAGAAGGTCGACGAATTTCATCATCACCCGCGCGCGGCGCTGCGGGTTGGTCGCGCCCCATGCCGGCTGTGCGGCCATGGCGGCCTTGACGGCGATGTCCATTTCCGCGGCACTCGCAAGCGGGCATTTGGCCTGCACTTCGCCGGTGGCGGGGTTGAATACATCCGAAAAGCGGCCCGACGTACCTTTGACATGGGCGCCATTGATGTAATGCGTAAGCTCTTTCATGGGAATCCTCCTTTTGGTTGGCGCCAAGGTAGCCTTGCAATTTTATTTGGAAAAGGGGCAATATTCCAAAACTAGCCTGCATTTTTGCAAAGGAGGGCGCCATGCAGCCCCATTGGGACGATATCAAGATTTTCCTCGCCGTGGCCCGCGCCGAGAGTCTGTCGGGGGCGGGGCGCATGCTCAAGGTCGATCCGGCGACGGTGGGGCGGCGGATTGCACGGCTTGAAGATACGCTTGGCGCGCCGCTTTTTGCCAAATCCCCAAATGGTTATGTCCTGAGTGAGGCCGGTCAACGCCTGATGGCGCATGCGATGCGGGCCGAAACCGCGATGGAGGACGCCGCCGAGGAACTGGCCGGCACGGCGGGGGGCATGACCGGGCAAATCCGCGTCGGCGCGCCCGATGGCTGTGCCAATTTCCTGTTGCCACAGGTCTGCGCCGCGATTGCCCTTGAGAACCCCGATCTTGAAATTCAGATTGTCGCCCTGCCGCGGGTTTTCAACCTGACCCGGCGCGAGGCCGATATGGTGATCGCCGTAAGCCCGCCCACCGCCGGGCGGCTGAGCGTGCAGAAAATCACCGATTACCGGCTTCATCTTGCGGCCTCGGTCAAATATCTGCGCCAGCACCCGCCGATCGAAACCCTTCAGGATTTAGAGGGGCATCGCATGGTCGGCTATATTCAGGACATGATTTTCGACAAGGAACTGGACTACCTCAGCCAGGCCGGGGTGGAGCGGGTGAACCTTGCGTCGAACTCGGTCTCGGTACAGCTCAACTGGGTGCGTCAGGGCGGTGGAATAGGGGTTTTGCATGACTTTTCATTGCCTTGGACGCGCGGCGTGCAAAAGGTTCTGGCCGATAAACTCAGCCTCACGCGGAGCTTTTATCTGGTGCGCCACGCCGATGATCGCCGCCTTGAACGGCAAAACCGCTTTGCCGGCGCTCTGGTCGCGGGCATCCGGCAAGAGGTGGCACAGCTTGAAGCGCGCACTTGACAGAAAACAATTGATCGCTAACCATTTGAATAGGGTAATTTTCTTTCGGAGGGAAAGACATGCTGGTTCAGCAAATTCTGAAATCCAAGGGCGATGCGGGCGTCATCACCATCACCCCGGAGACCCTCGTATCCGAGGCCGCCCAGATCCTGGCCGAGCGCCGGATCGGCGGGCTTGTGGTGTCGCGCGACGGCACCAAGGTTGATGGCATCCTGTCAGAGCGCGATATCGTGCGCTCGCTCGCGGTGCGCGGCGTTGTCTGCATGACCGAAAGCGTCAGCGACATGATGACCCGCAATCCGGTGTGTTGCGCGCGTCTGGACACGTCCGATGCGGTGCTGACCCGGATGACCGATGGGCGCTTTCGCCACATGCCTGTGGTCGAGGAGGGCAAGCTTGTCGGGATCGTCACCATCGGCGATGTGGTCAAGGCGCGGCTCGAAGAGCTGTCGATGGAGAAAAGCGCGCTTGAAGGCATGATCATGGGGTATTAGGGCGCGGCCCGATCCGGCCCGGTCTGATCTGATCCGTGACAAATTGGCAAAATTGAACTTCTGGCACCGAAACGCACGCTAGGCCCTTGCAATCGGGGGCGCAATATTGTTGCGTGGCGCGACTGTAACAACGGAGTGGCCCATGCGCATCGCCCTCTACCCCGGCACGTTCGACCCGATCACACTGGGCCATAGCGATATCATCCGGCGCGCGTCGGTTCTTGTGGATCGCCTTGTCATCGGCGTGGCGATCAATCGCGACAAGGGCCCGCTTTTCTCGCTTGAAGAGCGGGTCGAGATGATCGAATCCGAATGTGCCAAGCTAAGTGAACAGACCGGCACCGAGATTGTCGTACATCCCTTCGAGAACCTGCTGATCGACTGCGCCCATGATGTCGGCGCGCAGGTCATCGTGCGCGGATTGCGGGCGGTTGCCGATTTTGAATACGAATTTCAAATGGTTGGCATGAACCGGGCGCTTGATAGCTCGGTCGAGACGGTGTTCTTGATGGCCGATGCCGGGCATCAGGCAATTGCCTCAAAGCTGGTCAAGGAAATCGCACGGCTTGGCGGCGACGTGTCGAAATTCGTCACCCCCGCCGTTCACCGGGCCCTGCGCGCCAAGTACGATTAACGCCAGAACGCCACATATTCGATCAAGAGCAAAAGCTTGCGCCCCAGAAAGACAACGCCGTCACCATCAAATAACACCAGATCCGCGATAAGACCGGCGGCGATCATCGCGCCGAGGATCAGGGCAATCTTGTTGGTCATGATCCGGTTGTCTCCGTTCCTGCGGCGTGTGCGTCTTGATGCCAGAGCAATGCGTGCCTGTCACGCGTGTTTTTGCAGCGGCTCCATGATGGCCGGCTCGACGACCGGTTCCAGAAGATCGTCGATCAACAGGCTAAGCAGCGCGCCGCGCCCGGCCACTCCCGCCTTGCGGTATATCCCGTTGAGGTGGGATTTCACCGTGCCTTCGGCGGTGCCACGCAGGGCGGCGATCTCGGCGATGGACAGGCCCTTGATGGTAAAATTCGCGACATCCTGTTCCGCCAGTGTCAGGCCCCAGCGATCAAAGTGATCCTGAATGATATCGTGAAATGCCCTTGCAGCCAGCGAGACCTGCCACTCCAGATGGGCCTTGCGGCGCAAAAGCGCCATCAGATAGCGGGTTTCCAACAGCACCGCCGCCAACAGGCAGAGCGCCGCAACCGCCTCGGCCAGCACATGAAAATCGCGCAGCGCCTGCGCCCCGAGAGGCCCCGCTTCGTGCAGGACATCCCAGAGGAAAAACGCAGCGCAAAACACCTGCACCAGGATAAGCACAAGCAAGGCGCCGGGTTTTTTGGAGGACATCCCGGTCATTTCAAAAGGTTAAGATCATCCGGCACCGATTTGACCCCTGTCACCATCGCCCGCGGCAGGTTCACACCCGTGCGTCGGCTTTCCCAGATCACGGCCGCGATATGCGCGACGACCGAAAGTTCGGCCCAGAACACGACCACCTCATGAAGCTCTTCGACCCATTCAACGCCAAAAAACATGTTGGTCGTCATCATGTAGCCGCTTAAGCCGATCACAAGCATCGCCGCGAGCAGGTTGAAGATCATCAACGCCCCAAGCGGCGAATGCCCCAGGTGCGCGCGTTTGCGCCGGGTTGCCATGTCGGAAACCTGCCCGATCACATCGGCCAAGCGCGGCGTGAAACTTGCAAACCGGGCCGTGTGCGGGCCGATAAAGCCCCAAAGCAGCCGCAACATCACAAGGCCAACAACCGCGTAGCCGACCCATATATGCGCCTTGCCGTCATCATCCAGAATAAGGGCATTGGCCGTAAAGGCCCCGACCAGGGACCAGTGAAAGACCCGGATCGCCGGATCCCATGTTTTGAAGGTTTTCATCGTGTGTTTCCGTTGCGTTCAGGTGGCAAAGAGGCGACCGGGCCGATGATCCGGCCCGGTCTTGTCGGGAGGGTTATTCGGTTTTTGTCCGCACGACGTTAAGGTCGGCATCCATGAAGATTTCGAATTTCTCACCGTTCTTGAGAGCATAGGCCTCATAGAGACCGTCTTCGGTTTTCACCTTGCGCACTTCATAGCCGTCCTCGGCCAGCTTGGTGGTGATCTGTTCGGTGACGGCGGCGTCGGGTTTGCCGGTGATCTTGGCGGTTTCGGCCTCTGCGGTGACCAGCGAACCGGCCAGAAGAGCAAGCGAAAGGGCAATGATACGTGTCATGGGGATAGATCCTTTTTGGGTTGGAATGCGGTCATCCTTGCCGCATCTTTTGTCACCTGCACCTTGCGCCAACCTTACGGCCATCATCAAAAAGTTGATCTTCACCGCTCTATAACTTTGGTTCAGAGGAATTTTGCCGATCAGCCATGAAAAAACCCCGATGCCGCCGATGGCACCGGGGTTTTGAATGTAATCTATGGGTGTGGGCGGTTTACCGCAGACGCCCCATGGCCACCGCGACATCGGCCATGCGGCAAGAGAATCCCCATTCGTTGTCATACCAGGCCAGAACCCGCACCAGACGGTTGCCGATCACCTTGGTCTGTTCGGGCGCGAAGATCGAGCTTTCTTCGGTGTGGTTGAAGTCAATGCTGACCTTCTGCTCGGGGTCATAGCCCAGCACCCCCTTCATCGCGCCGGCGGCGGCCTCGGCCACGACGGCGTTGACATCGGCCTTGGTCACATCGCGCTTGGCCACAAAGGTCAGGTCGACGGCCGATACATTGGGCG
>JAVVFB010000091.1:0-11564 GCA_032251095.1 Roseovarius sp. | reverse complement strand
GACGGCGTGCGCACCGCCGACCTGATGGGCCCCGAGGGCGGCACGCCGGTCTCGACCGCGGGCATGGGCGACGCGATCCTCGCCGCGCTCGACGCAAGCCTGTGACAGGCCGGGGGTGGCCTGCATTTCCCGCTTGCCAACCCCCGCGCCCTCGTCTATCCCGCGCGGCACAGTCGGGCTGTAGCGCAGTCTGGTAGCGCACCTGCTTCGGGAGCAGGGGGTCGGAGGTTCGAATCCTCTCAGCCCGACCAGTAAATCCCCAAATGCACGATGCCCTCCTGCGCAGAGGACCGCCATTTGCGGTCTTTGCTCCCTGCGCAATCAAGGCCGCATGCCTTGCCTTCACCGCATGGGCGTTTGGATCGCCTATGTTGCTGCCTGTGCAAACAGGGTAAACAGGCAGGATGAGCCCCGCGCCCCCGATTCCCCTCGACGAGATGATCGTCTGTCCGCAGTGTGATGCGGCCTATCGGTTGCGACGCCCCGGTGCGGGCGAACGCGCGGTGTGCCAGCGGTGTGGCACCGCCCTTATCACGCCGCGCCGCAAGGCCGGGCTTCAGATCATCGCCGTGTCGTTGGCCATCGTGATCCTGATCATCGCGGCAACGGTGTTTCCGTTCCTGTCGATCAATGCGGCGGGGGCGAGCAATTCGGTTTCGATCCTCGATGCGGCCCTCGCCTTTAGTGATGGACCGCTGATCGCGCTGGCGCTGACCACGGCGGCGCTTATCATCTTTGTGCCACTGGCCAGGGTGCTGTTGGCGATCTATGTATTGGTGCCAATCGTGCTGGATCGCCCGCCCGCCCGCGGCGCCGCCAAGGCGTTCCGCCTGTCAGAGGCGCTTCGACCATGGTCGATGGCAGAAATATTTGCAATCGGCTGTGCGGTGGCGCTGATCAAGATCAGCGACCTTGCGGATGTAACCTTTGGCCCGGCGTTCTGGATGTTCGCCGCGCTTGTTGTGCTTGTAGTGGCGCAGGACAATTTCCTGTGCAGGTGGTCAGTATGGAAATCGTTGGACAAAACCCAAACATCATAAGCGCCCGCGACATTGGTCTTGTGGCCTGCACGCGCTGTGCCAAGGTCTGGCCTGCGGGCACGCAGACCTGCGCGCGCTGCGGCAGCAGGATCGTGTCGCGCGACACCAAGAGCCTGCAACGGGTCTGGGCGCTCTGGCTGGTGGGGCTGATGTGTTACGTGCCGGCCAATCTTTACCCAATGCTGCAAACCCGCACTCTTTTGAACGTGCAGGAAGACACCATCGTCGGCGGCGCGATCCAGCTTGTGCATCACGGCGCGGTCGGCATTGCGATCATCATTCTTGTGGCCAGCGTGGTGATCCCGCTTGGCAAATTCATGGCCATCGCCTTTTTGGCCATTTCTGTGAAACGTGTTTCTGCCGTCTCGAAGCATCAACGCCAGCGGCTTTACGAGGTGGTCGAATATATCGGCCGCTGGTCGATGATTGACATCTTCGTGGTTGCGATCATGTCGTCGCTGGTGCAGTTGAACACATTGGCGGCCATCAATCCCGGCCGCGCAAGCCTGTTCTTCGCCCTGTCGGTGATCTTCACGATGCTCTCCGCCCAGGCGTTTGACAGCCGGATGATCTGGGATCTGCAATCCAAGTCCGAAGGACCCCCTGCCGATGACTGAGACCCCTCCCCCCGTTGCCATCGAGACTGTGCGCAAATCCTTGCTGTCGCGGGTGTCGATGGTCTGGGCGATCCCGTTTCTGGCGCTTGTGATTGCGCTTTTCGTCGCCTGGCAGGCCTTTGACGCGCGCGGCCCCTTGATCGAGATCGAATTCGCCAATGGCGCCGGGATCGCCAAGCGACAGACCGAGCTTCGCTATCGCGATGTCAGCGTCGGGCTGGTCGAGGATGTCACCTTTAGCGACGATCTCGGGTCGGTGGTGGCGCATGTGCGCCTTGACAAGGGTGTCGCGCCCTATGTCGATGCCGCTTCGACCTTTTGGGTGGTGCAGCCGGAATTGACCACCCGCGGGATAAGCGGGCTCGATACCGTGCTGTCGGGCGTCTATATTCAAGGCTCCTGGGATAGCATCATCGGCCCCGAGCGGACCCGCTTCAAGGCCGCGGACGAGGCGCCGCTTTTCAAATCCGGTCAAAAGGGGCTGCAACTAGCGCTGCGCACAACGCCGGGCGGCACCATGACCGACAATAGTCCGATCCTGTTTCGCGGCATCGAAGTGGGGCGCGTCGGCAAGGCGCGGATTTCGCAGCAGGGCAATTTCGCGATTGCCGAAGCGATCATCTATGAAGAGTACAGCCGCCTGATTTCGCCCTCGACCCGGTTCTGGGAAACCTCGGGCTTTACCTTTTCGGTCGGGCCATCAGGCGCGGAAATCAACTTTTCCTCGTTTGCGACGCTGGTCGGCGGGGGCCTTACGTTTGATACCTTCGTGTCGGGCGGCGATCCGGTTGACGACGGCGCCGTGTTCGAGGTGTTTGCCGATGAACCCTCGGCGCGGGGCAGCCTGTTCAATGCCTCAGAGGTCGAAACCCTTGAAATGCGTGTAGTGTTTGACAGTAATATCGCAGGCCTCGCCGTCGATGCCCCGGTCGAGTTGAGCGGGCTCAAGATCGGCAAGGTCCAGAGCGTGTCCGGAGTGATTGATGCGGATGCCTTTGGCGACAACCGGGTGCGCCTGAATGCGCTTTTGTCGATTCAGCCCGCCCGCCTTGGGTTACAGGACGAAGTGACACCCGAAGCGGCGCTTCGGTTTCTTGCGGCGCGCATACAAGAGGGGCTGCGCGCGCGGCTTGCTTCGGCCAGCCTGCTGACCGGGGGCCTCAAAATCGAACTGGTTCAGGTCGATGACGCCCCCCCGGCGCCATTTCTGACCGGCGAGGGCATCGTGCCGATCATCCCCACCACCAAAAGCGAGATTTCCGATGCCGCCGCCACGGTCGAGGGCGTGTTCAACCGGATCAACAACCTGCCGATCGAGGAACTGCTCAACAGCGCGATTGAATTCCTCAACAGCGCCGAGGCCTTCGTGTCGGACAAGGACCTGCGCGAAACGCCGCAAGACCTGCGCGCGCTTTTGGGCGATGTGCGCGGTATCGTGACCTCGCAGGATGTGCAGAACATCCCCGTCACCCTGAACGCTGCGATTGGCCGGTTTGAAACGCTTCTGGCGCAGCTTGAAAAGGATCAGCTTGCAACCCGGCTTGCCGCCGCCGTCGATGCCGCCGCGGATGCCGCCAAGGGCGTGACCGCCTCGGTCGAGGGTGTGCCTGCCCTTGTGAGCGAGCTTGAGGCCGTCGCGGCCAAGGCCAGTGCCCTGCCGCTGGACGAGTTGACGACACAGTTGACCGCGCTCACGACATCGGCGGATGCAATCCTTGGCACCGAGGCGGCGCGCCAATTGCCCGCCGATCTTGGTGCGGCGCTGAACGAGATCAACGCCACGCTGGCCGAATTGCGCCAAGGTGGTGCGGTGACCAATATCAACGCGACGCTCGAGTCCACCCGTCAGGCGGCCGATGCCGTCGCCACCTCAACCCAGGACCTGCCGGCGCTTGTGGATCGCATCCGCCGCGTGTTCGATCAGGCCAGCGCCACCATCGCCGGCTATAACAAGGGCGAAACCCTAAGCCGCGACGCACAGGCCGCGTTGCGCGACATCTCGAAGGCCGCCAATGCGATGACTTCGCTGGCCCGCATGCTGGAACGCAATCCAGGCGCACTTATACGGGGACGATGACCATGACCTTTCTCAAACCTGCCTTGATCGGGATCACCCTCGCCGTTGCCGGATGTGGCGCGGCACCGGATCGCTATGCCGTGGCCACGCCCGAGGTGACCGAAAAACTTCGCATCGGCTTCCGCTCGGTCGAGATACGCGAGGTGTCGCTGCCAAGCTATGCCGCCGCCGATGAGATCGCGATAGCGGATGGCAGCGGCAAGCTTGTCACCGATGGCAGCGCCCTTTGGGCCGATTCCCCCGAACGCGCCGTCGCGCTTGATCTGGCGCGCAACCTGTCGCGTCTGACCGGGGCGCGCGTTGCCTCGGCCCCCTGGCCATTCGAAGCCTTCCCCGATGCCCGGCTTGAAACCCGGTTCGAAAGCCTCGTGGCCGGGGCCGACGGGCAATTTCGCGCGTCGGGGCAGTATTTCGTCGGCGTAAGTGATGGCGGGCGCGAGCGCTCGGGGCTGTTTGATCTGGCCGTGCCATTTGATCCGGCGGGCGGGCCACAGGCGATTGCAAAGGCGCGTGGTCAGGTGATCCTTGATCTGGCCGCCGAGATTGCGCGCAGCGGATTGCGCTAGAGCATGTCGCGTTCATTCGCATTCGCGCGACACACTCTAACCTATTGATTTCGCATGTTCGGATCGCTCAAAACCGGTTCCCACTTTTGAGCAACATGCTCTAGCTGTCAGGACAGCGCAAGATCCCCGACCGCCCGGATCGCCGCCTGTCGAAACATCTGCGCAAGCGGGCTCAGGCCATCCTCGGCGCGGGCCATGATCCCGATCGGCCCCGCCGTCAGTTCTGTTTTGATCGGCAGGGCGATCAGCCGACCGGCGGCGATATCATCGGCCACCACCCCGGTTGAAATGATCCAGAGCGCATCGCCGACAAGCGTCAGGCCGCGCCCGAAAGTGGCCGAGACCGATTCAATGCGTTGCGGAAAGTCACCCACGCCATTGGCGATCATCATCCGGTCCACCAGGGGCCGGATCGCGGCATCGCGCGGCGGATAGATCACCGGATACTCCGACAGCCGAGGCAGCGCGCTGGCCCCCGCCAACGGATGACCGGGGGCGCAGACGATCACGACATCCTCGGCATAAAGCTGGCTGAAGGAAAGGCCCTTCATCGTGGCAGGTTTGCCCAATCGACCGATCACAAGGTCAAGCTGTCCGGCACGCAGGCGATCCACCAGAAACCCATGCGGGCCATCCTCGATCAGGGGGATCGCATTGGGGGCGAGGCGCGAAAACAACTGCACGGCGCGCGGCAACATCCGGGCCGCAACGCTTGGAAGCGCGCCGACGGCAACCCGTCCCCGTTCGCCCTTGCTGATCGCCGAAACGCTTGTCATGGCCTGATCAATCGCCGTCAGGCTGCTATTGGCATAGCGCAGGAACACATCGCCCTCAATGGTCATGGCCACGCCGCCCCGGTTGCGTTCAAGAAGGGTGACGCCGGTAATCTCTTCAAGTTCCTTCAGGGTCTTGGAGATCGCCGGCTGGGTCAAATTCAGGATTTCAGCTGCGCGTTTCAGGCTTTTTTGCCGGGCAATTTCGACGAATGCCTGAAGATGGCGCACCTTGAGCCGTCTGTCGATCATATGGCTTCCCAATTTGATAACTATAGAAGACAAATGATCATTTTACATAACCGTATCGGCAATGCATGCTTGTGGCAAGGATCGGGGAGGATCACGTGCGCACGCAGGTTGCCATCATTGGCGGGGGGCCATCGGGCCTATTGCTATCGCAGCTTCTTGATGTGCATGACATCGACAGCATCGTGCTGGAACGCAAGACCAAGGACTATGTTCTTGGCCGCATCCGCGCCGGTGTTCTTGAACAGGGTCTTGTGCACCTCATGGAACAGGCGGGCGTGGCGACGCGCCTTCATGCCGAGGCCTATCGCCATGACGGCACGCTGATCTCTTATGGAAACGAGACCTTCCGGCTTGATTTTGCCGCCCATACCGGCAGCTCGGTGATGGTCTATGGCCAGACCGAAGTGACCCGCGATCTTTACGCCGCGCGCGAGGCGGCGGGCGGCAAGATTGTGTTTAACGCCGAGGATGTGGTCATTCACGGCGCCGATACCGACGCCGCCCATGTCACCTATACGCTGAACGGTGAAGACCACCGGATCGACGCCGACTTCATCGCCGGCTGCGACGGATTTCATGGCGTCAGCCGCCAGTCGATCCCTTTAGAGGTGCGGCGCGAATATGAAAAGGTGTATCCGTTCGGCTGGCTTGGCATCCTGTCGGAAACGCCGCCCGTGAACCATGAATTGATCTATGCCTCGTCCGACCGCGGCTTTGCGCTCTGCTCGATGCGCAACGAGAACCTGAGCCGTTATTACATTCAATGCTCGCTCTCGGACAAACCCGAGGATTGGACCGACGCGGCATTTTGGACAGAGCTGAAGCGGCGCATACCGCAAGACTATGCCGATCAATTGATCACCGGCCCGTCGATCGAGAAATCCATCGCGCCGCTGCGTTCTTTCGTGACCGAGCCGATGCGATGGGGGCGGCTGTTCCTGTGTGGCGATGCGGCGCATATCGTGCCGCCAACCGGGGCCAAGGGCCTGAATACCGCCGCCTCGGATGTGCATTACCTCTTTGAAGGGCTGCGCCAGTTTTACCAGAGCAACGACAGTCAAGGCATCGACAGCTATTCGCACAAGGCCCTTGCGCGGGTCTGGAAGGCGGAACGCTTTAGCTGGTGGTTCTCATCGCTGCTCCACCGCTACCCGGATCAATCGGAATTTGACCTCAAGATGCAACAGGCGGAAATTGACTTTCTGCGTACCAATCAGGCCGCCCAAAAGGCGATGGCCGAAAACTATGTCGGCCTGCCTTATTGAAGGCCCGCCAAACGGAGAGTGAGATGAGTGAACGCGTTGCAAAGGGCATGACGGTGCGCCGCGATGTTCTGGGCGACGCCCATGTGGATCGCGCCGAGGCGGCCAAGACCGGGTTCGACAGTGCCTTTCAGACCCTGATCACCGAAGGGGCCTGGGGCACGGTCTGGGCCTCGGACGCGATCCCGCGGCGCGAGCGCTCGATGCTGACCATCGCGTTGCTGGCCGGGCTTGGGAATTACGAGGAACTGGCACTGCACATCCGCGCGACCGCCAATACCGGCGCAAGCCGCGAGGATGTGATGGAGGCCCTGCTGCATGTGGCGATCTACGCGGGGTTCCGGCGGCCAATCACGCGATCAAACTTGCCAAACAGACCTATGCAGAAATGGAAAGGGACGAGAGATGACCACAAGCGACCTCATTCAACGCGACCGCGAATGGCACAGACATCGAACAGCAACACCGTCGGAAGCGTGACGCAGACCTCGCAGGGGTCAGTTGTCAACGGCGCCAACACTCTTGTCATCAAACAGAGCGGCGCGGGAAACAACGTCGTCGAAACCGTGCGCCAAACCCAACAGGACGGCCAGGCGGCACAGCGCGCCACCGTTGTTCAGGAAGGCCAGTTCAACCGCGTTGCCCTTATTGATCAGCTTGCAAACAGCAACGCCCGGGATGAGGCCAACGTTATCACATTGCGGATTACCGGTGTGCGCAACGGCCAGGTCGGGCTTTCGGGCTATGCGGTGTTTCCCGACACCATTGACAGCGGCATCATTCAGGAGGCCGGCACCGGCGATATCCGTAGCAATGGTGGACCTGTCGCGCTTTCGTGCCGCC
This sequence comes from Roseovarius sp., assembly GCA_032251095.1. GTDB lineage: Bacteria > Pseudomonadota > Alphaproteobacteria > Rhodobacterales > Rhodobacteraceae > Roseovarius. Next base: position 4,134 of record JAVVFB010000091.1, on the reverse strand, counting down.
CCTAGAGTGTGTTGTGTTCATTCGCATTCACGCAGCACGCCCTAACCTATTGATTTAGAACGTTCGGAGCGCTCAAACCGGGTCCCAATTTTGAGCAGCATGCTCTAGCCGCCCGTTTGGTCCTGTCCTGAGAATGCACCGCGCCCAAGGACCAGGGCGGTTAAAAGGCCCTGGACCACCAGAGTGGTGATCACAAGGAGCACAAATGCAATCGGCAGGGCCCAGCCAGCCGTCGTCACAGCCTCCATGGAGCGCAAGACAGCTTCCCGCGACCACAGCACGGTCAGACCCAGTGCAACACCGGTGCCGAGGACGACCCCGGCCGCCCTTGGACCGGGCCCTTGGAGAAATCCCCGCGCCTGTCCGGTTCGAAGTAACAACACAGCGTAGAGCGTGAGGCCCACTGATGTCGCAAGGGCAAGCCCCACGGCGCCGAATGTGGGGGCGAGGAGGATCTTCAGCGCGATGTTGACCACAGTGGCCGCGACCAAAAGCCGGAGCGGCGTTCGCGTGTCCCCGCGCCCGTGGAACCCGGCGACGAGCGAGCGCAGCGCGAGTGCCGGGACCAGCCCGAGGGCATAGGCCGCAAGGATTGCCGCTGCGGCCTTGGCGGCGGCAAGATCGAATGCACCGCGCACGAACAGGATTTGCAGCGCCCAATCGCCCAGCGTCGCCATCATCACCGCGACCGGCACGCCCACGACAAGACAGATCAGCAGCGCGCGGTCGAGCACGCGGCGCATGCCGGCCTCATCACCAAGGCCCGCGCGGCGACCGATGTCGGGCAGGATGACCGTCCCGAGCGCCACGCCGATCAGCCCGATGGGGAGCTGATAGAGGCGGTCGGCATAGTAGAGATGCGAAAGCGACCCCGCGGGCAGGAAGGTCGCGATGATCGTATCGGCGAAGATCGCCACCTGAAGCGCGCCCGAGGTCAGGATCGCGGGGCCAAGGCGGCGGAAGACGAGGCGCGTGTCGGGCGAGAGCCCCAGCCGGGGGCGCGGCAAGGGCAGGCCTGCGCGGGTCGTGGCCACGGCCAGCAACACCACCTGCGCCACGCCAGAGGCCATCACCCCCCAGGCGGCGGCATGGGCGGCGCTCGGAAAGCGCGTGGCCATGAGCAGTGAACCGATCATGCAGAGATTGAGCAGGACCGGGGCCGCCGCCGGGGCGGCAAAGCGGTCGCGCCCGTTCAGCAGCGCCGCGAGGAACGCCACCAGCGACATGCACAGCAGATAGGGAAAGGTGATCCGCGTCAGCGTGACGACCAGCGGCCAGGTCTCATCGCCAGGCGAGAGGCCGGGGGCGAGCACCGCGAGCATCCATCCCGTCGCCCCGAGCGCAAAAGCCAGCAGCGCAAGGTTGGCGAGGGTCAGCCAGCCCAGAACCTCTGCCCCGAGGCGCGCGCTGTCGCGCCCGGCGGCGTCGGTGGCGGCCCATGTCGGCAGGAAGGCGGCGTTGAAGGCGCCCTCTGCCAGGATCGCGCGGAAATGGTTGGGCAGGCGAAACGCCAGCATGAAGGCGTCGGCCACCGGCCCCGCGCCGAGCGTTGCGGCCAGTACCACGTCGCGCAGAAAGCCGAGAATCCGGCTTGCCAGCGTCAGGCCTGAGACGGTGCCGAGCTTGCGCAGCATGGCGGTCTATCCTTGATCTTGAAACGGCCATGCCGCAGGATTTTCGACGCGACAGGCGGTTTTCGATTGAAAACACTAGTTTCTTTATCGTTTATACCCGGAGAATACCATTCCCCATGAGAGGGCCCCCAATGAGTATCGATCAAATCTTTGTCCTCGCACTTGTCGGCGTGGTCTTCCTGAGCTTCTTCAAGGAGATCTACCCGCCCGAGGTCACGGCACTGGCGGCCTCGGCGGCGCTTTTGGCGACGGGAATCATCGAGACGCGGGACTTTCTCAAGGTCTTCGGCTCCTCTGCGCCGATCACCATCGCGATGATGTTCATCATCTCTGCGGCGCTGGAGCGCACCGGCGTGCTCACGATCATCGGTGATGTGCTGAAACGACAGGCGCGCGGGTCGTTCCTGCGGACCATGTTGTTGATGATGGTCGGCACGATGGGGGCCTCGGCCTTCATGAACAACACGCCCGTGGTGATCCTGCTGACGCCGATCATGATCTCGGTCGCGGCCTCGGTCGGGGTGGCGCCGTCGCGCCTTCTGATCCCGCTGTCATTCTCGGCTATCTTTGGCGGCACGTTGACACTGGTCGGCACCTCGACCAACATCCTGATGAGTGGCGTCGCCAGGGATACGGGCCAGCCGCCGATCACCATGTTCGAGATGACGCTGCCCGGCCTGATCTTTGCCAGCGTGGGCATGCTCTACATGGTCTTTGCGGGCCGGTTCCTGCTGCCTGATCGCGCGTCGCTGTCGGGGCTTCTGGGCCAGGAGGGCAAGCGCAGGTTCCTGGCGCGGCTGTTGATCCCCAACGGGTCGAAATATGTCGGCAAGCGGCTCGCGGATCTGCCGTTCAACACCACCGAAACGCGTATCCTTGATGTGGTGCGCGGCGAGGTCTCGATGCGGCGCACGATGAAGGAGCTGGTGCTCGAGGTCGGCGACCGGCTGGTGCTCAAGACCGGCACGGGCGAGATCCTCGGGTTGAAGGACAATGGTCAGGTCACCTTTCGGGACCGGGACGATCACGATGTCGAGCCGGTGACCGCCGATCAGACCATCACGATGGAGGCCAGCGTGGGGCCGAAATCGCATCTACGCGCGCGGCCGATCAAGGATCTCAAGCTGCGCCGGAAATACGGCGTTTACCTCATGGCCGTGCATCGCCAGGAACAGAATATCAGCCAGGAGTTGCAGGATGTGCGCCTGCAATTTGCCGACACGCTGTTGCTGGAGGGACCGCCCGAGGGCTTGCAGCGGATGATGGAGGATGGCGGCATCGTCAACCTCTCAACCCCCACCGAACGGCCACAGCGGCGCACCAAGGCCCCAATCGCCATCGCCACGATTTTTGGCGTGATGGGGCTGGCGGCATTCAATGTCATGCCGATTGCGGGCCTCGCGGTGATCGGCGCGGTCGTGGTGATGATGACCCGCTGCGTCGATCCCGAAGAGGCGTTTGATGCCATCGATTGGCGCATCCTGTTTTTGATCTTCGGCATGCTGGGCCTGTCACAGGGGATGGAAGTCACCGGCACCGCGCGCGTGATCGTCGAGGCGGTGGTTCATGCCGTGGGCGGGGTCGGCCCGCTCGCCATCCTCGCCGCCGTCTATGTCCTGACCAGCGTGCTGACCGAGATGGTGTCGAACAACGCGGTGGCGGTGCTGATCGGGCCCATCGTCATCGCGCTCGCCATCGAGCTTGGCTTTGATCCGCGCCCCTTCATCATGGCGGTGATGTTCGCGGCCTCGGCCAGCTTCGCGACCCCCATCGGCTATCAGACCAACACCTTTGTCTATAGCGCGGGGGGCTACAAGTTCACCGACTTCATCAAGGTGGGCCTGCCGCTCAACATCCTCTTTGCCGCAGTCGCGGTGATCATCATCCCCATCTTCTTCCCGTTCTGACGCTTGCGGTAAAGGGGGGTACGCGTCGGTGACATGGAGTTGAATGTCAGGCTGGCTGATCGGTGCCGTCGGGCCGGGTGGTGAACAGCCCCGGGTGTACCGGAGGGCAAAACCCCCACCAAGAGCCGCTGAACACTCGACGAGAAAGACTAACCCACGGCTTAGAGTGATAGGATTTCACCCAGGCGGTCCGCGGCACCAGCCATATAAATTCCTTATGAGATCAGCCCAACCGGGAGCAAGAAGATACAGGCTGCTGACGAAAGGGTTGCTCTATTGCGCGCCTTCGAGAAGGAGCCACGTCTGCTTGCTGCGGTTGATCACATTGCGCAAAGGCGCGCGAGAAGCATAGGCACAATGGCCGCCTGACCTACCCCTGTTTTCAGGGCCAATCGTAAGTCGAGCCTATTCTCCTTTTGTGTGCCATCATTCGGCGGCGTGAGCAATGGGCGCAGGCGCGGATCGGTGCACTGGCGAAAGGTGAGGCGATCGGACGTGGGGCTGTGCAGGCTCCTGCTGCGCTAGAGCATGTTGCTCAAAAGTGGCACCCGGTTTTGAGCTTCTCGAACATGCGAAATCAATAAGTTAGAGCA
>JAVVFB010000090.1:0-11583 GCA_032251095.1 Roseovarius sp. | reverse complement strand
CGAGCCGTAAAAGATCAGCGCGCGCACCGCCCCGCCGTGCCGGGCCCGGATGGCCGCCGCCATGGCCTTGGCCGGGCGCGACAGGGCCGCCTGATCGTCCTCGATCACCTCGCTCAGCTTTGCCATAACATCGCTGTCGCTCATCGCAGAAAGACCAGCGGTTCGGTGGTTGTGATGTGCAGGCGGCCATCCTTGGCCGGTTGCATCGGTTCGCCGTCAATCACGATCGGGTCGTCATGGATAAGGTCAAACGCGTCGCTGCGATAGCTGGTCATGCCATGCGCGGCAAGGCGCGGCCCGGAGAGATGCAGCAAAATCTTCGCAATCGCACGGCGAAACCCGGTGATCGGCCAGGCGGCATGGGTCAGCGCAATAGCCCCCTTGCCGGTCCCCCAAAACGGGTTCAGTCCAAGGCTTAGCCGGGGCAGCGACGTCACAAGCCCAAGCGCGTGCGGGCCGTCAAGGTCCACGCCCGCGCCGCGCACCGCCAGCCGCGAGGCCCGCAGGATCGGCGCGCCATCCTCGTCGCGGTATTTGCCCGGCGCCAAGACAAAGCGCACAATCGCCACTGCAATCGTGCGCAGCCCGCGCCGAACATCATCGTGAAATTCGCGCTGCGCAAACAGCATCGCGCGCGCCAGCGATCCGGTCGAAAGAACAAAGCCGATGGCCGGACAAGGCAAAGCCGCGCTTTCAACCCGAAGCGCGCGGTGGGTTTCGCGGATCGGCGTGTCGACCTCATCGGCAAGCGCAACGATACGGCGGGTGATCTCGCCTGCGGTCTTGCCCTCAAAGCCAAAGCTGCGCGCCGCCAGATTGGTGCTGCCCCCCGGAAGAATGGCAAAATCGGGCGGCGTATCAAATCCGGACCCTGTTGCCAGACAGGCCGAGAGCACCGCCAAAAGCGTCCCGTCGCCGCCTTCCACAAAGATTTTCTCGACGCCATTCTCGGCCATGTGACGCACGAACCCATCCAAAGGCTCGAACTTTTCGAGCCGCAGAAAGCTGGCATTGGGCAGTTCAAGCGCCGCCGGTTCAAGCATCGAGCCGCGCTGCGCCACCGCATGGCTGCGCGGGTTCACGATAAGACCGATACGATGACTCATGCGGATGCCGTGCGATTTAAGGAAAGCCAAAGACCAATCAACATCAGCGTGCCGACCGGCACCACCACTGCGATGATCGCGCTCAGGCTACCATTCTCTGACAGGGTCTTGAACACCCCATCTACCACCATGAAGATGAATCCCGCGCCAATGCCGATGGCAAGCGAAATTTCGCCACTGTCGCGGCGTCCGAAATGCTGCATGATCGGCACCGTCATCATCAGGAACCCGATGGCGATGAAGGGCAGCGAGAGCCGGTTCAGGAACCACACCATATAGGCATCCGACGGCAGACTGCCCGAGCCGGTCATCTGCGACAGCCGGTAAAGATCCGCAAGCGCAAGGTTGCGCGGCTCGGACATCAACAGACGCAGGGTGTGCGGGGTTTGCTGGCTGCGCCAGATGTCGGGCAAAGCGACATCCTTACCATCATAGCGGATCTGTTTCACATCCCCGAGAACCCAGCCCTCGGGGGTTGCATAGGCCGAAGCGACCTTTGAGATCGCCGCGATCTTGCCGTTCGCGCCGCGCTCATAAAGCACCAGATCGCTCAGGGTGCGATCCCGGTTCAGCCCGCCAACCTCGACCAGAAGGCGGCCATCGGCCAGCCAGAGTTTTTGCGGGGCCTGGCCGTTCTCATGCACCGCCTCGGGACCAAGCCAGTTTTCCAGCGCGCGCGTGGTGATCGGATTGATCTGATCAATCAGCACCGCCGAGGCCACGCTTGCAATCACCACCGCCGGGATCAGCGCGCGCACCTGGCCAAAGACCGACACCCCGGCGGCCACGATAGCCACAAGCTCGTTCCGCCGGATCAGGCTTATGTAGGTCAGCAAGAGGGACATCAGCAGCGCAAAGATCATGATCCGGTCAAACAGGATCGGCATGCGCAGCCCCATATAGCGGAACTGGTCCAGCAGGCCGCCATCCTCGGGCAGGAGATCGGCATTGCTGAGCGCGTCCAGCACCCCGAGCAGCACCACAAGCCCGAACACGGTCAGCATGAACCGCTGAAGAAACATCACCGTAAGATAGCGGTTGAGATGGGTCATGTGTTGGCCGGCGCCTTTGTTGTCACCGCCCTCAATGACGGAAAGGCCGACCGGCCACTGGCCGTGCGGCGAAACGTATAGATCGCAAGCCCGGCCACAAGGGCCACCACCGGCCATGTCCCGGCCCAGGGCGGCACCACCCCGCGCTGCGCCAGCGACAGGCCGAATTCCAACAGCTTTTGCACCACAAGCAACAGCAATATCGCGACCGCCAGCCCCCCCGACCGGGCCACCCGCCCCAGTTGCAGCCCAAGAACGACGCTGATGAAGGGCAAGAAAATCAGCAGCGCCGCACGGCTGAGCCGGTCATGCATGTCCGCCCGGGCCGCGGCGACATCAATGCTTGTGCCCTCTTGCAGATAGGATTGCGTCAGCAATTCCTTGAGCGTCAACTCGCGTTGGTCATCACCCCGGTCACGGTAGCCTTCAATCGGCGTGGGCATCTTCCAGGTCACCTTGGCGGTATTGAGCCGACTGCCTTGCGCGCTCGTGATCTCGGCCGGCAGATCGCCGATCATCGCATCCTGAAGATTGATCGTCCATGTGCCGTCATCGTCTTCGCGCAGCACCCCGGTATGGCCGGTGATGAACTTGTTGTTCCCGGATTTACCGGTTTCCAGAATAAAGGTCTCGCCCAGCTTGCGACCGGCGAAATTCACCTTCGAGGTCCACACCACCTTGTCGTCGAACTGTACGAATTTGCGTTCCTGAAAGGCGGTCACGATGGAGCTTTGCTTGAGTTCATGCACGATCTGGCGGTAATTATAACGTGATATCGGCTGCAAAAAACCCGAGATCAGCACCGAGGTGAGCGCCAGCACCACCGCCAGCCCGATATAGGGCCGCACGATCCGGCGCAGCGACACGCCGGTCGACATAAGCGCCACGATCTCGCCAGAGCGGCTCAGCCGTTCGATGGTGATGACGAGGGCGATCAACAACGCGCCGGGAAGCGCCATACCAAGATAATGCGGCAGCAAATTGCCGATCATCCGCGCCGCCGACTGTAATGCATTATCTGATCCCGCGATCAGATCGGTGATACGGATCAGCCGCTCAAGCATCAAGACCGCAAGAGAAACAGCGATCAAAGCCGCCAAAAGACCAAGGTTGTTGCGCAAAAGATATCGGTCAAGCTTGAACAACATGGTCGGCAATTTCTCTTACAGGCAGCGGGGGGTGACATATTTCGCAATCACTTGTGATCGCAGTGATCCTTGTACTCTGTTACTAGATTACCCTTATAACTGCCAGTGAACGACTATAACATGCTTGTAAACCTTTGGAGAGTACGAATGTTGAACCGCCGCATCCTGTCCGCCATGTGCGCCATGGGCCTTTGGGGGGCTCTCGCCGTCTCTGGCTCGGCCCAGGCCTCGAATGCCGGAGCTTTGGATATTCGCCCCCATGAGGCCGCAGCCGTCTGTGGCGCGCGCGCGCCACAGATTCAGGTGGTTGTGGAAAATGTCACCGCAAAGGGCATTCTCACGGTCGAGCTTTACCGCCCGAGCAAGAACGACTTTCTGAAAAAGGCCTCGCGGGTGCATCGCATCCGGGTGCCTGCGCGCTCTGGCCCGCAGACCGTGTGTTTCGATATCGAAAAGCCCGGCTCTTACGCGATTGCCGCCTATCAGGATCTGAATGCGGACCGCGATCTGGATCAGAAATGGAACATGATGCCGGCCGAACCCTTTGCCCTGTCGAGCAACAAACCGCTTGCCATGAAGATGCCGAAGTTCAGCGATGCCGCCTTTGATGTCCCGGCGTCGGGTGGTTCCGTGCGGGTCAAATTGCAACGATGAACGTGAATGCCCCCGCCCGAACCGCCGAACCGACCACGTCAAGCGGTATCGAGGTCACCATTGCCACCTCGTCCGCGGATCGGGCGGCGTTTCTGGACCTGCCATATCGCGCCTATGGCGACGTGCCCAACTGGCGCGCGCCGCTGCGCTTTGAGCGCAAGGCACAGCTTGACCCCAAGCATAATCCGGGGCTGGCCAGGATCGAACACGCGCTGATGGTCGCGCGCCGCGAGGGTCAGGTGGTTGGGCGAATCGCCGCCATCGTCAACGCCGCACATCTAGAGCTTTATGACGATGCCACCGGGCATTTCGGCTTTCTCGACACCCTCACCCCCGATGCCGAGGTGATGGCCGCGCTGTTCGCCGCCGCCGAAGACTGGTTGCGCGCGCGCGGCATGACCCGGATCGCGGGGCCGTTCAGCTTTTCGATCAACGAGGAATCCGGCCTTCTTGTCGATGGCTTTGACACGCCGCCGATGATGATGATGCCGCATGGCAGACCCGATTATGCCAGCGGCCTTGAGGGGCTCGGCTTTGCCAAGGCGATGGACCTTTACGCCTTTTTGCATGAATTCGACGAGACCTATCACATCCCGCCCACGGTCAAGCGCTGGAAAGACGCGTTTGAGCGCGACCCGGCGCTGAGCATCCGCCCCCTCGACATGAAGAATTTCAAGGCCGATATCCGCCTTGTGATGGAGATATTCAACGACGCCTGGTCGCAGAACTGGGGCTTTGTCCCGTTCAGCCCCGATCAGATCACCGTGATGGCGCAGGAACTCAAGCCGTTGATCCGCTCGGATTCGCTCTGGATCGCGATGATTGATGGCGAACCGGCGGGGTTCACCTTTCTGTTCCCCGACCTCAACGAAATCGTCGATGGGCTTGATGGGAAAATCCTGCCGTTTGGCTGGGCCCAGCTGATTTACCGCCTCAAGATACGCGGCCCCAAACGGGCACGGCTGCCGCTGGCGGGATTACGGCGCAAGTTTCACAAGACCCGCCGCGGCATGGTCGCAATGGCCGGCAGTTTCGAGGCCGCCTTTGCCGCGCAGCACGCCCAAGGCGTGCGCGAGGTCGAGGCATCGTGGATTCTGGAGACCAACCGCGACCTGCTCAACCTTGTCGATCTTTATGGGATGAAGCGCTACAAAACCTACCGGGTTTACGAGAAGGCCCTATGAGCAACAGCCAATCTCACCCCCTGGAGGTGCTTGTTCTGGCCGGCGCGCGCGCCGCCGGTGATCCGCTCTGTGACGCCGAAGCCGTAAGCAGCAAGGCGGTGATCGACATTGTCGGCCAGCCGATGCTGTCGCGGGTGTTGCGCGCGCTTGGCGCCAGTCGTGCCAACGCCGCTCCTTGGGTTCTCGGGCTTGAGGGTGACGCGCTTGCGGCGGCGGCCGATGGCATCCCCTGCCAACCGCTGGCGTCGGAGGGGCGTGGCCCGGCCTCAAGCCTTATCCGCGCACTTGAGGGGCCGATTTCTACGCCGCTTTTGGTGACCACCTGCGATCACGCCCTGCTGACGCCCGAAATGGTCGATAGCTTTGTGACCCAATCCATCGCCAGCGGTGCCGATCTCTGCGTCGGCTTTGCCGAACGCCGTGTCATCGAGGCCGAACACCCCGAAACCAAGCGCACCTATCTGCGCCTTGGCGGCTCCGAGCTTTCGGGCTGCAACCTGTTTTATCTGGCAAACCCTGCGGCCCTTGCGGTGATCCGTTTCTGGCAAAGCGCCGAACAGGACCGCAAGAAACCCTGGCGCATCGCCTGGCGCTTTGGCCCGCTGACCGCCCTGCGCATCCTGTTGCTGCGCTCGGGGCACGAGGCGGCGTTTGCGCTGTTGTCGCGCCAGCTTGGTGTGCGCGTCGCGCCGATCCTTTTGCCCTTTGGCGAGGCGGCGATTGACGTGGACAAGCCCGGCGATCTTGTGCTTGTGCGCAAGATCCTAGCAGCGCGTGAGGCGGCGTGAGCAAACGCTTTTACGACGAAGGCCAGACCTTTCGCAGGGCCGCACAGACCCGCGCCGCTGCATCGGGCGCATCCGGCGCATGCGCCAGATCGGGCACCGCGGGCCAACCGGGATCGTCAAAGGTGATGCCGTCAAATTCGACCGCCCCGGCATAACGCGGCAAAACATGGAAATGCACATGCGGATCAACCATCATCAGCATCAGGTAATTGATCTTTTGATTGCCAAACCGCGCCACGACCGCCTCGATATCGCGGGTGATCTGCGCCAATTCGCCATGCGCGCCGCCCGGCAAATCGCCAAAGGCCTGCGTCGGACCATGCGCCAAAAGGATCATCGCGCCAAGCGTGGCCTGCTGCGGGCGCGCCTGAACGCTCCACCAGCGATAATCGCGGATCAGCGTATCCTCGCCGCCGAAACGGGAAAAAGTGGCGTTTCGTTCTGGTATTTCGGCGCTTTCCATGGTTATTCCCCTTGTCGCAGGCTGGTTTAGGGCGACAGCACTGCGCGCCCGCCAAAACGATGATAAATGGAATTGCTCGATGACAAAAGACACAAGCCTGCGCCTGATTGGTGAAATGCCCGCAAGGCTCTGGGGGCTTGAGCTGCGCGAATGGCAGCGGCGCGCCTGGAAAAAGGCCGGTGTCGCCTCGGTCGATGACCCGTCGGCGCGGCTTTTGGTCGGGGTTGAATGGGTTCTGTCCCCGGCCCTGCAACGCGCGCTTCTGGCCACACCGGGCGCGGCGCTTGTGGTGCCCGACACGGCTGGCGGTGCGGCGCGCCTCGCCGCATTGCACCTGCCCGAGGGCGCGACATCTGCGGATTTCGAAGCGTTGATAGGACAGGAAAACCCCGATCTTGACGCCCTGCGCGCGGCGGGTTTCAGCGTCGGCGATGCGGATGAGTTTGCCGGGGCCTATGACGAGGTGCTGCGCAAACGCGAGGCGCCCTATGCGCTCTCGATGCGCACACAATCCCCGCGCAGCATCGAAAAGCGGCTGTTCAAAGGCTCTTACAAGGGCGTCACCGATCTGGTGACCAAATACGCCTGGCCCTGGCCCGCCTTTCACGCCACCCGCGCGGCGGCAAACCTGCATATTTCACCCAATACCGTGACCACGGTCAGCCTGGTCATGGTCTTTGCCGCGCTCTGGCTCTTTTGGGAGGGGCATTGGGCGCTTGGCATCATCGCCGCCTGGATCATGACCTTTCTCGATACGGTCGATGGCAAACTGGCGCGCACCACGATGAGCTATTCCAAATGGGGCGATCTTTATGATCACCTGATCGACCTTATCCATCCGCCGTTCTGGTACTGGGCGATGTGGGTCGGCTTGCACCAGGCCAGCGGTGGCCCCGGTACGGTCCTGCTGGATGGCTCGCTGGCGGTTCTGGTGATCGGTTACGTGCTCAACCGGGTACAGGAAGGCGCCTTTATCGGCCTGTTCGGCTTTCACATCCACGTCTGGGAGCGGATCGATTCAATCGCCCGCGAGATCACCGCACGGCGCAATCCCAACATGCTGATCTTCATGCTGTTCGTGATGTTTGGCGCACCGGGATGGGGCTTTGTGGCGATGGCGGCCTGGACCTTTTTCTGGCTGGTCTTTCATCAGGTCCGCCTGTTTCAGGCCTGGCTGCGCCCCAGCAAGCCGACCTCATGGATGGCGGGCTGATCCGGCATGGCAGGCACCGCGCTCTTCGATCTTGACCGCACCATCACCCGCGCCCCGACCTGGACGTGGTTTCTGATCCATGTGAACAGAACAAATCCGCGTTTCATTGGCCAGTTCGCGTTGATCCTGGGGCGCATGATTGCCTATAAGCTGCGCCTTGTGCCGCGCAGCTCGATCAAGGTGGCGGGTCTGCGCACATTGGCCGGGCATAGCCGCGCAGAGCTTCAGGCCAAGGCGGATGTGTTTGTGGCGCGCATTCTGGCCAATGGCCTGCGCCCCGGCGCCGAGGCCGCAATCAGGGCCCATAAGGCGCGCGGCGACAGGCTTGTGCTGGTGAGTGCCGCCGTCGATGTGGTGGCCGAGCCGCTGGCGCGCGCGCTTGGCTTTGACGATGTGATCTGCACCCGCCTGACCTGGCCTGCCGCGGCCTCTGGCCCGGTCATGGATGGCGCCAATTGCTATGGCGATGAAAAACTGCGCCGGATCGCCGAAGTACAGGCCGAGCGCCCGTTCACGCACCCGATCCATGCCTATAGCGATCATATATCCGACCTTGATTTTCTCACGGCGGCGGATCACGGTTTCGCGGTCAATCCCTCGTCCCGCCTGCGCCGCGCCGCACCGATCCATGGCCTCGAAATCGTCGATTTCGAAGCGCCTATCCCCTTCCCTGACCGACTGGAGCATCCCCGATGAAAGCCATCATTCTTAGCGCAGGGCGCGGCTCGCGCCTGTTGCCCCTGACCGAGACCCGGCCCAAATGCCTTTTGCCGATTGGCAATACCACGGTGCTGGGTCGTCAGCTTGACACGCTGGAAGCGGGCGGCGTGACCGAGGTGCGGGTCGTCACCGGGTTCATGGCGGCCCTGGTCGAAGAAGAGGTTGCACGGCGCAGCGGCCCGATGCGGGTATCGACCTTTTACAACCCGTTCTTCCAGATCGCCGACAACCTTGCCAGCTGTTGGATGGTGCGCGATTTCATGGACAGTGACTTTTTGCTGATCAACGGCGATACGCTGTTCGAGGCGGACCTGCTCAACGATGTACTGTCAAGCCCGCATGTCCTGCCGATCCAGGTGACGATTGATCGCAAGGACAGCTATGATTCCGACGATATGAAGGTACAACTTGACGGCACCCGCCTTGCGGCGATCGGCAAGTCGCTGACGCCCGAAAAGACCGACGCCGAATCAATGGGGCTGTTGCGCTTTACCGGCGAGGGGCCACAGATCTATCGCGCCAAGCTTGAACAGATGATGCGCACCCCGGAAGGTGTGTCCAACTGGTTCCTCAAGGCGATTGACGCGATTGCCAATACCACCGGACAGGTCGGCACGTTCTCGATCAAGGGTCGGCGCTGGAACGAGGTGGATACGGTCGAGGATTATAACGCCATCGACGCGCATTTCCTTGCGCCGTGAGCTGGGACGCTTGGCGCCGTCTGCGAGCTTGTGGTTTCCAAGGCTGACGATGCTGATATACTTCCTCGAAAATGGGGAAGTGCGATGATGGTTTCGGCAGGTCAGGCCCGTGGTTCGGGCAATCTTGTGGGCGTGGTGATGTTGGCCCTGGCAATGGCCGCGTTTGCGCCACAGGTACAGGCACAAACATCAACGACGCCGCAGGCCGCAGAACCGGGCACGGACCAGACAACGCAACAGCCCCCCGCGCCACGTGGCACACGACTGGCCTTTGGCGGCATCAAAGTTTCGGCGGACATGCCGTTACAGGTGATTTCGGACGAATTGCAGATGGACCAGAACGTCGACACCGCACTCTTCGCCGGCAATGTCGAGGTTGAACAAGGTGATATGAGGCTTAACGCGGCAAGGGTTCTGGTGGAATACGGCATGCCCGAAGGCACCAGCCAACCCAACCAGATCATCCGCATCACCGCCACGGGCGACGTTGTGATGACCAGCCTCATGGAAACCGCCGAGGCGAATGAGGCGGTCTATACCATCGCCACGCGCGAGGTGGTGATGACCGGTGACGTGGTGGTCACGCAGGGGCTCAACAAGGTGTCCGGCGAACGCATGGTGGTCGACCTTGAGCAGGGCACAGCCGTGATGGAGGGGCGCGTGCGCACCATCATCGACACCAGTAAATCTGATGCCCCCGGCGATGAGCCGACCAAGGATGCCAACCAATGAGCCCAAAAGACCTCGGGGATAAACCGGGATCAATCGGGCTGCGGGTGGTGGGGCTGCGCAAAAGCTACAAGCGCCGAATGGTGATCCGCGACCTCAACCTTGACTTGAATCGCGGCGAGGTCGTGGCCCTTCTCGGCCCCAATGGCTGTGGCAAGTCGACCTGTTTTTTCATGATCGCCGGCTTGCTCAGGCCCGACGCGGGGCAGGTGTTCGTTGACGGGTACGACGTCGCCGACCTGCCGATGGATCAGCGCGCAAAGCTTGGCGTTGTTTACCTGCCGCAAGACGTGTCGATCTTTCGCGGGCTCAGTGTCGAGGACAATATCATGACCATCCTCGAAATCATCGAACCCGACAAAAAGGTCCGGCGCAACAGGCTTGAAGAGTTGCTCGGGGAATTCTCGATCTCGCATCTGCGCGAGGCCCCCGCCCTGTCCCTGTCCGGGGGCGAGCGGCGGCGCGTCGAGATTGCCCGCTGTCTGGCGGCCGATCCGAAATACCTTTTGCTTGATGAACCCTTTGCCGGGGTCGATCCGATTGCCGTGGGTGAAATCCGCGCCGTGGTCGCCGATCTAAAGACCCGCGGCATTGGCGTGCTGATCACCGATCACAATGTCCGCGAAACCCTCGAAATCGTTGATCGCGCCTATATCCTGCATGCGGGCGGCGTTCTCATGAGCGGCAGCGCCGATGAGGTGGTGCGCAACGACACCGTGCGCGAAGTCTATCTTGGCAACGATTTCCACATGTCCTGACGCGCGCCCTGCCCGTCCTGCCCCGGATCACGCCACGTTGTAGTTTCCATGGCCCCGCAGTAATGTGTGGATCAGATTTTGCCATACCATTGCAGAAGGCGCGCAAGGCCGTGCACCTCTGATCTTGCCCAAAGGAAATCCGCAGATGACAAGCGTCAATGCCCCTCGCCCCGCAAAACCCAAGACGCTCAATCGCCCGGTCCGCAAATTCGTCAAGCGCCGTGGCAAAAAGCTGATGCGTTGGGCGGCGAAGTTTCAAAGCAAGCAGAGCCTGGTGCCAGACACGCCCTTTATCGACAACAGCCATTTTCCGTTCCTGACCGAATTCGAGGAAAAGTGGCAAGCCATGCGCGACGAGGTCCTGGAAATCCTCAAGAACCGCGAGGATATTCCCGGCTTTGAAGAGGTGTCGCCGGATCAGTACCGCATCGCGCAGGCCCGCCAGTGGAAAACCTTCGTGCTTTATGGGTTTGGCCAGACATTGCCCAAGAACTGTAGCAAGGCCCCGATCACAACCGAGGTTCTGAGCCGTGTGCCGCATGTCCAGACCGCCTGGTTTTCGATCCTCGCACCGGGCTATCACATCCCCGCCCATACCGGTGTGACCAAAGGCATCGTGCGCGCCCATCTTGGCCTGATCATCCCCAAGGACCGCGAGAAATGCCGCATTCGCGTCAGCGATCAGATCATGGCATGGGAGACCGGCAAGGTTTTCGCCTTTGACGATACCTTTGAACATGAGGTCTGGAACGACACCGATGAAGAGCGCGTGATCCTGCTGTTCGACTTTGACAGACCGATGAAATGGCGTGGCCGGATGCTCAACAACCTCATGTTGTGGCTGATGAAATTCACCGCGTTTTATCAAGAGCCAAAGAAGAACCTCGCCGATTTCGAAGACCGTTTCGAGGCCGCCGCGCGCCGTGCCGATGCCAATCTGGAAAAGCTGAGCGACTGACCGGCCAGCGCCCGCTTCCTGCAAGACAGCGGGGGGCGGGCGTCGGTTTTAGAGCATGTTGCTCGAAAGTGGGACCCGGTTTTGAGCGATCCGAACATGCAACATCAAC
>JAVVFB010000008.1:0-30850 GCA_032251095.1 Roseovarius sp. | reverse complement strand
GGTGGTTGCGGCATTACGGGTTTGCGGCACTGGACGTGCCGACGCTGCATGGTGGCTTGTCGCGGTAAAGGCGACTTTGCGGGTTGGCGCTGGGTCTCGAATGCACGTAGGGTGGGTGAAACCCACGCTTTATGTCAAACAACGACTTGCCTCGATGCGTGGGTTTCACCCCCCCCTACGGATTTGGCCGCCCGGATCGCGCCGATTACCACGGCCTGAATTCCCGGATCGACAGGGGCTTTGTGGCACCCTAAGGTGACAGGGAAAAGGAGCATTCCATGGCGCTTTTGCAAATGATATACGCGTCGCAGCCCTTTGGGTTTGACAAAGCGATGCTGGCGGGGATTCTGTTGGATGCGCGTCGTGCTAATACCCGCAACAATGTGACGGGTGCGCTGATCGTGCGCGGTGATCTTTACCTTCAGCTTCTGGAGGGGCCGCCAGAGATGGTCGAGGCCGCGTATGAGCGGATTAAACTGGACGACCGCCACACCAATATGCGCCCGCTTGTGCGCCGCATGGTTGAAGAGCGTATGTTCCCGAACTGGTCAATGCTTGATGATCCGGCGCAAAGCTGGGTCTGGACGCAGGACGAGGTCAACAATGGTGCCATCGAAAAGGCAACCGAGGACGAGGTGCTTGGGTTTTTCGAGCGACTTGCCGCGCTTGGCTAGGCAAGGGAAAAGGGGCACGCGATGACGCGCACCCCCAGGGATTTAGAGCATGCTGCTCAAAAGTGGGACCGGTTTTGAGCGATCCGAACATGCGAATGAACGCGACATGCTCTAGCCGACGACGTTGAAATCCGGCCCATAGGGATAGCCGGTTATATTTTCATTGCCGTCCTCGGTGATCACCAGAATATCATGCTCGCGATAGCCGCCCGCACCGGGTTGATCGGCGCCAAGCGTGAGCATCGGTTCCATCGAGATCACCATGCCCGGTTCCAGCACCGTGTCGATATCCTCGCGCAGCTCAAGCCCCGCCTCGCGGCCATAATAATGGCTGAGGATGCCGAAGGAATGGCCATAGCCAAAGGTCCGGTATTGCAGCAACTGGCGCTCTTCAAAGAACGCGTTGATCTTATGGGTGACCTCGGCACAGCTAATGCCGGGCTTGAGCAGGGACATGCCATATTCATGCGCCGCGATGTTCGCCTGCCATATCTTGAGGCTGGCATCGTCGACTTCGCCAACGAACATGGTGCGTTCCAGCGCCACGTAATAGGCCGAAATCATCGGAAAGGCGTTCAGGCTAAGGATATCGCCGCGCTCAAGTTTGCGGGCGGTAACCGGGTTATGCGCGCCATCGGTGTTAAGACCCGACTGAAACCAGACCCAGCTGTCGCGGTATTCGGCATCGGGAAAGCACTTGGCGATCTCGGTTTCCATCGCGTCGCGCCCGGCCATGGCGACGTCGATTTCGCGGGTGCCTTCGCGCACGGCGTCGCGGATCGCATAGCCGCCAACATCGGCCACCTGGGTGCATTGGCGGATCAGGGCGATCTCGGCGGCGGATTTGCGCATCCGCTGGCGCATGGTGGCGGGGGCCAGATCGACCATGGTCACCGGCTTGAGGAAATCTTCAAGCTTGTCGCGCTGCATCAGGGTAAGGTGGTCGCCCTCAAAGCCGACACCCTTGCCTTGCCCCGCAACCGACCCCACGGCGCGCCAGAAATTGTCGCGCTGCCAGTCGGTATAGGTGATGTTGTCGCAAAAACAGCGGCGCCAGGGTTGGCCCGCGTCGATGCCCGCAGAAATCGTGACACAGTCGGTTTCGGTCACGACAAGGCCATAGGGCCGCCCGAACGAACAATAGAGAAAGCCCGAGTAATAGGCGATATTGTGCATCGAGGTGAAGACAACCGCGCCAGTGCCGGTTTCGGCCATGATGGCGCGCAGGCCCGCAAGCCGCGTGTCGTATTCGGAAACGGCAAACGGCAAGGTCGCCTTTTCGCCGTTGTGGAACCGATAGAATTCAGGACGTGAAGTCATTTTGACCCTCCTATTCAAAGAAAGGCCCCGGCGTTCAGGACGGTTTGGATATGTAGTGCTTGTCCCCGGATCGCGAGGGGGCGACGCCATCGCCCTGCACAAATCCCTCTTCGGCTGAATCAAGTTCATAATCAAGACAATTCCCGCTAGGCTTGACCGTAAAATGGAGGGCGGCAATGAGCGGCGTGAACGACGCAGGACATTCAGAGGCTGGCGCTGTGATGCGCCCGGGTCCGCGTAACCTAATCACCGATGTGCCGGGGCTGCGTGTCGGCAATGCCGAGGACGCGCAGATCAGGACTGGCGCCACGGTGGTGCTTGGGGATGCGCCCTTGACCGCCGGGGTGCATGTGATGGGCGGCGCGCCGGGCACACGTGAAACCGACCTTTTGGCGCCTGACAAGACGGTCGAACAGGTCGATGCGCTTGTCCTGTCGGGCGGGTCGGCCTTCGGGCTTGATGCGGCGTCGGGCGTGGTGGACGGGTTGCGCGCCATGGGGCGCGGCTTTGCGGTTGGTGATATCCGGGTGCCGATCGTGCCGGGGGCGATTCTGTTTGATCTTCTCAATGGCGGGGCCAAGGATTGGGTCGAGAACCCCTATAAGGCGCTTGGCGCAGAGGCGCTTGGCAATGCCGCCGAGCGGTTTGACATCGGCAGCTTTGGCGCAGGCATGGGCGCGACCACGGCAACGCTCAAGGGTGGGCTTGGCTCGGCCTCGGTCGTGTTGCCCTCCGGCGCGGTGGTGGGCGCGCTTGTGGCGGTCAACGCGCTTGGCTCTGCCATCGTGGGTGAAGGGCCGCATTTCTGGGCCGCGCCGTTCGAGATCGACGATGAGTTCGGCGGGTTTGGCCTTGCGCCGCGCTATGACGCCACTACGCTGCCGCTGAGCAAGCTGTCGCAGCATGCCAATACCACTATCGGCATTGTGGCCACCGATGCCGCCCTGACCCAAGCGCAATGCACCCGCCTTGCCACCGCCGCGCATGACGGCTTTGCGCGCGCGCTTGTGCCGTCGCACACGCCGATGGATGGCGACCTTATCTTTGCCGCCTCGACGGGCGCGCGGGCGCTGGACGATCCGCTTGCCGAGACGCTCTTGCTTGGCCATGCGGCGGCCTGCGCGATGGCGCGCGCGATTGCCCGCGCGATTTATGCCGCGCGCCCTGCGCCGGGCGATCTCTTGCCCTGTTGGCGGGCGCAATTCGGCTAGGGCGGGATTCTTTTAACGCGGGACTTGCAGACTCGGGGCAAGGGGCGTATACGGCTTTCAACAGCGGCGCTCTCGGGTCCACTCCGAAAGCCCACCGGATTGATTTCGACGGGCCGCGCGCCCGTTTTTTTGTGCTTGGACGATATGACAAACGACCTGATTGCCAAAGCTGCGATTGACCGCCGGATGGCGGAAATCATCACCCCCGTGATCGAGGATCTGGGGTATGAGCTGGTACGCGTGCGTCTGATGAGCGGCAAGACCCACACGCTTCAGATCATGGCAGAGCGGCCCGAAGGCGGCATCGAAGTGGATGATTGCGGCAAGATCAGCACCGCCATTAGCGCGGTTCTGGATGTCGAAGACCCGATCACCGATCCCTATACGCTTGAAGTGTCGAGCCCCGGTATCGACCGGCCGCTGACCCGGCTCAAGGATTTCGAGACGTTTGAGGGCTATGAGGCCAAGATCGAGACCTCCGAGCTTATCGAGGGCCGCAAGCGGTTCAAGGGCATACTCGCAGGTGTCGAGAATAACGAGGTTCTGATCAACGTCGAAGAAGGCACCATCGGGCTTGAGTTCGAATGGCTGTCTGATGCCAAGCTTGTGCTGACCGACGAATTGATCAGGGAAATGCTGCGCCAACGCAAGGCGGCGGGTGTGATCAACGAAGACGAATTTGACGAGATCGAAACCGAAACTGATACCGGTTCTGAGGAGGACTAAGATCATGGCAATCACCTCTGCCAACCAGCTTGAGCTGTTGCAAACCGCCGAGGCCGTGGCCCGCGAAAAGATGATTGATCCCGAACTGGTGGTCGAAGCGATGGAAGAATCCCTGTCGCGCGCCGCCAAGAGCCGTTACGGCAGCGAGATGGATATTCGCGTCGCGATCGACCGCAAGACCGGCCGCGCGACCTTTACCCGCGTGCGCACCGTGGTCGAAGATGACGCGGTCGAGAACTATCAGGCGGAAATGACCGTCGAGCAGGCCAAGCAATACATGAACAACCCCGCGGTCGGCGATACCTTTGTCGAAGAGGTTCCGCCGGTCGAGATGGGCCGCATCGCCGCGCAAAGCGCCAAGCAGGTGATCCTGCAAAAGGTGCGCGAAGCCGAGCGTGACCGTCAGTTTGAAGAGTTCAAGGACCGCATCGGCACGATCATCAACGGTCAGGTCAAGCGCGAAGAATATGGCAATGTCATCGTCGATGTGGGCCGTGGCGAGGCGATCCTGCGCCGCAACGAAAAGATCGGACGCGAGGCGTATCGCCCGAACGACCGTATCCGTTGTTACATCAAGGATGTGCGCCGCGAACAGCGCGGGCCGCAGATTTTCCTGAGCCGTACCGATCCGCAGTTCATGGCCGAACTGTTCAAGATGGAAGTGCCGGAAATCTATGACGGCATCATCGAGATCAAGGCCGTTGCCCGCGATCCCGGCAGCCGCGCCAAGATCGCCGTGATTTCCTATGACGGCTCGATTGATCCAGTCGGTGCCTGTGTCGGTATGCGCGGTAGCCGCGTTCAGGCCGTCGTGAACGAGCTTCAGGGTGAAAAGATCGACATCATTCCGTGGAATGAGGATCAGGCGACCTTCCTTGTGAACGCGTTGCAGCCCGCAGAGGTCAGCAAGGTGGTGATCGACGAGGATGCGCAGCGCATCGAGGTTGTCGTGCCCGAAGAACAGCTTTCGCTGGCGATTGGCCGTCGTGGCCAGAACGTGCGTCTGGCAAGCCAGCTGACCGGGCTTGATATCGACATCATGACCGAGGCCCAGGACAGCGAGCGCCGTCAGAAGGAATTCGAAGAGCGCACCGGCTTGTTCATGGAAAACCTCGATCTGGACGAATTCTTTGCCCAGCTTCTGGTGTCCGAGGGCTTTACCAACCTCGAAGAGGTCGCCTATGTCGATCTTGACGAGCTTTTGGTCATTGATGGCGTTGACGAAGACACCGCCGGCGAATTGCAGGCCCGCGCCCGCGACGTGATCGAAGGTCAGGCCAAGGCCGCCCTTGAAAAAGCGCGTGAGCTTGGCGTCGAGGACAGCCTTATTGAATTCGAGGGGCTGACACCCCAAATGGTTCAGGCACTGGCCGAGGATGATGTGAAATCACTTGAAGATTTCGCAACCTGCGCCGATTGGGAGCTGGCCGGTGGCTGGACCACGGTCAATGGCGAGCGCGTCAAAGACGAAGGCGTGCTGGAGAAATTTGACGTCTCACTGGAAGAGGCGCAGAATATGGTAATGACGGCCCGGATCATGCTGGGCTGGGTTGACCCCGAAGAACTTGCGCCGGATTCTGCTGAAAACGGCGATGACGAGGAGGCCGAGGCCTGATTTTTCAGGCTTCGGGGGCACACATGGGGCGCGCAGGGCAACCCAAAGACCGGACCGATGGTCCAGACCGCAAGTGCATTGTCACAGGCGAGGTGCAGCCCAAGTATGGGCTGATCCGCTTTGCCGTTGGGCCAGAGGGTCAGATTGGCCCCGACCTTATGGAAAAGCTGCCGGGGCGTGGCATCTGGGTTTCCGCGGACCGGGCGGCCATTGATAAGGCGGCGGCAAAAGGGCTTTTCGCCCGTGCCGCCAAACAGCCGGTTCAGGTGCCTGAAGACCTTGCCGATCTTGTTGAGGCGCTTTTGGCAAAGCGGGTGATCAACCTTATCAGCCTTGCCCGAAAGGGCGGTCGCGCCGTGTCGGGCTATGAGAAGGTCAAGATCATGCTGGGCAAGGAAGAAGCCCGCGTTCTTATTCAGGCCAGCGATGGCTCTGAACGGGGAAAATCAAAACTGAGCACGCCGCAGGGCGGCTCTTTTATAGGATGGTTGACGGCGAATGAGCTGGGCCAGGCCTTTGGGCGACAAACCACGATCCATGCGGCACTGGGTGCTGGAGGTTTGTTGCAACCTGTTGTAGAGGAGGCGGCAAGACTGAAAGGTCTGCGCGTCTCGGACGGCGAGACAGCGCGCCGGAAAGGAAAGTAGAGCAATATGAGCGACAACGACGGAAAGAAACCTTTGGGTGTGCGTGGCGCCGGGTCCCGGCCCGGAAACGTGAAGCAGAGCTTCAGCCATGGCCGGACCAAGAACGTCGTGGTGGAAACCAAGCGCAAGCGCGTTGTCGTGCCCAAACCGGGCACGGGAACGGCGGGTGCTACGGCTGGTTCTGGCAAGCCGACAGGCGCGGCCAGCCCAGGCAGGCGCCCGGCGGGAATCTCGGATGCCGAGATGGATCGCCGGATGAAGGCACTGGCCGCCGCCAAGGCGCGCGAGTCCCAGGACGCCGCCGAACGCGAAGCCAAGGAAAAGGCAAGCGAAGAAGAACGCATGCGCCGCCGCGAAGAGGCCGAAGCCAAGGAACGCGAACAGCGTGAAGCCGAGGAAAAGGCTCGCGCCAAGCTCGAAGAAGACGAGCGCAAGAAGCGCGATTCAGAGCAGGCCGCGATCAAGGCCGCCGCCGCTGCGGCAGAGCCCGACGCCCTGCCCGATGCCCCGCGTCAGGCGCCGAACAAATCCGCGCCGCCCCCGCGCAAGCAGGAACCCGAACGCGAACAGCCCGCACGCCGCAACAAAGGCCGTGGTGGCGAGGACAATCGCCGTGGCGGCAAGCTGACCCTCAATCAGGCGCTTTCGGGCGGTGAGGGCGGTCGCCAGAAATCCATGGCCGCGATGAAGCGCAAGCAAGAGCGCGCGCGTCAAAAGGCGATGGGCGTCAATGTCGAGCGTGAAAAGGTGGTGCGCGACGTGCAACTGCCGGAAACGATTGTCGTGTCCGAGCTTGCCAACCGTATGGCCGAGCGCGTTGCCGACGTGATCAAAGCGCTTATGCAAAACGACATGATGGTCACGCAGAACGAGACCATTGATGCCGATACAGCAGAGCTTATCATCGAGGAATTCGGCCACCGCGTTGTGCGGGTGTCTGATGCCGATGTGGAAGATGTCATCGCGCACATCGAAGACGATCCCAAGGATATGGTCCCGCGCGCGCCTGTCATCACGATCATGGGTCACGTTGACCATGGTAAAACCTCGCTTCTGGATGCGATCCGCAACGCCAAGGTTGTCGCGGGCGAGGCCGGCGGTATCACCCAGCATATCGGCGCCTATCAGGTGAAAACCGCAGGCGGTGCCTTGCTGACCTTCCTTGACACACCCGGCCACGCGGCGTTCACCAGCATGCGCTCGCGCGGTGCGCAGGTGACGGATATCGTGGTTTTGGTGGTGGCGGCGGATGACGCCGTGATGCCCCAGACGATCGAGGCGATCAACCACGCTAAGGCGGCCAACGTGCCGATGATCGTGGCGATCAACAAGGTCGACAAGCCGGATGCGAACCCGGACAAGGTGCGCACTGATCTGCTGCAACACGAAGTCATCGTCGAGGCGATGTCGGGTGAGGTGCAGGATGTCGAAGTGTCGGCCATGACCGGTCAGGGCCTCGACGAGCTGCTTGAGGCGATCGCGCTTCAGGCCGAGCTTTTGGAGCTTAAGGTAAACCCGAACCGGGCCGCCGAGGGTGCCGTGATCGAAGCACAGCTTGACGTGGGCCGTGGTCCCGTGGCGACAGTTCTGATCAAGAAGGGCACGTTGCGCCTTGGCGACATCTTTGTTGTCGGCCAGCAATATGGCAAGGTGCGTGCGCTGATCAACGATGTTGGTGAGCGCGTCAAAGAGGCAGGGCCATCGACTCCGGTCGAGGTTCTGGGTCTTAACGGAACCCCCGAAGCGGGTGACGTTCTTAACGTGGTCGACACCGAAGCGCAGGCGCGTGAAATCGCCGAATACCGTGAAAGCGCCGCGAAAGAGAAACGCGCCGCCGTTGGTGCGGGCACCTCTCTTGAGCAACTGTTGGCCAAGGCCAAGCAGGACGAGAACCTCAAGGAAATGCCGATTGTCGTCAAAACCGACGTTCAGGGCTCTGCCGAGGCGATCGTTCAGGCGATGGAAAAGATCGGCAACGACGAGGTTCGCGTGCGCGTGCTTCATTCTGGGGTTGGTGCGATCACCGAATCCGATATCGGCCTTGCCGAGGCGTCGGGCGCGCCGGTCTTTGGCTTTAACGTGCGTGCCAATGCGCCCGCGCGCAACAGCGCCAACCAAAAGGGTGTCGAAATCCGCTATTACAGCGTGATTTACGATCTCGTGGATGACGTGAAAGCCGCCGCATCGGGCCTGTTGGGCGCCGAGATCCGCGAAAAGTTCATCGGTTATGCCAAGATCAAAGAGGTCTTCAAGGTGACCGGTGTTGGCAAGGTTGCTGGCTGTCTGGTCACCGAAGGTGTTGCGCGTCGCTCTGCCGGGGTGCGCCTTCTGCGCGACGATGTGGTTATCCACGAAGGCACGCTCAAGACCCTCAAGCGTTTCAAGGACGAAGTGCCCGAGGTTCAGTCGGGGCAGGAATGTGGTATGGCATTCGAAAATTACGACGATATCCGCCCCAACGACGTGATCGAGATTTTCGAGCGCGAAGAAGTGGTACGCACACTGGCCTGATCGCCAGACGACAGGTCAAAGCAAAAGGGCAGTCAATTAGACTGCCCTTTTTGTTTGCTTGGAAAGGGTTCGGTCTTGCTTACGGTCCTTGTCAGGCCGCGCGTGTCACCGGGCGGCCAGAAAACACCTGATCGCCGACCCGGACCTGAATAAGACCATTGGTCAGCAAACCCACAAAAAGCCCTTGAATAGAGATGCAGGACCCAACTTGAATTGTTCGCAGCATGTGCATTTCCCCAGGTTCGAATGATACTTTGATAAGCAGCGATCATTTAAAACTAGGTTAAATTAGCGTCAGTTTGGAAACGATGTCACGTGAATCTTTGGAATACCGCAAAATAAACCCTGCGGGTTTGTGTGCAGCGCAGCGATTCAATTCAGGGCTGACGCGCTCAGAGCCAATCGCGTAGGATCGGGATAAGTGGGATATCTGCAGGCGGCATTGGATAGGATTTGAGATCCTGGGCACGCACCCATTTCAGGGTCTGGCCCTCGCGCCCCTGCGGTGTACCCTGCCATTTGCGACAGGCAAACAGCGGCATCAGAAGGTGAAAGTCGTCATAAGAGTGGCTGGCAAAGGTCAGCGGCGCAAGGCAGCTTGCCCAGGTGTTGATGCCAAGCTCTTCTTCCAACTCACGGATCAGCGCGTGTTCCGGGGATTCCCCCACTTCCACCTTGCCACCGGGAAATTCCCAAAGCCCCGCCATGGATTTCCCGGCAGGGCGTTGGGCAAGCAAAATCCGGCCATCCACGTCAATCAGCGCGACGGCAGAGACAAGAACGATCTTCATGGGCGCACTTTCGGGGCCAATATCACGACCGATAATCGGCGTTGATGTCGATATAGCCGTGGGTAAGATCGCAGGTCCAGACCGTGGCGGTGCCACCGCCAAGACCAAGATCCACATGAATCTCGATCTCCTGATTCTTCATGTAGGCTGCTGCGCGATCCTCGTCATAGTCGGGGCTGACCCAGCCATCCTTGGCCACCAGCATATCGCCAAAGCGGATCGAAAGCGTGTCGCGATCAGCGCGCACGCCGGATTTGCCCACCGCCATCACGACCCGCCCCCAATTGGGGTCTTCCCCGGCAATGGCGGTCTTGATCAGGGGTGAATTGGCGATGGATTTGGCATGTACATGCGCCTCGGCATCACTCGCGGCGCCGGTGACGGAAATCTCGACGAATTTTGTCGCGCCCTCGCCGTCGCGTACCACCTGATGGGCAAGGTCAAGCATGACACGCCGCAACCCTTCCATGAAGCCGATATTGTTCTCGGTCACCCGGATGCCCGAAGCCCCGGTGGCGGCCACCAAAAGGGTGTCGGAGGTAGATGTGTCGCTATCGACGGTGATGCAATTGAACGTGGTCCGGTTCAAAGCGCTGACCGTGTTTTGCAGGATCGTCTGATCAATCGCGGCGTCGGTGAAGATATAGACAAGCATCGTCGCCATATCCGGCGCGATCATGCCAGAGCCCTTGGCGATTCCGGCAATATGGACGGCCTGACCGTCGATCATCACGGTTTCCGAGGCACCTTTGGGAAAGGTGTCGGTGGTCATGATGGCCCGCGCCGCCCCGCTTATGCCCTTAAGGCTAAGCGCGCCCTTGAGGGTGTCGATGCTGTCGATGATGCGATCATGCGGCAGAGGCTCGCCGATCACGCCGGTCGAGGATGAAAAAACCCGGTTTGCGGGCAGGCCAAGCCGTTCGGCTACGGCGCCGGTCACCGCCGCGACCGACTCGGCCCCGATGCGGCCGGTAAAGGCGTTTGCATTGCCCGAATTCACGATGATGGCCGCGCCCGCCCCCGGATCGCCACCGATCTTGTCCTGACAATCCAGCACCGCCGCAGAGCGCGTCGCAGAGCGCGTGAACGCCCCCGCAATCGCCGTTCCCGGCGCAAGCTTGACAAGCATCACATCGGTGCGCCCCTTATAGCGCACCCCGGCCGAGGCGGTGGCAAAGTGAACCCCGCCGATTACGGGCAGATCGGGAAAGGCGGCCGGTGCAAGCGGTGAAAGCGGCGGGGTGGCGCCCATGGTTCAATTCTCCAGAAGATCAGTGTTGTTGATCAACGCCGGGTCAAAGGCGCTTGTGTCGGTGCGGCTTATTTCAGTGCCGCTTTCCAGCTTGGCGATATACCCGTCGAATGTCGATTGGCGAATTTCATCCATCAACTCGGATCGCACCTCGTCAAGACCGGGCCGGGCCTTGACGCGGGTTTCGTTCAGCTTGATCACATGCCAGCCGAATTGCGTCTTGACGGGGGGCGAGACCTGTCCGGGCTCAAGCTTGGCGACGGCATCAAAGAATTCCTGCACCATCACGCCGTCACTGAACCAGCCAAGATCGCCGCCACCGGGGCCCGAGGGGCCGGTGGAATGTTCCTGGGCAAGGGCCGCAAAATTCGCACCACCTTCCAATTCGGTGATCAGCGCCTTGGCTTCGTCCTCGGTCTCGACCAGAATGTGGGCGGCCTTGTACTCGGCTTCATCGGCAGCACTTTCATAGGCGGCGGCATAGGCGGCTTGCAGGGCCTCGTCGGTCAGGGCGGCCTCAAGAATGTCGTCGATCACGTCCGCCGCCGTAACCGCGCGGGTTTCGTTTTCAAGGCGCAGCTGTGCAGCGGTCGAAAGCGGGCCTTCATGGGCCTGCTCCAGAAGGGATTGCTGGATAAGCTGATCCAGAACGCCTTTGAACAGAACCTCGGGCGGCACCTGATCATATTGCTCGGGCAGGCTGTTGCGGAGGGCAAGCATATGGCCAAATGTGATTGTTTTTTCACCGACCGAGGCCATGACCGTGTCAAGCGCCGGGGCGTCCTCGGCCATGACCGGCGCGCTAAGCGCAAGACTTGATATCAGGGCGGTGGCGGACAAGAGGCGAAGGCGTACGAACATTGATATCTTCCTTTGACGGTACTGCGAGAATGGGTGCGCGGGTGCGCAACGTTGACAGTCTGACGGCGGCCCCTTACATCGCCTTATGACAAAGGCAAAGCCGCGCTCTTTGGCCCGTTGTAGGGTGGCCGGGGAAGCGGGGCAAGTAATTGCCTTTCACGGATAGTCAAAACACCGGAACGGATAAAAAATGCTGGGTATTTCAACGGTCGCCAAAAAGATCTTCGGAACGCCGAATGATCGCAAGGTCAAGGCGACACGGCCGCTGGTTGACAAGATCACCGCGCTTGAACCCGAGTTTGAAGCGCTCAGCGACGCCGGATTGATTGAAAAGACCGAAGAATTTCGCAAGCGGATCGCCGAGGGTGAAACCCTGGACGCGCTTTTGCCAGAGGCCTTTGCCAATTGTCGCGAGGCGGCGCGCCGTGCGCTTGGCCTTCGGGCTTTTGATGTTCAGTTGATGGGCGGCATTTTCCTGCATCAGGGCAACATTTCCGAGATGAAGACAGGCGAAGGCAAGACCCTTGTGGCGACCTTCCCAAGCTACCTTAATGCGCTGTCGGGGCGCGGTGTGCATGTTGTTACGGTCAACGACTATCTTGCACGGCGTGATGCCGATTGGATGGGCAAGGTCTTTGCCGCCCTTGGCATGACCACCGGCGTCGTTTACCCGCAACAACCCGAAGCCGAGAAAAAAGCCGCCTATGCCGCCGATGTCACCTATGCCACCAATAACGAGCTTGGGTTCGATTATCTGCGCGACAACATGAAATCCTCGCTCGACGAGATGAACCAGCGCGGCCATAACTTTGCCGTGGTCGATGAGGTGGACAGCATCCTGATCGACGAGGCGCGCACGCCGCTTATCATTTCCGGCCCAAGCCAGGACCGAAGCGAGCTTTACCTGACAATCGATGCGCTGATCCCCGAATTGCAGGAGGATCACTTCAAGGTTGATGAAAAGACCCGCAATGTCACCTTTACCGACGAGGGTAACGAGTTTCTTGAAGAGTTGTTGCTGACGCGTGGCGTTCTGGAAGAGGGGCGTTCGCTTTATGATCCCGAAAGCACCACCATCGTGCATCATGTCAACCAAGGGCTGCGCGCGCACAAGCTTTTTCAGAAGGACAAGGATTACATCGTGCGCGGTGGTGATGTGGTTCTGATCGACGAATTCACCGGCCGGATGATGGCCGGGCGGCGGTTGTCCGATGGCCTGCATCAGGCGATCGAGGCCAAGGAAGGCTGTCAGATTCAGCCCGAGAACGTCACCCTCGCGCAGGTCACGTTTCAGAATTATTTCCGCCTTTATGACACCCTGTCGGGCATGACCGGCACCGCCGTCACCGAGGCCGAGGAATTTCAGGAAATCTATGGCCTTGGCGTGATCGAAGTGCCAACCAATCGACCGATTGCCCGGATCGACAAGGATGACGCGGTGTACCGCACGACCACCGACAAGTTGAACGCGATCATCGAAACGATCCGCGAAGCACATGAAAAACGCCAGCCGACCCTTGTTGGCACCACCTCGATTGAAAAATCCGAACTGCTGAGCAGGCTTCTGACCGAGGCGAAGATTCCGCATAACGTTCTGAACGCGCGCCAGCATGAACAAGAGGCCCAGATCGTGGCCGATGCCGGCAAGCTTGGCGCGGTGACCATCGCCACCAACATGGCCGGGCGTGGCACCGACATCAAACTTGGTGGCAATGTCGAATTCAAGATCATGGAGGCGATTGCCGCCGATCCCGAAGGCGACCCCGAGGAGATCCGTCAAAAGATCGAAGAGGGGCATGCCGCCGACGAAGCGGCGGTCATTGCCGCAGGCGGACTTTTCGTGCTGGCCACCGAGCGCCACGAAAGCCGTCGCATCGACAACCAGCTGCGCGGTCGTTCCGGCCGTCAGGGCGATCCGGGCATGTCGGCGTTCTTCCTTAGCCTCGAAGACGACCTGATGCGCATCTTCGGCAGTGAACGCCTTGAAAAGGTGCTTTCGACGTTGGGGATGAAAGAGGGCGAGGCGATCATTCACCCTTGGGTCAACAAATCGCTTGAACGGGCACAGGCCAAGGTCGAGGCGCGCAACTTTGACATCCGCAAGCAATTGCTCAAGTTCGACGACGTGATGAACGAACAGCGCAAGGTGGTGTTTAAACAGCGCCTCGACATCATGAAGGCCAAGGATCTGTCCGATATCGTCGAGGACATGCGTGGCGAGGTGATCGACGATCTGGTCGATACCTATATGCCGCCCAAAACCTATGCCGATCAATGGAACACCGAAGGGCTTTACGCGGCGGTAATCGAGCGTCTCAACCTTGATCTGCCGGTGATCGACTGGGCCGCCGAAGAGGGCGTGGATGACGAAGAAATCACCGAGCGCCTTGAAAAGGCCGCCGATGAGATGATGGCCGCCAAGGCCGCGGCCTTTGGTCCCGAAACCATGCGCATGATCGAAAAGCAGGTCTTGTTGCAAACCATCGACACCAAGTGGCGTGAGCATCTTCTGACGCTTGAACATCTGCGCAGCGTTGTCGGCTTTCGTGGTTATGCACAGCGCGATCCGCTGAACGAATACAAGAACGAGGCGTTCCAGCTATTTGAAACCATGCTCAACAGCCTGCGTGAGGATGTGACCCAAAAGCTCGCCCAGATCCGCCCGATGACAGAGGCCGAACAAGAGGCCATGATGCAGGAAATGGCGGCACAGCGCGCCGAGATGGAAGCGCCCGCGCATGATGCAACGCCCGCCGAGGCCCCCGAAGCCGCCGCCTCGGGGTTTGTCGAATCTGATCCTTCGACCTGGGGAAATCCGGGCCGAAACGAGGTTTGCCCCTGTGGATCGGGTAAGAAATTCAAGCATTGTCACGGGCGGCTGGCCTGATCCGCCCGCCCGAATATGTCCGTTTCTTCGCCACAACACAGCCTTTTTTAACGCATAGCATAATTCCAACCCTCAAAAGGTATGGGAGAGTGTCATGTCCAAGGCCCGACGTTATATCACCGCTGGCGGTACGCTGGTCTGTGCCCTTGGCATCGGCTATTTCATGCAGGCGGGCGACCCCGGCCCCGGTGCCCAATCGGCGGCTATCATTGATGCCGGTGACCCCGCAGTCGAGATTTCACAGATCACGCTGACCTCTGCGGCCCCGACGCCGCCGGTCGCCATGGCCGAACCTGCGGCCCTTCCGGCCGAGCCTGTGACGCTGGCCGTGGCTGTGGATGTGGGGGGGGGCGATAATCTGCCTGCGGAAGAGAGTGTGCCGACCTTGGCCTGTGAATATACAATGACGGCCGAGCCTTTGGCCGCCGCCATGGTCAAGATCACACTTGATGCGCCTTGCATGAACAATGAGAAATTCACCCTGCATCAGAACGGCATGATGTTCACCGAGGCCACGGACGAGAATGGTCACAGGGAACTGAGCGTGCCGGCGCTTGGCGAAAAAGCTGTTTTTATTGCCTCCTTTGGAAATGGGGAAGGCGCGATCGCAACCGCGACGGTGGATAGTTTTTCCTTTTATGATCGTTTTGTTGTGCAATGGGGTGGCACGGGTGGCATTAAGATTCATGCGCTGGAATACGGTGCGGACTTTGGTGATCAGGGTCACGTCTGGGATGACGCGGCTTATGACATGGCACGCGCCGCCCGAGGCGAGGGTGGCTTTCTGACCCGCCATGGTTCGCCAAGCCTTGATAATGCCCTCTTGGCCGAGGTTTATACCTTTCCGACCGAGACCGCCTTGCGCGCCGGTGACGTCAGTCTGCGGGTCGAGGCCGAAGTGACCGCTGCCAATTGTGGCCGCGACCTTGAGGCCCAAACCATCGCCACTGACCGCACGGGCGGCCTCAAGGTACAGGATATTGTGCTGGCAATGCCCGATTGCGAAGGAATCGGTGACTTTCTGGTGTTGAAAAATCTGTTCAATGACCTGAAGGTTGCGCAAAACTAATTCCGCAGCGTTCGGGGGTCACTTTATGACAATGGTGCGTGCGGCGATCTTCGCCGCACTTTCCTTTTTTGCGATCGTGTCGCCCGTGGCGGCACAGGATGTGACCTTGCGGTCCTATGACGGGGATGTGGAAATTTCCGGCAACCTTCTGGGATTTGATGGCGAATTTTACCGCCTGGATACGATCTATGGCGAGCTTACGGTGGATGGTTCGGGTGTTGCTTGCGAGGGCCCCGGATGCCCCAACCTTGAGAATTACGTGGCGCGGCTGGTGTTTTCCGGCGCCCCGACGATTGGCAAGGTTTTGATGCCTGCGCTGATCGAGGCCTTTGCCATTCGTGGGGATTATGACGTGACCCGCCACGAGCAGAACGATACCGAGATCAGCTATGCCCTGAGCGTGCGCAAGACCGGTGATCTGATCGGCGAATTCACCTTTCGTTTGACCAATACCGATGAGGGGTTTGCCGACCTTCTGTCCAATGAGGCCGATATCGCCATGACCCTGCGCGAGGCGCGCAATGACGAGCTTGCCCATGCCAAGGCGGCCGGCTTGGGTGACTTGACTGCACCGGGGCGCGCACGGGTGCTGGCGCTTGACGCTCTGATCCCGGTCGTGGCGCCAAGCAATCCGGTGCAGGGAATCACCATGCCGCAATTGGCCGATGTTCTGGCCGGGCGTCTGACCAACTGGAGCCACCTTGGCGGGCCTGACGCGCCGATAGACGTGCATCTGTGGGATGAACGGACCGGCATTGGCCAGGCCAGTGTGGATCACCTGCTTGGGCCCGAGGGGTTGCCAGGCAATAGCCGCGTGCGCCGCCATGCCAACGGAACAGAATTCGCGAGTGCCGTGGCGCGTGACCCCTTTGCGCTCGGGCTGACCACGCGGTCCGAACAGGGCAATACCTGGGAGTTGGCCCTGACCGGTGCATGCGGTTTTGCCCTTACGGCAACGCGACGGGCGGTCAAGACCGAGGATTATCCGCTTACGGCACCGCTCTTCCTTTACCTGCCGGCACGACGCTTCCCCAAGCTTGCGCGCGAATTTCTGGCCTATCTGCGCGATCCGTCTGCCCAACTTGTGATTCGGCGGGCCGGGTTCGTGGATCAGGCCCCCGAAGAGATCGAAATCAATGCCCAAGGCGACCGTTTTGCCAATGCCATCGCACAGGCGGGCACAGAGATCGGCTTGCAGGAGCTACAGCGCTTGGTGCGGGTTGTGTCGCCGCTCAAGCGATTGACCACCACCTTCCGGTTCGAGCCGGGATCGGTTCGACTTGACGCGCAATCGCGTTCCAACGTGCAACAACTGGCGCGTTCGCTCGAGCTTGGGCTTTACGATGCCCGGCGGCTGGTGTTTGTGGGCTTCAGTGATGGCGATGGGGCCGCAGAGCCGAACCGCCAGATCGCCATGCGCCGCGCCGAGACGGTGCAGCGCGCGGTGCTTCGTGCGGCCGAAACCGCAAATCTGGACCGTATCATGGTCGAGACCGAGGCCTTTGGGGAAACGATGCCCATGGCCTGCGACGATACGCCCTGGGGGCGACAGGTCAATCGCCGGGTCGAGGTCTGGGTGCGTTAGCGAGACCGGCACCCAAGGGCCGCAAGAGCGTCACAGGTACCCTTCCGAGCGGAAACTGATCTCGCAGGATTTTCCGATGATGATATGGTCATGCAGGCTTATCCCAAGGGCCATGGCCGCCGCCTTGATCTGTTGGGTCATGCCAATGTCGGCCTCTGACGGCGTCGGGTCACCCGAGGGGTGATTATGCACAAGGATAAGCGCGCTCGCGTTCAGCAATAGCGCGCGCTTTACCACCTCGCGCGGATAGACCGGAACGTGATCAACCGTGCCCTCGGCCTGTTTTTCATCAGCGATCAGGATGTTTTTACGATCCAGATAAAATACCCGGAATTCTTCGGTTTCGCGATGCGCCATGGTGGTGTGGCAATAGTCCAGAAGCGCATCCCAGGAGGACAGGACCTGACGACGCAGAACCTTGGCGCGCGACAGGCGATGCGCGGCGGCCTCCACGATCTTGAGCTCGGTGATGACCGCTTCGCCCACACCGGGAAGCGCGCCAAGCTGATCCGGGCTGGCCGAAAGTATGCCGTTGAAATCGCCGAATGTCTCGATAAGCAGATGCGCCAGAGGTTTTACGTCGCGGCGCGGAATGGCACGAAACAAAACCAGTTCCAAAAGCTCATAATCGGGCATGGCCTGAGCGCCGCCGGCCAGGAACCGGGTGCGCAACCTCTGGCGATGATCGCGGATATAAGAGGGCTGCTTGCCTCGGTCAAGCGGCGCGGTTTCCACGGCCTCATCACCGACAAAAAGCGGCAGCGACATTTCCGAAAAGGCGCGTTGATCACTCATCCCAGAACCCTGCCCGATCAGGGTTAGCGAATGGTTAACCGATCTGCTGTGCCGCAGGCAAAAAGAAAAAGCGCGCCCGAAGGCGCGCCTTTTTATGTTCAAATCCGCAAAAGAACCCTAGCTTTTCATCGAATCCCAGAACGTCTTGACCGAAGAAAAGAAGGTTTTGCTTTCCGGGTTGTTGTCCTCCGAGAGGGCCTCGAACTCGCGTAAAAGCTCTTTTTGCTTACTGGTCAGGTTCACCGGCGTCTCAACGGCAAGTTCGATAAACATATCGCCACTGCCGCCGCCACGCAGGGCGGGCATGCCCTTGCCGCGCAGACGCATCTGGGGCCCGGATTGGCTTCCGGCCGGGATTTTCACGCGACTGCGGCCACCGTCGATGGTCGGCACCTCGATATCGCCCCCCAGAGCGGCCTTGATGACCGAGACCGGGACACGACAAAAGAGATTGGTTTCCTCACGCTCGAACAGGTCATGTTTGGTGACATCAATGAAGATGTAAAGGTCGCCCGCCGGACCGCCCCGCATGCCGGCCTCGCCTTCGCCGGCAAGACGGATCCGGGTACCGGTTTCAACACCCGCGGGGATGTTGACGCTAAGCGCGCGCTCTTTCTGTGTGCGACCTTGCCCCTGGCAGGATTTGCAGGGGTTCTTGATGATCTGTCCCAACCCGCCACAGGTCGGACAGGTACGCTCGACCGTGAAAAAGCCCTGCTGCGCGCGCACCTTGCCCATGCCCGAACAGGTGGGACAGGTTGTCGGATCACCGCCGCCCTCTGCACCAGAGCCGTGACAGCCGTCACAGGCGACGGCCGTCGGCACCTTGATGGTCTTTTGCAGACCTGAATAGGCCTCTTCCAAGGTAACACGCAGGTTATAGCGCAGGTCAGAGCCGCGCGCGGCGCGCTGACGGCCACCACCGGCACGCCCGCCGCCGCCCATGAAATCACCAAAGAGATCGTCGAACACATCAGAAAATGCGCTGGCGAAATCGCCTTGCCCACCGCCCATGCCGCCACCGGCGCGCGCGCCGCCCATGCCCCCTTCAAAAGCGGCATGACCGTACCGGTCATAGGCCGCTTTCTTGTCGGGGTCTTTCAGGGCATCATAGGCTTCGCCCGCCTCTTTGAATTGGCGTTCAGAGTCGGGGTTGTCGGAATTGCGGTCGGGGTGAAGCTCTTTGGCCTTCGTGCGATAGGCCTTTTTGATCTCTTCCGCCGAGGCGCCCTTGGATAGCCCAAGCACTTCGTAATAATCACGTTTGGCCATCGGGGATCTCCTTTTGACGGATCATCCGGGGCGGTTCGACAGTTTGCCAAACCGCCCCGGATCAATCCTTAACGTGCCTTAGGCGCGCTTGTTGTCGTCGAGATCCTCGAAGTCGGCGTCGAGGATATCATCTTCGTCGGCGCCGGCACGATCCGCGGCGGCGGGCTCTCCGTCGGCCTCTTCCTGGCTCGACTTATAGATCGCCTCGCCAAGTTTCATTGCGGCCTCGGAGACGTTCTGGATGCCGGATTTGATCTTGTCCGTATTCTCGGTTTCCAGCTCGTCCTTGAGCGCGGCAATCGCCAGCTCGATCGCCTCGATCGTGGTCGGGTCTACCTTGTCGGCATGCTCTTCCATCGATTTCTCGGTCGAGTCGATCAGGCTTTCAGCCTGGTTCTTGGCTTCGACAAGCGAACGACGTGCCTTATCGGAATCGGCATTCTCTTCGGCGTCGCGGACCATCTTTTCAATGTCCTCATCGCTTAGGCCGCCAGAGGCCTGGATCGTGATCTTCTGCTCTTTGCCGGTGCCCTTGTCCTTGGCCTGAACCGAGACAATGCCGTTGGCGTCGATGTCAAAGCCAACCTCGATCTGCGGCATGCCGCGCGGCGAGGGCGGGATGTTTTCAAGGTTGAACTGGCCCAGCATCTTGTTGTCTGCGGCCATTTCCCGTTCGCCCTGGAACACGCGGATCGTCACGGCCGACTGATTGTCTTCGGCGGTCGAGAAGATTTGCGACTTGTTCGTCGGGATCGTGGTGTTGCGGTCGATCAGGCGGGTAAAGACCCCGCCGAGCGTTTCAATGCCAAGCGACAGCGGCGTCACGTCGAGCAGAACCACATCCTTGACGTCGCCCTGAAGAACGCCGGCCTGAATGGCGGCACCCATGGCGACAACCTCGTCGGGGTTCACACCCTTATGTGGCTCTTTGCCGAAGAACTTGGTCACCTCTTCAACCACGCGCGGCATGCGGGTCATCCCGCCGACAAGAACGATCTCGTCAATCTCCGAGGCTTTCATGCCGGCGTCTTTCAGAGCGGCGGCACAGGGCTTCATTGAGGCCTTGATAAGGTCGTTGACCAGGCTTTCAAGCTTGGCACGGGTCAGCTTGACCACCATATGAAGCGGCGAGCCATCAGAGCCCATAGAGATGAACGGCTGGTTGATTTCGGTCTGCGAGCTGCTGGACAGTTCGATCTTGGCTTTCTCGGCGGCTTCTTTCAGGCGCTGAAGCGCCATCTTGTCCTTGGTCAGGTCAACGCCGTGCTCTTTCTTGAACTCGTCGGCGAGGTAGTTGACGATGCGCATGTCGAAATCTTCGCCGCCAAGGAAGGTGTCACCGTTGGTAGCTTTCACCTCGAACAGGCCGTCGTCGATTTCAAGGATGGTCACGTCGAACGTACCGCCACCAAGGTCATAGACCGCGATGGTGTGGGTGTTTTCCTTGTCCAGACCATAGGCAAGCGCGGCGGCGGTCGGCTCGTTGATGATGCGCAGCACCTCAAGACCGGCGATCTTGCCAGCGTCTTTGGTGGCCTGACGCTGAGCGTCGTTGAAATAGGCGGGAACGGTGATGACGGCCTGCGTCACCTCTTCGCCAAGATAGCTCTCGGCGGTCTCTTTCATTTTCCCGAGGATGAAGGCCGAAATCTGGCTGGGCGAATATTTCTCGCCGCGCGCCTCGACCCATGCATCGCCGTTGCCGCCATCAATGACGTTGAACGGCATGTTCTTCTTGTCCTTGGCCAGGTCCGCATCATCGGCGCGCCGACCGATCAGACGCTTGACACCAAAAACAGTGTTTTCGGGGTTGGTCACGGCCTGGCGTTTGGCGGGCTGGCCGACAAGGCGCTCGTTCTCGGTGAACGCAACAATTGACGGCGTCGTGCGCGCGCCTTCGGCGTTTTCAATCACCCGCGCCTGGCTGCCATCCATGATGGCGACGCAGCTGTTCGTGGTTCCAAGGTCAATACCAATAACTTTGGCCATGTGTTCGATCCCTTCATACTTAGGCGATGTGGCGGGAACCGGACCCGTTTCGGCATCAGATCCCCGGTTGGTCACGAGGCAAGACAAGCCCTTTCCCGTGTATCTCGGCGTATATAGGCAGAGCATTGTAACCCTGCAAGCGTTGCAAGGGTGTGGATTGCGCAAATTTAGCCTAAATTATGCAACGCGCGGCAAATAAAGAGGTGATTGTCATGGCGGATCCCACGCTTGTGGTGCGCGGCGTCGAGATTTACAAAGGCTGGCTTGATGGCGCGGCACAGGCCGCGTTGGTACAGGATTTGCGCGATGTTGTTGCGCAGGCGCCGCTTTTTGCGCCCTGGACCGCCTCTGGCAAACCGATGAGCGTGCGGATGACATCAGCGGGCAGATATGGCTGGTATTCTGACCGGGGTGGCTATCGCTATGAGGCGACACATCCGATGGGTCAGGCCCGGCCCGCGATCCCGGCGTCGGTGCTGGCAATCTGGACGGCGCTGGTCAGCCCGCACAGGATGCCCGACTGCTGTCTTGTCAACTATTATGACGCCGGTGCGCGCATGGGTCTGCATCAGGATCGCGATGAGGCCGATTTTGACTGGCCTGTTTTGTCGGTCTCGCTTGGGGATGATGCCCTGTTTCGCATTGGCAGCGACACCAGAGGCGGCGCCACATCCTCGGTTTGGCTTGGGTCTGGCGATGTTGTCGTGATGGGCGGCGCGGCGCGGCTTTGCTATCATGGCGTCGACCGGATCAGGCCGGGCACATCGGCGCTTTTGCAAAGGCAGGGGCGGATAAACCTGACCTGTCGGGTGGTGGATTAGCGCATGTCGCGTTCACTCAAATTCACGCGACATGCTCTAACTTGTTGATGTCGCATGGTCGGATTGCTCAAAACCGGGTCCCACTTTTGAGCAACATGCTTTAGCGTCGGGCATTCCAGCTGCTTGATGCATATTGTCTTGTATAGAATTCACCCATCAACCCGACCACCAGAAAGACCAGGGTGACGTAGATCGGGTATTCAAGCGAGGTTTTGTGCGGCACATAGTTGATGAACACAAAGCCGCGCGTCTGATCGATGATGTGAAACAGCGGGTTCCAGTCGAACAGGCTTACCATGAACGCGGGGAGTGTGTTGACCACGAACATCTTGCCCGAGGCGATCATGTTGGCGCGCTGATAGATGGTTGTGAACAGCGATACAAAGGTCGGGAACCAGGGTTTGATCGCCAGCAGGACAAGACCGATTGCAACACCGCTGAACCATGACAGCAAAAGCATGCCAAAAGCGGCGATCGGGCGCTCAACGTCAAACGGGGTAAAGCCGACGTGATAGACGAACAGGATCACGAACATCGAAAGCGTCTGAATATAAAGCGCACCAAGGGCGGCGGCGCTTATCGCGATGATGGTGTTCATCGGTGCATGCTGCATCATCGGCGATGACGGCCCTTCGGCGCCGACCACCGCGCCTAGGGCCTTGATGTGGGTCAGGTACATGAAAATGCCCGACATCATGAACAACAGGAAATCGCCCCGCATTTTAGCGCCGCGCAGTCCAAGCACCGAGAACATGAGGTAGAACGACATGACCATGATCACCGCGGTGAGGATGTTCATCACCAATGCCATGACCGCATTGCTATGGCCCTTGCGGATGTTGCGAACGACCGAATGATAGATCAACTCGGCGATGCGAACGGCCGAATGAAGCGTTGATGTGGGTCTGGCGGTTCTGAACATGGTCGAATGTGCCTGATTGCCTGTGCTTTTCTTATGTGGGTTTCTTGCTGTCCCGTAGTGAGCGTATCATAAGGGGCAGCAGGTAATCTATCTATTAACAACGCAGGAATGCGTTGGGTAATCCAAGGAGTGGTAATTTGGACTATGACAGGCTTGTCTCCGTATTTCGGCAGTTGGCACTGGAGGCCGGTGATCGGATCATGGAAATCTACGACGCCGATGATTTTGACGTAAAGGTCAAATCCGACGATAGCCCCGTGACCGAGGCCGATGAGGCCGCCGATGCGATCATTTCCGCCGGTTTGCGCGCCGCCTTTCCCGATGTGACGCTGGTGACCGAAGAACAGGCCGCTTCGCATACCAAGCGGGCCGAGACGTTCCTTATTGTTGATCCGCTTGATGGCACCAAGGAATTCATCAACCGGCGCGGCGATTTCACGGTGAATATCGCCTATGTGGAAAACGGCGTGCCGACGCGCGGTGTGGTTTATGCGCCCGCCAAGGAGCGGATGTTTTTCACCCGCGCCGACGGCAGCGCGGTCGAAGAAGATGGCCCGTTTCACAAGGACACCACCGGCACCCTGCGCGCGATCCGCGTTTCAGAGCCGGACAATGCCGCATTGATGGTGGTGGCAAGCAAATCACACCGCGATCAGGCGACGGATGACTATATCGCCAAATACGCGGTCAAGGACATGAAGAGCGCCGGTTCGTCGCTCAAGTTCTGTCTGATTGCGACCGGCGAGGCCGACATTTACCCGCGTGTCGGGCGCACGATGGAATGGGATACCGCCGCCGGTGATGCGGTGTTGCGCGGTGCCGGTGGGCGGGTTGTGCGTTTTGATGATCACCAGCCGCTGGTTTATGGCAAAGACGGCTATGCCAATCCGTTTTTCATCGCCCACGCCCCGGCGGTTGAATTGAAGGAAGCCTGATGTGAGCGTTCTGATCGTCATTCCGGCGCGCTATGCGTCCACGCGCTATCCCGGTAAACCGCTGGCCACGCTGACCGGTGCCACCGGCGAGACCAAGAGCCTTATTCAACGGTCCTGGGAGGCGGCATCGGGGGTGGCGGGCGTTGATCGGGTGGTCGTGGCCACCGATGACGAGCGGATCAAAGCGGCGGCGCATGCGTTCGGCGCCGAGGTGGTGATGACCTCTGAAAGCTGTGGCAATGGCACCGAACGCTGTGCCGAGGCATTCCAAAACCTTGGCGGCGGGTATGACATCATCGTCAACCTTCAGGGCGACGCGCCGCTGACCCCGCATTGGTTTATCGAGGATCTTGTCAAAGGCCTGCGCGCCGATCCGCACTCCGAGGTGGCAACGCCGGTGCTGCGCTGTGAGGGGCGCGCGCTTAACGGGTTTTTGCAAGACCGCGCGGCGGGCCGTGTCGGTGGAACGACGGCGGTCTTTGGCGCTGGCGGGCGCGCGCTTTATTTCTCGAAAGAGGTGATCCCCTATACCGGCCAAAGCTATGGCGATGATGCGCCGACACCGGTGTTTCATCATGTTGGGGTCTACGCCTATCGCCCAACGGCGCTTGCGGATTATGCAGGTTGGGACATGGGCCCGCTTGAATCGCTTGAAGGCCTCGAACAGCTTCGCTTTCTTGAACGCGGCAGATCGGTGCTTTGCGTCGAGGTCGAGGCGCGAGGCCGCCAGTTCTGGGAGTTGAACAACCCCGAAGATGTGCCACGCATTCAAACGATGATGGCCGAAATGGGAATGGCTTAGGCGGTTCGGCGCCAAAAGCCCCGGCAGACACAACAAATGGCGTGTGAGATTTGCGCCATCCCCCCCGAATTTCCCCGCTAAATACTATGCATCGCATGATGTTCTTGTATATGAGGGTGCCAGCAGTGAAAGAATTATTGGGAACGGCTTATGCGTAACAAGGTAACCAAGGCGATTTTTCCAGTGGCCGGGCTGGGCACACGGTTTCTTCCAGCGACCAAATCGGTCCCCAAGGAAATCATGACGCTGGTGGATCGCCCGCTTGTTCAATACGCGATTGACGAGGCCCGCGCCGCCGGGATCAAGGAATTCATCTTCGTAACCTCGCGCGGCAAGGGCGCGCTTGAGGATTATTTCGACATTGCCCCACAGCTTGAGGCCGAGCTTCGCAAGAAGGGCAAGACCGAGCTTCTGGAAATCCTGAAATCCACCAATATGGACAGCGGCGAGATCGCCTATACCCGCCAGCACAAACCGCTTGGCCTTGGGCATGCGGTCTGGTGCGCGCGTCGCCTGATCGCCAATGAACCCTTTGCCGTGATCCTGCCCGATGACGTGATCGCCGCCGAAAAGCCCTGTCTTGCGCAGATGGTCGAGGCCTTTGAGGAAACCCAAAGCAATATCGTGGCCGCCATGGAAGTGCCGGATCATATGACAAGCTCTTATGGTATCCTTGATGTCAAAGACGACATGGGCTCGATCGTGTCGACCAAGGGCATGATCGAAAAACCGGGGCCGGGCCTGGCGCCGTCGAACCTTGCGGTGATCGGCCGTTACATTCTGACGCCGACGGTTTTGCAAAAGCTGAACCGCAAAGAGGCCGGCGCAGGGGGTGAAATCCAGCTTACCGATGCGATTGATGCCGCGCGCCAGGATGGCGAAGAGGTGTATGGTTTCCGCTTTCAGGGTCAGCGGTTTGATTGCGGGTCAAAGGCGGGCTTCTTGCAGGCAACTGTCGCCTTTGCCCTGGCCCGCCCTGAGCTGCGCGATGATCTTTGGAACTATATCTCGGATGTTGTGCATTCGGAAAAAGCCGCCCAGTAGCGCGCGATAAAAGGGGCCAGTCGTGGCAAATATTCTGGTGACGGGTGGTGCGGGCTATATCGGGTCGCACGCCTGCAAGGCGCTCAAGGCGGCGGGCTATACGCCGGTGACCTACGACAATCTTAGTACCGGCTGGCAAGAGGCCGTGAAATTCGGGCCCTTCGAGCAGGGCGAGTTGACCGACCGCGCCCGCCTTGATCAGATTTTTGCCGCCTATCAGCCGGTTGCCGTCATGCATTTCGCCGCCCTGAGCCAGGTCGGCGAAAGCATGCGAGAGCCGGGGCTTTACTGGCATAACAATGTTGCCGGATCGCTCAACCTGTTGCAGGCCGCGGTGCAGGCGGGATGCAAGAACTTCGTCTTTTCCTCGACCTGCGCGACCTATGGCGATCAGGATAACGTCATTCTTGACGAAACAAGCGCCCAGCATCCGATCAACGCCTATGGCGCCAGCAAGCGCGCGATCGAGGATATGCTGCGCGATTTCGAGGTGGCCTATGACCTGCGCCACGTCATTTTCCGGTATTTCAACGTTGCCGGTGGCGATCCTGCCGGAGAGGTGGGCGAGTTTCATCAACCCGAAACCCACCTGATCCCGCTCATGCTTGACGCGATCGAGGGCAAGCGCGACGCGCTGACGATTTTCGGCACCGATTACGACACGCCCGACGGCACCTGTATCCGCGATTACGTGCATGTCTGCGACCTTGTGGATGCGCATGTTCTTGGGCTGAAATGGCTTGAGGATGACAAAGGCAGCCGGGTTTTCAATCTTGGCACCGGATCAGGCTTTTCCGTGCGAGAGGTGATTGACCAATCTGCCGCGATCACCAACCGCCCGGTGCCGGTTGTCGAGGGGCCGCGTCGACCCGGTGATTGCACCAAACTCGTCTCGGGTTCGACCCGCGCCGAGGCAGAGCTTGGCTGGCGGCCAGCGCGCTCGAGCCTTGATCAGATGATTGCCGATGCCTGGCGCTGGCATCAAACTGGACATTACGAGAAATAGCGCCGACGCTGTCTTGGGCGTGCGATAAGGACGGGCATGGGCAGGATGGACAGGCTTAACGACATGGCGATGGCCTATCGGTTGCGATGGAAGCGCCGCCGGTTGTTGCTGCGCGCCTTTCGCAAGCGCCGACAGCTAAGCCCGGTGATCGACCGTACCGCCAGCATCGCGGCGGATGATATTTTGGCGGCCAGCACCGTGCGCAACGAACGCGCGCGCCTGCCGTTTTTCCTTGATCACCACCGCAAGCTTGGGGTGCGCCATTTCCTGTTTGTCGATAACGGCAGTGATGACGGCACCGTCGAATTCCTCGGGCAACAGTCCGACGTGTCGCTTTGGGCCACCACGCATAGTTACAAGCTGTCGCGTTTCGGGGTTGATTGGCTCACCTGGCTTCAGCTTAAACATGCCCATGGGCATTGGTGCCTGACGCTCGATGCCGATGAGATCCTGATTTATCCCTATCACGATACGCGCCCCTTGCCAGCGCTTGTGGAATGGCTTGAACGACAGGGGCGACAATCGTTTGGCGCGCTCATGCTTGATATGTACCCCAAGGGCCGACTGTCAGAGCAACACTATCGCGAAGGCGATGATCCGTTCGAGACACTATGCTGGTTTGATGGTGGCAATTACACGATCCGGCGCAAGCCCGACCTGCAAAACCTCTGGATTCAGGGCGGCGTGCGGGCGCGGCGGTTTTTCGCGGCTGAACCAAAGCGCGCGCCGACGATGGGCAAGGTGCCGCTGGTCAAATGGAACCGTCGTTACACCTATGTCAGTTCGGCGCATTCGCTTTTGCCGCGACGGCTTAACCGGGTCTATGATTGTACGGGCGGCGAGGTCGCCTCTGGCGTGTTGCTTCACGCCAAGTTTCTGCAAGGCGTTATAGACCGCTCTGCCGAGGAAAAGCAGCGCCGGGAGCATTTTGCCAATAGCGCGCTTTATGATGCCTATTACGACGATATCACGCAGGACCCCGATCTTTGGTGCGATCAATCCACCCGCCTGACCGGCTGGCGTCAGCTCGAGTCGATGGGCCTGATGTCGCGCGGCGGTTGGGTGTGATCTGCTAGCCAATTTCGGCAATGAGAGCGTGATGTCGCGCGGTGTAATCGGCGCGCACCAATGTGGGCGGGCGCAGGTCAATCGCCAGATCGCCAATCATCTCTGGGTCGGGTTTGCCAAAGAAACGATCCGCCTCGGCGATGGTAAAGCCGGCGATTTCGGTGGCTTCCATCCAGGCGCTTATCTTGTCGGCCTTCTTGATCTGTTTCTTGATCGCAGGCGGCAGGGTGGCCGGCAGGCCAAAGCGGATATGGATCGCCGCGACAAGCCGCTTGTCCAGCTCGTCATACCCCGGCCCAACGGCGTTCTTGACCGGCGAAATCATGTCACCGATCACGTATTCCGGGGCGTCATGCAAAAGCGCCGCCAGCCGCCATTTCGCGGGCGCGCGCGGGTTCATCCGGGCAAACAGGCGTTCGACCAAAAGCGAATGCTCGGCCACCGAATAGGCAAAATCGCCGAACGTCTGCCCGTTCCAGCGGGCGACAAAGCTAAGACCATGGGCGATATCCTCGATCTCGATATCGACCGGCGTCGGGTCAAGCAGGTCAAGCCTGCGGCCTGACAGCATTTTTTGCCATGCGCGGGGTGGGGGCAAGGGGGGGCTCCGGTTGGTGGCGGGTTTCGCCCTTGCTAGCGGCTTTGGCCGGGCATTGCAAAATTTTCGAGAATGGTGGCCAGAAGGGGCGAGCCTTTGCGCGCCGCCAGAAAGTTATAGCCCTTGTAAGGGTCGGTTTTCAGCGCGCGGAGTGCATCCACCGATGGCATGGGCGCAATCCCGTCCTCGATTGCAAACACACGCATGTCGTCCAGGCCCAGCAAATGCGCGCTTGGGGTACAGGCCGGATCGTTGCCGTGATCCTCATAGATCAGAACGCTGCCGTCTTTCATCGCGCGCGTCGCGCCGTCGATTGCGGCCACCTCGGCACCTTCGACATCAAGCTTGATCA
Source organism: Roseovarius sp. (assembly GCA_032251095.1). Lineage (GTDB taxonomy): Bacteria > Pseudomonadota > Alphaproteobacteria > Rhodobacterales > Rhodobacteraceae > Roseovarius. The sequence continues at coordinate 2,097 of JAVVFB010000008.1, read as the reverse complement.
AGGCAGGGGTGCCCGCAGGCACAAGATCGTCGATTGCCAGCGTGGTGACGACCTCTGTCTGATCGCCGTGCCCGGCGGTCTCGGTGCCCAAAAGGCGAGCCGAAGCATGGCTCAGATGCGTATTGAGAAAGGTCAGCGTTTCGCCAGAGCGCGCATGAATGGCGGCGCGGTGCAGGGTGACATTGGCAAGCGCACCTGCGTTTTGCGCCAGCGCGGCATAGGTGTTCGCCGAGGCTTCGACCGCGATCACGCGCTCGAAGATGCCAACAGCTTGCGTCGTCCAATAGCCTTTGTTGGCCCCAAGATCACAAAACAGGGATGTCCTGCCCCGCGCCGCGACAAGAGTTGCCTCGACTTCGGGTTCATAGGGATGGTGGTAAAGGGCAAAGCGTGTCCAATAGCCGTCATTCAGCGCGATGCGATACGGCGCGGCATCGCCGATCTGCAAGAATGCGGCATTGTCCGGGTTGAACACCCGCCCGAGGCCCCGCGCAAAGCGCCCGTAAAGCCCACGGGTCACGGCCAGCCGGAACAGCCCCATCAGCAACAGGTATTGCAGGCGGGCGGCGGGGCTTGAAAAGCTGATTGTACGGGTCTTGATCATGCCGACTTGGGTACGCGTGCCGCGGGGCAGGTGCAAACCCAAAACACGCGCGCCCCACGGTCTTGTGTTGGAAATTTAAGTGCATCATCGACGTGCAAGCCCCAAATTCAAAGTGTGAAACCCGGGCGTTTCGATGCCCCCTCTCAAGGAGAACCCCTATGTTTAAACGTCTTTGCTCTACGGCTTTGATCTTTGGCGCAGCCGCGCTTGCCCCGCCCGAACCGGCCCATGCCCAGGGTCTGACCTGTCTTGCGCGTGACGCGCTGGTCGAGCGGCTTGAAGACCGTTATCACGAACAACTTGCCGGGGGCGGTCTGCGAAACCCGCAGCAGTTACTGGAAGTCTGGACCTCGTCCGAAAGCGGCAGTTTCACCGTTTTCATCACCCGGCCCGATGGGGTGAGCTGTATCGTGGCGACCGGTCAGCATTGGAATTCGGTAACGCGGACCCGGCTTGATGGGGTAACGGGGTAATCACGCATTGCCCAATAGGGGGGTGAGTGCTATCTGCCTTGCAAATGAGTTTTGTAAGGAGCCACTCTAAAATGGCAAAGGACTATATCGTCAAGGACATCAGCCTGGCGGCCTATGGGCGCAAGGAACTGGATATCGCTGAAACCGAAATGCCGGGCCTGATGGCGCTGCGCGCCGAATATGGCGAAGCAAAGCCGCTTAAGGGTGCGCGGATCGTCGGCAGCCTGCACATGACCATTCAGACCGCTGTTCTGATCGAAACGCTGGTTGATCTTGGCGCCGATGTGCGTTGGGCGTCGTGCAACATCTTTTCGACACAAGACCACGCGGCGGCAGCGATTGCCGAAGGCGGCACCCCGGTTTTCGCGATCAAGGGTCAGAGCCTTGAAGAGCATTGGGATTACCTGGACAAGTCGTTCATGTTCGAAGATGGCCCCAACCTGATCCTTGACGATGGTGGCGATGCCACGCTTTACGTTCTGCTTGGCGCACGCGCCGAAGCCGGCGAAGACATCATCCCGGTTCCGGGTTCCGATGAAGAAGTGGTCATCAAGGCCCAGATCGCCAAGCGCATGGCGGCTAGCCCCGGCTGGTTCACCAAGATCCGCGATCAGATCGTGGGCGTGTCCGAGGAAACCACCACCGGCGTGCACCGTCTTTATGACCTGCACAAGAAGGGCCAGCTTCCGTTCCCGGCGATCAACGTGAACGACTCTGTTACCAAGTCGAAGTTCGACAACAAATATGGCTGTAAGGAATCGCTTGTTGACGGCATCCGTCGCGCCACCGACACGATGATGGCGGGCAAGGTTGCTGTCGTCATGGGCTATGGCGATGTTGGCAAAGGCTCGGCGGCGAGCTTGCGCGGCGCAGGCGCGCGCGTCAAGGTGACCGAGGTCGATCCGATCTGTGCGCTTCAGGCGGCGATGGACGGTTTTGAGGTGGTGATTCTGGAAGATGTCGTGTCTTCGGCGGATATCTTCATCACCACCACCGGCAACAAGGACGTGATCCGCATCG
>JAVVFB010000089.1:0-11650 GCA_032251095.1 Roseovarius sp. | reverse complement strand
TCTGGCCGCTCCGCTTTGCGACAGCCTTGGGTTTTCCGGGCTTCTGGCCAAATGCAACCGGGGGGATACAATCGAGGTTACGCTCAGCTCTGGCAAGCCACTCGGCGAGGGGCCGGTGATCCTTGAATCCGGCGCCTATTACGAAATGGAAATCACCGCCGATGGCACCGCCGAAATCGGCCTGACCGGGCCGGACTTCTTTCGCGCGATCTGGATGGACGAGATCGTGATCAACGATATCGAAGTGCGCCCCATGGCGATCGACAGCTTCGAGTTCGACGATGCCGGCACGGCAGAGTTTTCCTTTATCGCGATCAAGCCCGGTCGCTATCACGTGCTTGTTCCCGGCACCACCGGCGAGAGCCAACGACTTGAAATAAGGATTCAGTAATCGCGCGCCCCGGCCTATGGTGGCACGGACCACGCGGGAAGGATCGGCATGACGGGGCAAGAGATGGCTGGGCTAGAGGTCGCGCATCTGGGGTTTTCCTATGGTGCCAAGCGGGCGCTGAACGACGTGTCGTTCCGCGTGGCGCAGGGCGATTTCTGTGCCCTGTTAGGGCCGAACGGCGCCGGTAAATCGACGCTGTTTGCCCTTTTGACCCGGCTTTTCACCACCCCCGAGGGTCGGGTGACGGTGATGGGGCACGACATGGCCCGCGCGCCGCGTCAGGCGCTTGCGCGGATCGGCGTGGTGTTCCAACAACCCACGCTTGACCTTGACCTGAGCGTGCGGCGCAACCTGCGGTATTTCGCGGCGCTGCATGGGCTTGCCGGACGCGAGGCCGAGCTGCGCATCGACGCAGCCCTTGAGCGGATGGGCATGGCAAAGCGCGCCGATGAGATCGCCCGCGACCTTAACGGTGGCCATCGCCGACGCACCGAGATTGCCCGCGCCCTTGTGCATCGCCCGGCGGTCCTGTTGCTGGATGAACCCACCGTCGGGCTTGACGCCGAGGCGCGGCGCGCCATCACCGAGCATGTGCACGGGCTATGCGCCGAAGACGGGCTTACCGCGCTTTGGGCGACGCATCTGACCGACGAAGTCTGGCCCGATGACCGGCTTGTGATCCTGCACCGTGGCGCGGTCCGCGCCGATGGCATCACGCGCGAGATTATCGGGAAACAAACCCTGACCGACCGCTTTCTGGATCTGACCGGGGTCACGGCATGAGGCGGCTTTTGATTGCCCTTGGCGCGATCACCACCCGCGAGGCGCTGCGCTTTGCACAGCAACGCTCGCGGTTCATTTCGGCTCTGGTGCGGCCGCTGATCTGGCTGGTGGTGTTTGCCGCCGGGTTTCGCGCCGCGCTTGGCCTGTCGATCATCGCGCCCTATCAGACCTATATCACCTATGAGACCTATATCGTACCGGGCCTGTGCGGGATGATCCTTTTGTTCAACGGCATGCAATCCTCGCTTAGCCTTGTTTATGATCGCGAAATGGGCTCGATGCGGCTTTTGCTGACAAGCCCCTTGCCGCGTTGGTGGCTTTTGCTCTGCAAGATTCTGGCGGGCACGGTGGTGTCGGTTTTGCAATGCTATGCCTTCCTCGGGATTGCGGCGGTGATGGGGATTGTCATGCCGCCGATGGGCTATGTTTATGCCTTGCCGGCGCTGATGCTGGGCGGGGTGATGCTTGGCGCACTTGGGGTCGCCCTGTCGTCGTTGATCCGACAGCTTGAGAATTTCGCGGGCGTGATGAACTTTGTCATCTTCCCGATGTTTTTCATGTCGAGCGCGCTTTACCCGCTCTGGCGCATGGCCGAAAGCTCGGCCCTGCTGCGCGATATCTGCGCGGTGAACCCGTTTACCCATGCGGTCGAACTCATCCGCTTTGCGCTTTATGGCCAATTCAACGGCATCGCCCTGCTCTGGACAATGCTGGCGGCAACGGGCTTCATGATCTTGGCGCTTTGGGGTTATGATCCGGGGCGCGGGCTTTTGCGGCGCAAAGGGTAACGCCCGCCTCAGACCTTGGTGTCAGTATGCGCCACAGAACCGATTGGTTAGGATAACGTCATGGACACGAACGAGGCGCCCCACCCGATGCAAAATCACCCCCCCGCCAAGGCCGCAGCGGGGCAATTTCGCACGGCGCTTATCGTGGATGACCACCCGCTGTTTTGTGACGCCCTGTCGATGACCCTTAAATCGGTGGCGGGCATTTCGCATATCGACACCGCCGAAAGCCTTGATGCCGCGATGGAGCATATCGCGCAGAACGGCCCGCCAGAGATCATCGTGCTTGACCTCAACCTGCCGGATGTGACCGGGCTTGACGGGCTTGTGCGGCTGAAAACCGTTGCTGGGGATGTGCCGATCGTCGTGGTCTCCTCAATGTCGGAAAGCCGCATGGTCTGTTCGACGATCCATGCCGGCGCGGCGGGTTTTGTGCCCAAGCACAGCCAGCGCCCGGTGTTTCGCGCCGCCTTTGAAACCATAGGCGCGGGCGATGTGTTTTTGCCCGAAGGGGTGGTTTTGACCAAGACCCCGGAACACCCCGTCAACGACCGAAGCGAGGCGGTGGAACGGCTGGCGCTTTTGACGCGGCAACAGGCGCGCATCCTGCAATTGATCTGCGAAGGGCGGCTGAACAAACAGATCGCCTATGAGCTTTCGATTGCGGAAACCACCGTGAAGACCCATGTCACCGCGATCATGCGCAAGCTTGGCGTTCAGACCCGCACGCAGGCGGTGCTGATTGCGCAAATGGCCAGCTTCTCTAACGTCTTGCGCGAGACCGACTAGCCGGACTACCCTTGCGAACAGGCCCACCCGCCCGCAGGAGAAGACATGGACGCGACCCCGCTCAATGCCACCGATCTGTGTGACAGCCGCATCGTCGCGCGCGCCGAAGTGCCCCACGATGATCCCGACGCGCTTGCAACGCTGGCCGGGGCCTTTGGCGGCACGCGGATGGCGCTGGTGTTGTTCTTCGTCTCCCCGCAAGCCGATTTTGAAGCCCTGATGGCCGAGGCGCCGCGCCACTTTCCCGAGAGCCGCTGTGTCGGCTGCACCTCGGCCGGTGAAATCGGGGTTGCGGGCTATGCAGACGGGATGATTGTCGCCGTCGGCTTTGCAGCCGTACATTTCCATGCAGTGTTGCAGGTGATCACCCCGCTGGCCGATTTTGACAGCAGCGCCTGTGTGTCGCAATCGGTGCGCGCGCGCGCCTGGCTCAACACTCAGGCCGGCGAGGTGATGCCAAACGAATTTGCCTTTCTGGCGGTCGATGGCCTGTCGCTCAAGGAAGATGAACTTGTCTCGGCACTTGCCTCGGGCCTTGGGCCGATGCCGCTCTTTGGGGGCTCGGCGGCGGATGGCGAGCGCTTTGGCGAAACACTGATTGCCTGTGACGGGGTCACGCTGCGCAATGCGGCGGTGGTCTGCCTTTTGCGTACCGATTGCCCGGTGCGGGTGTTCCGGCTTGATCACTTTCAACCCACCGACCGGCGCATGGTCGTCACCGATGCCGATCCGGCGCGGCGCATCGTGCATCGCATCAACGCCGAGGTCGCCGCCGAGGAATATGCCCGCATTCTGGGCCGCCCGCTTGAGGCGCTAAATGCCTCGACCTTTGCGGCCAATCCGGTGGTCGTGCGGATCGGCGGCCAGCATCACGTGCGCGCCATCCAGCGGATCGAGGAAAACGGCGACCTGCAATTCTTTTCCGCCATTGACGAGGGGCTTGTCCTGACACTGGCGCAATCGCAGGACATGGGCGCGCATCTGCAACGCGAGCTTGACACCCTGGCCAATGAGCAAGAGCCTCTGGCGGTGCTGGCCTGTGACTGTATCCTGCGCCGCACCGAGGTGACACAGCGCCAGATCGGGCCGGAAATCTCGCGCATTCTGGCCGCGCATAAGGTTGTCGGCTTTTCCACCTACGGCGAACAGATCAACGGGTTGCATGTGAACCAGACCATGACCGGCGTTGCCATTTACCATCCAGACTGGGGCACCCCCCATGACCAACGCCCTGATTGATACCTCTGATCCGCTGGAGCGCCAGAACCGCAAGTTGATGAAAATCATCGAGGTTTTGATGCGCCGCGTGGAACAGACCACCGATGACGGCGGCGTCGCCTATGCCCATTTCGAGCGCGCCGTGATCCTTGAGGATCAAATCAGCGACCGCACCCGCGATCTTGAACGGGCGCTGAACCTGCTCAATGAGTCCAACGCGCAACTGGCCGCTGCCACCCGTCAGGCCGAGCGCGCGCAATCCGATCTCGCCAATGCCATCGAGACCCTGCAAGAGGGCTTTGCCCTGTTTGACAGCGACGGGCATATGGTGATGAACAACAGCCGCTTTGGCATGTACATGCCCGATCTGGTGGGGCGCCTGCGTCCGGGGCTCGACTTTGAGAGCTACGTGCGCCACGCCAGCGAAAGCCGCTTTCTGGTCCTGCCCGACGCGCAAACAAGTGGCGAATGGGCGGCGCGGCGGCTTCAGCTTCACGAGGAAAAGCATGTGATGTTCAACCTCAACCTGACCGGCGATTGCTGGGTTCAGGTCAGCGAACACCGCACCCGCGACGGCCAGACCGTGATCCTTCAGACCGATATCACCGATATCATCCGGCTTGAGCGGCGCGAACGTGGCAAGATGCTTGATGATCAGGCCCAGCTTGTGCGCGCAACGCTTGAACATATTGATCAGGGGGTCTGTATTTTCGATCGCGTCGGGCAATTGCGCGGCTGGAACCAGAACGCCGGCGGGATGCTGTCGATTCCGCTCTCGCATTTTCGGGTCGGCATTCAGTTTGACGTGATCCTGCGCCGGATCGGCAGCGATTTCACGATCGAGGGCCTGTTGACCGCGAACGATATCGCAACCTGGGTCGCCAGCACAGACCGCCGCGCGCCGCTTCGGTTCTATATGCGCAGCGGCACGCGCAAGACGCTTGAGGTGTTTGCCCGCCAAATGCCGGATCAGGGTTTTGTGATAAGCTTTTCCGACGTGACCTCCGAACGCGCCGCGGCGCGCGCGCTTGCCCATGCCAATGAACGGCTGGAACAGCGGGTTCTGGAACGCACGCTTGAGCTTGAGGATGCGCTTGGCGATGCCGAGCGTGCCAATGCCTCGAAATCGCGATTTGTTGCCGCCGCAAGCCATGACCTGCGCCAGCCGCTGTCGGCGGCGCGGCTATATCTGGCCTCGATCCATGAAGAGCTGACAAGCGCCGATCACAGCGCCCTGATGGACAAGGCACAGCGCGCCTTGACCAGCGTCGAGGATATCATCGACGCACTTCTGGATATTTCGCGGCTTGAATCCGGCCATTCCGAGGTTGACGTGACCCAAGTGCCGCTGGGGCGCATCCTTGATCAGCTGCGCGATGAATTCGCCCCGCATGCCGCGCTCAAGGGGCTTGGCCTTCGGTTCGTGCCCTGCGGTGCGATCGTGGAAACCGATGCAAGCTATATCCGGCGTATCCTGCAAAACCTGATTGCAAACGCCATTCGCTATACCGCTTCTGGCAAGGTGCTGGTGGGCGCGCGCCGCCGTGGCCGCACCCTGCGCCTTGAGGTGCGCGACACCGGTCCCGGCATTGCCCCCGGCGATCAGGACAAGATCTTTCAGGAATTCCAACGCCTCGATGCCCATGTCAGCGCCGCCGAGGGCATGGGGCTCGGCCTTGCCATTGTCGATCGCGCCTGTGCGCTTTTGGGGCATCCTCTGGAACTTCGCTCGGAGCTTGGCCATGGATCGGTGTTCACTGTGACCGTGCCTTTGGTGCAAAGCGACTGTAGCGTCATCACCCATGATCAGCCGGATCGCGCAAGACGGCGCCCCTCACTTGACGGGCAGATCGTTCTTCTGGTGGAAAACGACCCTGACCTGCGACAGGCGATCACTCATTTGCTGCATGGCTGGGGCGCGGATGTGATTGATGTGCCCGACCTGTCCGCAGCTCTGGCACAGCTGGGCGAGCTTGATATCCGTCCCGATGCGATGCTGGTGGATTACGAGCTTGACGATGGGGTCAGGGGGCCGGATGTGATTGCACGGATCACGGCGCGCTATGGTCCGGTGCCCGCGCGCATCATCACCGGCCATCTTAGCGAGGAGGTGCGGGCCCATTGCCGCGCGAGCGGACTTGAGGTGATGACCAAGCCGCTTGATCCGGACCTGCTTGAACAGTTCCTGAACCCGGGTCGGCCGTAAATCACGCAGGGGCCTATCTACGACCAAAGTCCTCTATGGCGCACTCTGATCCGCGCCTAGACTATCGAGATGAAAACGCGACTTGTCCTTGGCCTATTGGCCATGATGCTGACCTATGGCGCCGCCAAGGCCCAGGGGCTGGTTGAGTTGCGTGATGGGGCAAGCCTGGCCTTTCTTGGCCTCACCTTCATAGATACCTCGACCGAAGGCGCCTATAATCCGGTGCGTGCGGATGAAACCGCGCGCCTTGCCATGCTGCAAAACGCGGTGCAGGAACGGTTAGCGGCCGAAGGGTTTGTCATGCTTGACCTTGCCCCGGCCGCAACCGAACTGGACCGGATCAAGAACCCGGCCGATTGCTTTGGCTGCGAGGTGCGGATCGCCGCCAAACTTGGCGCGGATTACGTGGTTGTCGGCGAGGTGCAGAAAGTCTCGAACCTGATCCTGTCGATGAACCTTGTGATGCGCGATGTGGCCAGCGGTGACGCGGTGCGTGCACGCGCGGTCGATATCCGCTCTAATACAGACGATTCGTGGCTGCGCGGCATGCGCTATATTTTCAAGACCCATTTCTTTGTGGAGGGATGACATGAAACCACTTTGCCTTGCTGTGAGTGCGCTTTTGCTTGGCTCTGGTCCCGCGCTCGCGCAATCGGCCTGGGATGATATCCGCGCCGCGCTTTATGGCGATGATCCGGTCGTCAGCCAGAGCGCGCATGTCGCTCTTGATGCCCCCTACCGCGCCAGCGATGACGCGCGCACGGTGCTTGGCGGACAGATCACCGCCCCGCCGGGCCAGATGATCACGGGCGTCACGCTTGTGATTGACGAAAACCCCGCCCCGGTGGCCGCCGAATTCTCCCTTGCACAGCCACAGGCCGAATTTGCCTTTAGCCTGACCACCCGGATCAACGGGCAGACGCCCCTGCATCTTGTGGCGCTGACCGATGCGGGCGAGCGGCATGTGGCAGAGGGTTATCTCAAAACCTCGGGGCAAGGCGCCTGCGCCGCCCCGCCGGGCACCGACCCGGTATCGGCGCTTGCCACCCTTGGCGATATGGAACTGGCGTTTTTGCCCGCGCTCGACGCGCCCAGCAAGAGCGTGAACACCCGCATTGCCGCCCTTGCGGGCAAGGTGGGGGCGCTTGATGTGGATATCAGCCATCCCAGCCATTCCGGCCTGCAAATGGATCAGATCACGCTGCTTTACATTCCTCTGCGGGTGGTGGGCGAGGTGGATGTCGCGCTTGATTATGCGCCCTACCTGCGCATGACCGGAAGCATTTCCCTGTCGGAAAACCCGCGCCTGCGGGTCTCTGTACCCAAGGGCACGAGCGCGGCAGAGGTCATTTTGCATGACACCGACGGCAAGGTGACCCGGGCCAGCACCAGCCTTGCGGCCTATTGAAAGTCAATCGTCGGGCAGGGGATCAAGCGCCTCAAGCGGGTGGTCCTCCATGTCCCAGCCATCGGTGCCGTCAGGATACCAATAGACCGTCTCATAGCCCATCTCGAGCGCGCGCTTGGCGACATTCCACGACATCCAGCAATCCATCAGACAGAACACCAGCACCGGATGCGACTGATCGCCCGCCGTCGCCTGTTCCAACCCACGGCGCAGATAATCGGCGGTTTCTTCGGCAATCTTCTCATAGCCGGTATTTGGCAACCAGATCGCGCCAGGGATCGACTGGCGCGGTTTCTCGCGCCAGATCGTCCCCTTGGGCAGGTTCTCGGGCTTGGGCGCGCGCGGCAAGACGTCGATGAACGCCACCTCGCCCTCTTGCCAGAGCTGATAGGCCGTGGCGTCATCGACAACCGTCGCGCCGCTTAGCGTGGCGGGCACCGGCGCGCGATAGGGCGCGCCGCGATACGCCTCGGGCTCTGGTACGCCCTGTGCCTGCGCCAGTCCGGCGCAAAGCGCGAGGGCCGCAACCATCATGCGACCCGCGCTTGTCATTGCGTGACCTCCTTAAGCCCCGTCCCCATATTGTTGAGAAGCGGCACGCCGGCCTCTGTCAATATCTGGTCAATCTCGGCCTGATTGCGGCGCAGCAGCGAATTGAGCTGTCGCTTCCACTGATCCTCGCCGGGGCGCACGCCCATGGTAATGCGGTAAAACAGCCGCGGCGGATCGGTTTCGTGGATCAGCGGCACGACCTTGAGGTTTGGATGCTCGCGCTTGACCAATGGCCCGCTGATCGGCCCCCAGAGAATGGCGGCGTCAATCTCGCCCGCCTCAAGATCGCCAAGCATGTCAGAGGCTGGCGCCACGTGGCGCCGATCAACGAAAAGCGGATAGGCCCGCGCCTTTGGCATGAGGCCTTGGCGCGCCATATGGGTGCCGGGCGGGCTTCCGGCGATGATGCCAACGACCTTATCCTTAAGGCGCGGATCGGAAATGGTGGTGACATCCGCAAGCGGGCTGTCCTTGGGAAGGACAATCGTATAGGCTGAGGTCATGTAGTGATTGGTGTTCTGCACTAATTCGTGACCTTGGGCAAAGCCGATGATCACATCGCATTCATTGGCCCGCAGGGTGCGGCGCACGAACCCCGTCGCCATCGGAAACCAGGTATATTCCACCGGCTTCTCAAGCTTGGCCGCGATCAGATCGGCAATCTTGTTTTCAAACCCCGTGCCATCCTGCGACGACATCGGATCATTCGACGGGTCGGCGCACACGCGAAACGCGGTTTTCGACACCAGTTCGGCCATCTGCGCCGCCGCTACACCGGGCAGCAGCGCAAGGGCAATCACCGCAATCCTAGCCCATGCAGGCATCTTCATCCTCCCGGATCGAATCCGATTTCGGCTCTTTCTTGGCGGGGCGACCACGGGCCACGGCCTCGGTGCCGCGCGCCTTGAGATAGACATAGATGTCATCAAGATAGCACATCACATTCGGGTTGGAGCCAAAGCTTGGCATCACTGAATTTTCCGAGGCATTCACCTTTTGGCGCCCCTCGGCAACGACGCCCACAAAATCATAGTAATCCAGCGTCAGCGCGGAATTCTTGAGTGCGGGGGCATAGGTCGATCCTTCACCATCCGGGCCGTGACACACGTGGCATTCGGCGTGATAGCGGCGAAAGCCGGAAAAGGTGCGCCAATCCACAGCGCCATCCTCGGCCAGGTTAAACGTGGGAATGTCATCTTCGGTGAAATATCGGCCACCTTCTTCATAGGCGGCGGCAATGTTTGGATCGTCGCGCGACACAAGGGTCTCCGCGAGGGTTGGTGCGGCTACAAACGCCAGCAGGCCGACAAGCCCTGCGGACAAAAGGCGGCGGTTGGTCAACATTCTCTGCTCCTTTGGGTATCGGTGCCTCGGCGCGACACCGGAAAGGGTGCCGCGCCGAAGGTGCTGTCTTGTCTCAGACAGGATCGGGTTAGTTGGGCAGAGCGAACACGGTCAACTGGCCACCCAGAGCCGTGTAATCCGACAGGGCCGCATAGCCACCCACGGCACCCAGACCCGCATTCGGATCGGTCAGGCCAGCCGCAAGGCCGATCCCGGCCCAGCCACCGATACCCGACAGGATACCGACATACTGTTTGCCCGCATGCTCATAGGTCATCACGTTGCCGATGATACCCGAGGGTGTCTTGAACTTGTAAAGCTCGTCACCGGTATTGGCATCAATCGCCTTCAGATAGCCTTCAAGCGTGCCGTAAAACACCACGTCGCCAGCGGTTGCCAGGGCACCCGACCAGACCGAGAACTGCTCGGGGATCGACCACTTGATCTTGCCTTCGATGTTGTCCCAAGCGATGAAGTTACCCATGCCGCCATGGCTTCCGGGGGCCGGATACATCGCGAGGGTCGCACCGACATAGGGCTGACCAGCGGTATAGCTGACGCGGAAGGGTTCGTAATCCATGCAAACGTGGTTTGTCGGCATATAGATCAGGCCGGTTTTCGGGCTATAGGCCGAGGGCTGTTGGTCCTTGGTGCCAAGGGCCGCCGGACAGATCCCGGTCGAGTTGACGTCTTCGCCATTCTGCTCGGTGGAATAGGCCGCAACCACGGCCGGACGGCCATAGGTATCCGAGTTCGGGTCCATGTCCACGCCCGTGGTCCAGTTGACCACCGGATCGAATTTCTCGGCGACAAGCAATTCACCGGTTTCGCGGTCCATCGTATAGGACAGGCCGTTCCGGTCGGGGTGGGTCAAAAGCTTGCGCATCTTCCCGTCGATTTCCTGATCGGTCAGGATCATCTCGTTGACGCCATCATAATCCCACTCGTCATGCGGGGTCATCTGATAGAGCCACTTGGCCACGCCGGTATCGGGGTCGCGCGCCATGATGGTCATCGACCAGCGGTTGTCACCGGGGCGCTGTGCCGGATTCCAGGTCGAGGGGTTGCCGGTGCCGTAATAGAACAGGTCAAGCTCGGCATCATAGGAGTACCAGCCCCAGGTCGAGCCGCCGCCGATCTTCCACTGATCGCCTTCCCAGGTGTTGGTGCCCGAATCCGCGCCAACCGGTTTGCCCAGATGGGTGGTATTTTCAGGGTCCATCAACGTGTCGCTGTCCGGGCCCATCGAATAGGCGCGCCACACACGTTCACCGGTTTTAATGTCATAGGCGGTCACGTGACCGCGGATGCCGAATTCGCCGCCCGAAATACCGACAATGACCTTGTCCTTGACCGGCAGAACCGTCGCGGTGTTGGTCTCGCCGATCGACGGATCACCATTTACCGCCGACCATTTTACTTCGCCGGTCTTGGCATCAAGCGCCACCACCGTGGTATCTGCCTGATGCAGGAAGATCGTGTCATCCGCGTAGGCAACGCCGCGATTAACCGTATCACAGCACATCACCGGGATCACGTTGGGGTCTTGCTTGGGCTCGTACTTCCAAATGATCTTGCCGTCTTGCGCCAGATCGAGCGCGTAAACGATATTGGGGAACGGCGTGTGGACATACATGATATCGCCAATCACAAGGGGCGATCCCTCATGCCCGCGCAGAACACCAGTCGAAAAGGTCCATGCGACCTGAAGATTGCCGACGTTATCCTTGTTGATCTGATCCAACTTGGAATAGCGCGTGTTCTCGTAATCGCCGGTCTGAATCGGCCATTGCGCCGGGTCGTCGATCAGCGCCTGAAGCGCCTCGTTCGCGCTTGCCGTAGTCGACAGGCCAACAACGATCGCCGCTGACATCATAAGTAGTTTCTTCATATCTTCCTCCCTGGGTCGTAGATTTTGTTTGATTTCTCTTGCCGAACGCTATGGCCCGGCGGTGCCAACCTGTTGCGTCGGGGGCTCCTCCTCCCCCTGCGCTTGGGTCAATTCCTTATGCTTCGCGATCCGCCTCCTGTTGTTTGCGTCCCGTTCAATAGACCACGACAGAGCGGATTGATTCGCCTGCGTGCATCATCTCGAAGCCCTTGTTGATATCGTCGAGGGCAAGGGTGTGGGTAATCATCGGGTCGATCTCGATCTTGCCGTCCATGTACCA
>JAVVFB010000088.1:0-11817 GCA_032251095.1 Roseovarius sp. | reverse complement strand
GGTGCCGCGCGCGGTCGGCGCGGCCTCGGGGATATTCTGCGGATTGTCGGAAAACCGGCGCAGATAGGCGAGAAGATCGGCGCGCTCTTGCGCATCCTTCAACCCGTCAAAGCTCATCCGGGTTTTCGACACCAAGGCACGCGGATTGGCGATATAGGCATCAAGCCTCGGCCAATCCCATACAAGCCCGTCAACGCCCGCCCGCCGCATCGAGGCGGAATAGGCAAAACCGTCATGCGCGGCGGCGGGTCGCCCGAACAACCCGTTAAGATGCGGGCCGATGGCGTCTTGCGCGCCCTTGCCGATCTCATGACAGCCGCTGCACATTTCAAAAACCTCGGCCCCGGCCTCGGCATGGCCAACACTTTCTGACCGCGCTGTCCCTGCCGCGAAAATCACGGCAAGGACAAGGGCTTGAAACCGTTGGGCCATGATCAGCCCTAGTCGCTGAAGCTGGACAGATAGGCGGCAATCGCGGCCTGATCTTCTTCGGATTTAAGCCCTGCAAAACCCATTTTAGTGCCTTTCATATAGCCGCGCGGATCGGCCAGGAACGCCGAAATAGTCTCTGCGTTCCACACCAGCCCCTCGTCGGCCTTGGCCTTGAGCGCCGAGGAATACTTGAACCCATCGACCGATCCCGCCGCCCGGCCCATGACACCGTTAAGCTGTGGCCCAACTCGATTCTTGGCATCCTCGCCTACCTGATGGCAAGCCTTGCATTTCTTGAACACCTTTTCACCGGCTTCAATCAACGCCGGATCGACGGCGGCAACCTCGGGTTCTGCGGCGGGTTCAGGCTCGGCAACAGCCACCGCAACCGGCTCTGCCTCAACCGGGGCCACGTCGGCCTTTTCCTCGGCCTCTTGCACATCCGGGGTCACGTCAAGCACGCGGGCGCGCATGGTTATCTTGACCTCATCCTTGCAGTTTTCCATGCAAGGCTCGCCGGTCCAGTTCGCATATTCGGTCTCGGCGCGGTCATCGACGATAAAGCCGCCCGCATTGGGCATCTCGACCTCGGCGAAATTCTCGTGGCTCAGGGTGAAATCCTCATCCACAAGATTGTTGGAATAAAGGATATAGGCGACGATGGCATAGACCTCGTCATTGCTCAGGCTTTGCGCATTGCCGAACGGCATCGAGCGGTTGACGTAATCCCAGACCGTCGAAAGATAGGGCCAGTACGACCCAACCGTCTTGAGCGGATCATCATGGTCAAGCGTGTTCCATCCCCCGGCCAGCTTGGGCCAGTTGCCGACACCTTCGGCGAAATCCCCGTGACAGACGGCGCAATTCTCGGCAAACACCTCGTCGCCGGTCAAGACATCGCCCGATCCTTCGGGCAAACCGCGCCCATCGGGCATGATCTTGACGTCCCAGGCCGCGATTTCCTCGGGTAGCGCGGGGCGGCCAAGGCCGAAGTCCCCGGCAAAGACGGCAGTGGCACTGATGGCAAAGCCGGCGGCAAGGGTGAATTTAAGAAACTTCGACATTCTCTGCCTCCCCGTTGGGCTTGACCCACCATGTCTGAATGCAATTGTTGTGATAGATCGAGTTCAGGCCGCGCACCTCACGCAGCTGTGTCTTGGTCGGCTGAACATAGCCGGTCTCGTCCATGGCGCGGCTCTGCAACAGCATCTCTGTGCCGTCCCATGTGGTATCAAGATAGAACCGCGTCAGCGCCATACGCTCGCCGGGCTTGGCAAGGCGGGCGGTTTCCCAGGTCTTGCCGCCGTCCTTGGATACGTCCACCCGCGTGATGGCTCCCCGACCTGACCATGCCAGGCCGGAGATCACCAAAGGACCGGTTCCGTGAGTGATGGGCGCTTGCGGGCTGGGCGATGTCACGACAGATTTCGCATCCATCTCCCATGTCCATTTGCGGCTGGTGCCGTCTTCCAATGTATCAGTGTATTTGCTGGTCTCTTCGCGGCTTTGCACGGCGGCATCGGTCACCTCGATCCGGCGCAGCCATTTGACCCACATATTGCCTTCCCAACCCGGCACCACCAGACGCACAGGATACCCGTGTTCCTTGCGCAGCGCCTCGCCATTGGCCTTGAACGCGACAAGCACGTCATCAAGCGCCTTTTCCATCGGAATGGAACGCCCGTTCGACGAGGCATCGGCGCCTTCGACATAGACCCAACTGCCCTCGGGCTTGACGCCCGCCTCGGCGAGGATCGTGCGCAGCGACACGCCGGTATATTCCATGTTGTGGATCATGCCGTGGGTGAACTGCGCGCCGTTCAACTGTGCGCCGGCCCATTCCATGCCGGTATTCGCGGCACATTCACAGAAATACACGTGGTTTTCGCGCGGGAACCGTTCAAGATCGCCGTAGCTAAAGACCAGCGGCGTATCGACAAGCCCGTTGATCATCAGGCGGTAATCCTCCTTGGCAAGCTCGATCGCGCCGGAATGGTGCCGCTCAAACGCACAGCCCTGCGGCGTGATCGTACCGTCAAGCGCATGGATCGGCGTAAAGTTGATCGAGCTGATCGTATCCGCCGTTAGCCAGTCAACATTGCGTCGCACCACGTCGGTTTCATACCGGATCGGCAGGCCATAGGGCGTAACGTCAACGCCTTCGCCAAGCCCCTGCGCCCAGGGCTGCACGTCGACTATCAACGGATCGGGTGTTGCCGCTTTGGCCGTACCGGCCGCAAGCGCACCGGCCCCCGCCGCCGCCGCCCCGCGCAGAAACCCGCGCCGCGATGTGGATTTGCCTTTGAAGGTCTCGGACATGTTAAATGCCTCCTTTCAGCATGGATTTTACGCGCCAATCACTTTGACGCTGGTATTGGGGTCAACGCGCACAGTGCCCTGTTTGCGGATATGGCTTTCGACGACATCCCAGATCTGCGGCCCTTCGGTGCCCTCGTTGACCGAGGCCCAGCCGGCCACCTGATAGGTCTTGGCGGCATCAAGCGCTTCGCCGGTTTTCAACAGGGTCATATCGGTGATCCGGCTGCCCTGCGGCTTGGTGATATCAATCCGATAGCCAAGCCCGCCAAGCCGCACCATATCGCCGCCCTGCTGGTAATAGGGGTCGGGATTGAACAGGTTGTCGGCGACATCCTCAAGAATGACATGGATGAATTCGCCGGTCATTTCGGTACGGTACGCGCGGCCATAGGTCATCGAGGTGACGTTCCAGATATCCTCGCGGGTGATATCCTGCCCCGGAAGGATCGACGGACCCCACCGCACACCGGGCGACATGGCGATATCGGCCTCGCGCTCGCTGATCAGGGCGTCACAGATAAGATCATCCCAGGTGCCGTTGAAATTGCCGCGCCGATACAAAAGGCTCTCGCTCTGGCCGATCACCTCGCTCAGCTCTGCCATATAGGGCGCGCGCTGTGCGTCGATCACCTCGGTGACGGCCTTGTCCGGCTCGATCACATCGCTGAAAATCGGGATAAGCTTGTGACGGAACCCCATCATCCGCCCGTCGCGTACGTCAAGATCGACACGGCTCACGAATTTGCCGTTCGAGCCGCTGGCGATGATGATCGTCTCGCCGACAAGGACCGGCTCGGGCAGGGCGTCATGGGTGTGGCCCGACAGGATCACGTCGATGCCGGTGACCTTTCCGGCCATCTTCTTGTCGACGTCAAAGCCGTTATGGCTGAGCACGACCACCAACTCGGCACCCTTGGCGCGCACCTCGTCAACCATCTCCTGCATGTTCTCGTCACGGATACCAAAGCTATATTCCGGGAACATCCAGCCGGGATTGGCAATCGGCATGTATGGAAAGGCCTGACCGATCACCGCGACATTGACGCCGCCACGCTCGAAAAACTTGTAGGGCGGGAAGATATCAACCGGCTCGTCCCACTCCGCGTCAAAGATATTCTGGCCAAGCGCGGCAAAGGGCAATCCCTCGACAATCTCCTGCACGCGCTCTGAGCCAAGCGTGAATTCCCAATGGAACGTCATCGCGTCGGGCTTTAACACATTCATCACATTGACCATGTCCTGACCTTCGGTCTGGTAACAGGTGTAAGAGCCGTGCCATGTGTCACCGCCATCCAGCAATATCGCATCGGGGCGGTCGGCACGAATGGCGTTGATCACGGTCGACACCCGGTCAAGCCCGCCAACCCGGCCATAGGCCTGCGCAAGCGCCGAAAAATCGCCCGAGCTTAGCGCGTAATGCGAGGGGCTACCGTCGTCGATGCCATACATCTTGCGAAACGCGGCGCCGGTGACATGCGGCACCTGCCCCTTGTTGTCGCCCACGCCGATATTGATCGACGGCTCGCGGAAATAGATCGGCTTTAGCTGCGCGTGAATGTCGGTGATATGGATCAGCGACACATTGCCAAAGGTGTCAAACTGCAACAGCTGATCCTGCGTCAGGGACTGTTGCGCGGCAACCTTTGACCACTGCCCAAACGACGACCCGCCAAGAATGGCCGAGGCCGCCATGCTCGTCTGAAGAAAATCACGCCGCGAGATCATATCGGATCCTTCCACAACCCGCATAGGTTACATGCGGTTTTTTGAATGTTTTGCTCTGAAGAAAACCCCGCCCGACGAAACGCCAGACGGGACCTTTGGATTTAGTTTCTGATCGACGGTCCTTCGACCGAAAGACCATTACCGCGTGACGCGACATAAAGCTCAAGCGCGATAAACTCGGGGCTGCCCGGCGAGAAGGTCTCGGCGCGGGTATCGCGCACGCAGCCCTTGAAACGCGCATGGACCGCGTTCAGCTTGGTATTCTTGAGGCGATAGGTCGGAAAGCCGTTGATCTGGCCCTGACTCAGGTGATCCGCGCGGATCATCTTGCCATAGCTATTCTCGTGGCAATTCGCGCAAGACAACTCAAGCTGACCGGTACGGGTATAGTAGAGCTCTTTGCCCTGTTCCCAGGTGGTCTGAACCGGGCCGTCAATCGCCACATTCACCGGCATCCCGCGCGAGACCGAGGCCAGAAGTGCGGTCATGTTGACCATGTCACCACCAGTGTACTTCCACTTTTCGGCACCCATGCGGGTTTCGCGGCAATCGTTGATCTGCATTTCCAAGGTGCGCACTTCGCCCGCGGCCTCGTTCCACTTGGGATAGACCGCGCGCACGCCCTTCATGCTTTCATCGGCGGCCCCGTGACAGCTTGCACATGACTTGCCCTCACTGCCATCCGCCGTCTCCCAGGCCGCCTGTGCCTGCTCGACAAACATCATGCCGGGATTGTCGAAATCATCGGCCTGCATCGCGCGGGTCTCGGTGCCGCGGAAATGCCAGCCGGAATAGATCTCGTCCATCACGTCGGCGATATGTGCCGGCGCTGCGGTGCGGGTCACCATCTCGATCTCTTCGTTGACGATCAGCGTGTCCTCGACCGGATCGGCAAATGCCGAGCCCGCCGCCATCACGCCGACGCTCATAAGAGCCGTCCAAACAGTTGTTCTTTTCATTCTTATCCTCCCTGACGAACGACCTTATTTCAACGCGATTGTCTTGGCGTCCTCGTAGACAGAGCCATCATCGTCATACCAGGTGAACTTGAACTCACCGGCTTCGGGCACGGTGGCCTCGAATTCGAAATAAGGGTTGGTGGAAATCGCAGGCTCCATCTTCACATCGACCACGCTCTGCCCGTTGAATTCACAGGTGAAGCGGTTGATGATCGAGCGCGGGATAATGTTGCCGTCCGCGTCTTTGCGCTGACCGGATTCCATTGCGTGGTTGATCAGGGTCTTGATCGTCACTGCCTCACCGGCGGCGGCGGATTTCGGAACCTTCACGCGGGGTTTGACGTCTTGTGCCATTGTCGTGTCTCCTTGAGATATGCCTTAGCCGCCGCAGCCGCCGATTGTGACCTTGACGTTGCTTGATGCCTTAACGAACGAGCCGTCCGCCATCTTGGCAATCGCCACCACGTCCTGCGTGCCTGCAAGGCGGATACGTGTCGATGCCGACTGTGACGCCGCAAGTGCGCCAAAGGCAAAGGTCGCAACGCCCGGTGTCGGGTTGCCGGTGGCCAGCACCATGATCTCGCTCGCGCCGGGGGCGGAAACCTCGATCGGAACGGTGTTGCCGTTTTCCGCGATCTCGGGCGCGGTCAGGGTGATGCCACCCTCACCAATCGCCGCGCCGCCGGTAAAGGCTGCGATCTGGTCCTCGGCTGCTGCCGTGGCCCGCAAGGGCAGACCAAAGGCCACGAACGCCCCTGCCCCCATAACCATAACTTTCCGTCTGGTCAGTGTCATTGTATCAAACTCCTGATCTTGTGCGTCCCGTAGGGCACGGTCATTCCTTAAGGGTCACCAGATAGGCAACCACATCTTCAATCTGCTGCGCCGACAAAAGCGGCCCGAAGGTGTCGTCGGCTGCCTCGCCGGTATAGGCGTTTCCGGGGCGGATAAAACCTTCGGTCTTGTAGAAAGAAGGCATCATCGACTCGGGGAACATGATCTTGGCATTGGCGACAATACCGCGCAGCTCCTCTTCGCTCCAACGTTCGCCGGCGCCGTCAAGCGACGGGCCGATCTCGCCTTGAAACGGCACATCGGCAAGATCGCTCACCTGATGGCAGGCCACGCAATTGCCCAAGGACTTGTTCCCGACCACCTCACGGCCGCTGGCCGCATCGCCCGGCGCACCGGACAGGGATTGGCTTACGCTGCCATCTTCGAACTTGACGTCCGAAGGGGCCACCTGGGCGGCGGATACCGCAAAGCCCGTACAGACCAGCGCCATCGTCATAATTGATCGTTTCATGCATCCTCCCTCAACACATTCAGATTTCCGTATATCATAGGACACAATTCTGTGAGCAAACAACAATAAATTCGTTTTTCTGAATTTATTGCCCGATTTGCCCCCCTCAATCCCCCAGATCGACCGTGCGTTCCTTGATCCGGCGGGCGTGATAGCGTTGAAAATCTTCATCGGAATCAAGCGCGTACCGTTCTTCATTTACCCAGGTCAACAGATCAAGCGTGGTGCCCGCCTCAAACGCGCCCGGCATCATCGCGACGGCCGCCTGCGCGGCGGTTTTGCCTTCGGGCACCTCTTGTGGCATGAACAGAATCGATGGGGTGAACATCATTCCCCATTTGCGCATCGCATCGCGCTGCGACAGTTCCTCACCGTCAAAATCAATCAGCTCGGCAGCGCCGTAAAGATCAAGCTGCACCACAAAAAAGTTCTCGCGGATATAGCTGTCGATCACCGGCAGCGGAAAGACATCCCTGTGCATCCGCTCGCAATAGATACAGCCGCGTTGCTCGATCAGGATCATCAGGCGCTTGCCCTCGGCATTGGCCTCGTCCAGATCCTCGCGCAGGTCCTTGAAGGTCTCGCGCATCCAATCGGCCTTGTGCAGCCCGTCATCGCCAAGCTCGGCCGCCATCACCGGCACCGCCAAACAGAGCGCCGCAATCATTGTCAGAAACCGTTTCATCATTCCCTCCTCAGCTCAGATATTCTGGAACGCCGGAAAGACCTCCAGCATCCATTGGGCAATGTAATTCACACTATCGGTCGCAATCAGCGCCGCAAACACCAGCATCAAAAGGCCCATTGCCTTTTCCACCTTGGGCAAATGCCGCCGAAATCTTGACGCAAACCGCAAAAACGGCCCGATGAACAACGACGCCACCATGAACGGCGTCGTCATCGCAAAGCCAAACACCAGCAAAAGGCCAAGCCCCTTAAGCGCGGTCGCCTCGGCGCTCGCCGTAAACACCACCGCCGTCAAAACCCCGCCAACGCAGGGCGTCCAACCGGCGGCAAAGGCAAAGCCCACCACATAGGCCCCCAGCACCGACATGTTCTTGGTGTCGCCTGCCTCCATCTGAAACACCCGGTTCAGAAACCCGATCCGCAGTATGCCGAGAAAGTGCAGCCCCATGACCAAAACGACCAGCGCGGCAAATAACCGAAACTCGGTCTGAAACCCGCGAAACGCCTGGCTAAGCCCAAAGGCCGCCGCACCAAGCAATACGAAAACCGTGATGATTCCCGCCGAAAACATCACCGAGGCCGCAAAGGCCCGGCGCCGCACACCGGGCGCAAGCTTGCCCTCGGCGCTGATCTCGGACATCGAGGCACCCGCCATATAGCTCAGGTAAAACGGCACAATCGGCAAAACGCAGGGCGAGAAAAAGACGATCAAGCCGCCCAGAAACGCGCTTAGGATCGAGACGTCAAACATCAGGGACTCCTCAGATGGCTTGCTTGAGCAACATATTCAAACTATCATATGTTTTGCCGGACCCGTCAATCGGAACCCACATGCGACATTTGCTTGCCACGATCCTCGTTTTGCTGGCCCTCGCCCTGCCCGGTGTGGCGCGGGCGGTTGATCTTGTGATGGTCGAGCGCGCGGGCTGTCACTGGTGCGAACGCTGGAACGCCGAAATCGCGCATATCTACCCCAAGACCCGCGAAGGCAAACTTGCCCCGCTGCGCCGCGCCGATATTCACGCCCTGCCCGCGGATGTTACCTTCAAAAGCCCGCCGGTCTTTACCCCCACATTCGTGCTGGTCAAGGACGGGGTCGAACTTGGCCGCATCGAGGGCTACGCCAGCGAAGATTTCTTCTGGTTCCATGTCGAACAGCTCTTGGCGGCGCATCCCGAGGCCTTCAACGCACCGACAAACCCATGAGCGTGCCATGCTGACCCCCAACACCAATCAGCGCGGGCAGGGCCTCACCCCGCAATCGCTTGATGCGATGCTGGCCCGCGCCCATAACGCCGCTGATTTCCTCAAGGCCATTAGCCATGAAGGCCGGTTGATGATCCTCTGCCATCTCTCGACCGGCGAAAAATCCGTGACCGAACTGGAAGAGCTGTTATCCACCCGTCAGGCCGCCGTGTCGCAACAGTTGTCGCGCCTGCGCGTCGAGGGCCTTGTGACGCCGCGCCGCGACGGCAAGGCGATTTATTACAGCCTGACAGATCACCGTGCGGTCAAAATGCTCGAAATGGTGTATGATCTGTTTTGCAAACAGCCCTGATCCCGCCCACGATAACCGGAGATTCGCATGCTATACGGCATTCCTGAACCCCTGCTGATTGCCCTCATTGGCTTTGGCGGTGGCGCTTTGCTTGGGCTGGCGGCGCGGCTTGGCCGCTTTTGCACCCTCGGCGCGATCGAGGATTACCTTTATCAGCAAAGCGACACCCGCCTGCGCATGTGGGTGCTCGCCATCGGCGTGGCCGGGATGCTGACCTTTGCGCTTGCCGGTCTTGGCGCGGTGAATCTCTCGGGCAATATCTATTACATCACCCCATGGTCGCCCCTGATCACGGTGCTGGGTGGATTGATGTTTGGCTATGGCATGTCGCTGGCGGGCAATTGCGGCTTTGGCGCCTTGGCGCGGTTTGGCGGCGGCGACCTGCGGTCTTTCGTGATCGTAATCGTCATGGGCATCGCCGCCTATGTGATGATGTCCGGCCCGCTTGCGCGCCTGCGCCTTGCGGCAACAGAGGCCACAACCTCAAGGTTGGAAACCGATAGCTACGCCCAGTTCCTGTCACAGGCGACCGGCCTCTCGGTGGTCACGGCCGGGCTTGCCCTCTCGCTTTTGATCGCCCTCGCGGCGCTCGCCTCGCGCAGCTTCCTTCAAGACCGCAAGGCGGTGGTCTGGTCGCTGATCGTCGGGCTGGCGGTCGCCTCGGGCTGGGCCGGCACCACCTGGGTTGCCACCCACGGATTTTCCGCCCAGCCGATACTGTCGCATACATTCTCGGCCCCGCTTGGTGAAACCATCCTGTTCCTGATGACCGCAAGCGGCGGCGGGCTGAGCTTTGGGGTCGGCTCGGTCTTTGGCGTGTTGGCGGGTGCCTTCTGCGGCAGCCTGATCAAGGGCCATTTCCGCTGGGAAGCCTGCGAAGATCCGCGCGAATTGCGCCGCCAGATCCTCGGCGCGGTCTGCATGGGCTTTGGCGCGGTGCTGGCCTTTGGCTGTACCATTGGTCAAGGCGTCTCGGCCTTCTCTGTGCTGGCGCTCAGCGCGCCAATCACCTTTGTCGCGATCTTTATCGGCGCCGCCATCGGGCTGCGCCAGTTGATCACCGGCTTTGCCTGATCAAATCAGAGCTTGTTTAGCGGCACCTTGATCGCAAGATTGCCCTCGCTATCCTTGGGTAAATCCCCGGCCCGCATGTTGACCTGCAAGGACGGAATGATCAGCCGCGGCACCGCCAGTGTTGCGTCGCGCTCGGTGCGGAACTTGATGAAATCCTCTCGGGTCTTGCCACCGCCGACATGGATGTTATGCGCCCGTTCCTCGGCCACGGTGGTTTCCCACTGAATATCGCGGCCATTCGGGCCGTAATCGTGACACATAAAAAGCCGCATCCCGTCCGGCAGGCTTAGAACCTTCTGGATGCTGTCATAAAGCTCACCGGCATCGCCGCCCGGAAAATCCGCCCGCGCCGATCCGCCATCGGGCATGAACAACGTATCCCCCACAAAGGCCGCGTCACCGATCACATGCACCATGCAGGCGGGCGTATGCCCCGGCGTATGCATCACGAAACACCCCATCGTGCCGATTTCATAGGTATCGCCATCCTTGAACAGCGCATCGAATTGCGATCCGTCACGCTGAAACTCGGTGCCCTCATTGAAAATCTTGCCAAAGGTGTCCTGCACCACCAGGATCTTGTCGCCGATCCCGATCTTGCCGCCAAGCCGGTCCTGAATATAAGGCGCCGCCGAGAGGTGATCGGCATGCACATGCGTCTCGATGATCCACTCAAGCACCAGCCCGTTCTGCTCGATATGGGCGATCATCGCATCGGCATGATCATAGCTGATCCGCCCCGCCGCCATGTCGATATCCATCACCGAATCGATCACCGCACAGGCGCGGCTTGCGGGGTCTTTCACCACATAGCTGATCGTATTGGTCGCCGCGTCAAAGAACGCCTTCACCTCGGGCTTGATGCCGAGGGTCACAGGATAGTCTGTCATCACGTCATCCTTTGCCTTGTCCCTACCCTTGCCGCGCCAGAACCGCGCGCGCCACCCAGATCCCCGCAAGCAAGGCGGCGACAAAGGCAAACACCCCGGCCTGCCCGGTGCCAAGCGCCGGAAGCGCCGCACCGGGGCAAAACCCGGCAATGCCCCAACCAAGCCCAAACACCGCCGAGCCGCCGATAAGGCGCGCATCAAGCTTGCTGTTGGTGGGCAATTGAAACCCGCCCTCGAACATCGGCGCGGGCATCCGCCAGACGACCCGATAACCGATAAAGGTGGTCACCAAGGCCCCGCCCATCACGAAGGCAAGACTTGGGTCCCAGCTGCCGAACAGATCGAAAAAGTTCAACACCTTCGCCGGGTTGATCATCCCCGAAATCGCAATGCCAAGGCCAAACACAAGCCCGACGATATATCCTGAAAGCAACCGCATCTCTTACACCCCCAACACGTGACGGATCACGTAAACCGTCACGAAACAGACCACCATGAAGGTCGCCGTCGCCGCGAATGACCGCTTGGACAGACGCGCCATGCCGCACACCCCATGCCCCGAGGTACAGCCCGACCCAAAGGTCACGCCGATCCCGACAATGAACCCGCCGATCAACACCATCGGCATCGACACCGGCACCTCGACCACCGGCATTTCGCCCGACAGGGCAAAGATCAACAGCGGCCCGCAGATCATCCCCGCAACCATCGCCGCGCGCCAACCCTTGTCGCCCACCGTGCCCGCGGTGATCAGACCCGACAAAACCCCCGTCGCGCCCATGATCCGCCCCAGCACCGCCATCAGCAGCACCGAGGCGACTCCGATCAGCGCCCCGCCGGCCAGCGAGGCGAGCGGGGTGAGTTCAG
>JAVVFB010000087.1:0-11828 GCA_032251095.1 Roseovarius sp. | reverse complement strand
CATCACGGTCTTGCGCCGCCCCGAGGCATTCGGCAAAAACCCCGCGAACAAGAACCGATCCGTCGGCAGCCCCGCCAGCGTGAGCGCCGTGATCACCGCCGAGGGCCCCGGCGCCGAAATAAGGTCATAGCCTTCGGCCACGGCCGCGCGCCCCAGATCAAAGCCAGGATCGGCCACCATCGGCGTGCCGGCCTCAGAGGCATAGACCACCGATTTCCCCTCGGCCAGGGCCGCCAAAATGCGCGGGCGCATGCGTTCGCCGTTATGATCGTGATAGGCCCAGAGCGGGCGATCGCCCACCGGCACACCGTGAATTTCCATCAGATGTCGCAGGCTTCTGGTGTCTTCGGCGGTGATCACATCCGCCGACGCAAGGATATCCAAAGCGCGCAGCGTAATATCGCGCGCGGTGCCAATCGGCGTCGCGATCAGGTAAAGGCCGGGGGCCAGTTTCTGCTTGTTAAGATTCATCACTGGACCCGCCCACTGTGACGTTTATTATCGGGCACAATCGCGTCTGGCCTCTGGCATAGCGCAAAAAGGGAGTGAGACCATATCATGTTCGTCGTTTTAAATGTCATCCGCAAACCGTTCACCCGCCTCTTTGTGGTCTTCGCTGCCTTCTGGCTGGCCGCCTGTCAACCTGTATCGCTCGCCAATACCGGCGGCGCAACCACCACGCCGGGCGCACCGATTGCCGTGGCGCTTTTGGTTCCGCATGGCTCTGCAAGCCCGCAGGAACAGCAATTGGCGCGCGATCTGGAAAGCGCGGCGCGCCTTGCGGTGTCTGATCTGGCGGGCGTCAAGATCGACCTGCGGGTTTATGGCACCGCCGGTCAGCCGGTACAGGCGCAGACCGCCGCCCTCAATGCCGTGGCCGATGGCGCGCGCATCATCGTCGGCCCGCTGCATGCCGAATCGGCAAACGCCGTGGCCGTGGCCGTGGCCAACAAGAACGTCAACGTTCTTGCCTTTTCGAACAATCCCACCATTGCGGGCGGCAATCTTTTCATTCTGGGACAGACCTTTCAGACCACCGCCAACCGGCTTGCCGGTTTCGCCACCCGCCAGGGCAAAAAGCGGATCATGACGGTCTATTCCAACAACCTCGCCGGTCAGCTTGGCCGCGCCGCCATCGAACAGGCTCTGCGTGACAATGGCGCCACCCCTGCGGGCAGCATCGGCTATGAATTCTCACAAGATGGCGTGCTAAGCTCCGTACCCGCCATCAGAACCGCCGCCCAAACCAATGCCGCCGATGCGATCTTCATGACCGCCAATACCGCTGGCGCGCTGCCGCTGTTTTCTCAGATGCTTCCGGAAAGCGGGCTTGGCCCCGACAGAATTCAATATATCGGCCTCGCCCGCTGGGACACCCCGCGCCAGACGCTTGACCTTCCCGGCGTTCAGGGCGGCTGGTTTGCCATCCCCGATCCACAGCGCACGGCCCAGTTCAACAGCCGCTTTCAGGCCGCCAACGGCAATGCCCCGCACCCGATTGCAGGCCTCGCCTATGACGGGATCGCCGCTATTGGCGCGCTGGTGAAATCCAATCAGCGCGAGGCTCTGGGGCGCAGTGCCCTGACCCAATCCGCCGGGTTCCAGGGCGTCAACGGCGTCTTTCGCCTGCGCGCGGACGGCAGCAACGAACGCGGCCTTGCCGTGGCCACGATCCGCAACAAGCAGGTCGTGATCCTGTCCCCGGCACCGCAAAGTTTTGGCGGCGCAGGGTTTTGATGGCGTCGCTTTTTGACGGGGTTCAAGCAACCATAACATGACACATATCATCACCCGCCGGGACGACCTTATCTGCCCGGCTGACGACATATTTCATGTGGCCGATATCGACGCGCGCCTTGCACAGGCCGTCAGCGACAGTGATGGCGATATGATCGCCCTGCGCGGTGCCGTGGTCGAGGTGCTGAGCGGCGAAATGAAGCGCGGCCGCGCGGCCATTGCAACCGCCTTTGGCGAGCACCCGTTCGAGGCACGCGCCGTCACCCGCGCCTATTGCTGGCTGACCGATTGCGTGATCCTGACCGCGCTTGATGTGGCCACCCGCGTGATGCACCCACTGCCCAACCCGACAGAGGCCGAGCGCCTTGCCGTCTTTGCCGTCGGCGGCTATGGCCGCGGTGAAATGGCGCCGCAATCGGATGTCGATCTGTTGTTTCTGACGCCCTATAAAATCACGCCATGGGCCGAGAGCGTGATTGAATCCATGCTCTATATCCTGTGGGATCTGCGCCTCAAGGTGGGCCATGCAAGCCGCACGATCCGCGATTGTCTGCGTCTTGGGGCCGAGGATTACACGATCCGCACGGCCCTTCTGGAAAACCGCCATCTGGCGGGGGACACGACGCTTGCCAAGGGTCTCAACCGCCGCCTCTGGGACGAGCTTTTCAAAGGCAGCGAACGCGACTTTGCCGAAGCCAAGCTTGCCGAACGCGACGCGCGCCACGAAAAGCAGGGCGAACGGTACATGGTCGAACCGAACGTCAAAGAGGGCAAGGGCGGCTTGCGCGATCTGCAATCGCTGTTCTGGATCGCCAAATACCTGCACCGGGTCACCGATGTCAGCGAACTGGTGGCGCTTGGCATGTTTACCGACGATGAATTCAGCACCTTCGCCAAGGCCGAGAATTTCCTCTGGGCGGTGCGCTGTCATCTGCATCTGATCACCGGGCGGCCCAATGATCAACTGACCTTTGACATGCAGGTCGAGGTCGCCGAGCGCATGGGATATTCCGATAGGGCCGGGCGGCGCGGCGTGGAAATCTTCATGCAGGATTATTTCCGCCATGCCACCGCCGTGGGCGATCTGACGCGGATTTTCCTGACCAAGCTTGAAGCGACGCAGATCAAGTCTGAGCCTTTGTTGCAACGCCTGTTTCGTCGCCGCAAAAAGCTCAAGGATGGCTATACCGAGGTGCATGGCCGTCTCGCAATTGTCGATAATGCGGCGTTTCTGTCCGACCCGCTCAACCTGTTGCGCCTGTTTGAAGAGGCGTTGCGCACCGGGCTTTTGATCCACCCCGATGCGATGCTTCTGGTCACCGCCAACCTGAACCTGATCAATGACAAGATGCGCAACGATGCCCGCGCGCCCAAGCTTTTCCTTGATCTGCTGCTCAAGCATGGCAACCCGGAACGCGCGCTGCGCCGGATGAACGAGCTTGGCGTGCTGTCGGCCTTTTTACCCGAATTCGAGCCGATCGTCGCGATGATGCAATTCAACATGTATCACCATTACACGGTCGACGAACACATCATCCAATGCATCAGCCACCTCGCTCAGATCGAGCGCAGCGAGCTTATCGAGGAACTGCCGGTCTCTTCGACGATCCTGAAAGAGGGGCTCAATCGCCGGGTGCTTTACGTGGCGCTGTTGCTACATGATATCGGCAAGGGGCGGGATGAAGATCACTCGATCCTTGGGGCCAGGATCGCCCGCAAGGTGGCGCCGCGTCTCGGGCTCAAGCCGAAAGAGGTCGACACGGTGGAATGGCTGGTGCGCTATCACCTTCTGATGTCGGACATGGCCCAGAAACGCGATATCGCCGATCCGCGCACGGTGCGCGATTTTGCCAAGGCGGTACAGACCCGCGAGCGGCTTGATTTGTTGCTGTTGCTGACCGTCTGCGACATCCGCGGCGTCGGGCCGGGCACCTGGAACAACTGGAAGGCCTCTTTGCTGAGGGCGCTTTACCGCCAGACCCGGCGCGCCATGGAAGGCGGGCTAGAGGATCTCAACCGCGAACAGCGCGGCTCGGATGCCAAGCGCAACCTGCGCGAGGCCCTGAGCGATTGGGACGCCAAGGATCTCAAGGTCGAGACAAGCCGCCACTATCCGCCCTATTGGCAGGGCCTGCATGTCACCGCCCACGAGGTCTTTGCCCGGCTGCTGCGCCGGCTGCACGAGGATGATATCGCCATTGATCTTGCGATTGACGAGGATCGCGACGCCACCCGTGCGTGCTTTGCGCTTGCCGATCATCCGGGCATATTCTCGCGCCTCGCCGGCGCCCTGGCCCTTGTCGGCGCCAATGTGGTCGACGCGCGCACCTATACGTCAAAGGACGGGTTTGCCACGGCGGTGTTCTGGATTCAGGATGCCGATGGCCACCCGTTTGAATCAAGCCGCCTGCCGCGCTTGCGCAAGATGATCCACAAGACGCTTTTGGGCGAGGTGGTGGCGCGCGACGCCATCAAATCGCGCGACAAGCTCAAGAAACGCGAGCGTGCCTTCAAGGTGCCGACCCATATCACCTTTGATAATGACGGCTCGGAAATCTACACGATCATCGAGGTCGACACCCGTGATCGCCCGGCCCTGCTCTATGATCTGACGCGCACGCTGGCCTCGGCCAATGTCTATATCGCCAGCGCGGTGATCGCGACCTTTGGCGAACAGGTGGTCGATACCTTCTATGTCAAGGATATGTTCGGCCTGAAATTTCACTCCGAGGCGAAACGCCAAGCGCTGGAACGCAAATTGCGCACCGCCATCGACGCCGGATTTGAACAAGCCACGATGTAGCTTTTGGCCCGGGCACCACACCCGCCACATGCGTAGGGTGGGTGAAACCCACGCGCCCCAAACCCATGCATTGCCCTACTTCGCTTGGCTCAGGCAGCAAGCCCTTCGGGCTCTTCCAAGCCGTTGGCGCGACAGCAAGCCGTCACGGTATTGGCCAGAAGGCAGGCGATGGTCATCGGCCCCACGCCACCCGGCACCGGGGTGATCGCCCCGGCCACCTTGCTGGGGCTCGGGAAATCGACATCGCCCACAAGACGGGTCTTGCCCTCGCCCTTTTCGGGCGCGTCAATCCGGTTGATGCCCACGTCAATCACCGTCGCCCCCGGCTTGATCCAGTCGCCCGGCACCATCTCGGGGCGCCCGACGGCCGCCACCACGATATCGGCGCGCCGCACCACATCGGCAATGTCCTTGGTCCGGCTATGGGCAATCGTCACGGTACAGCTATCGCCAAGCAAAAGCTGTGCCATCGGCTTGCCCACGATATTGCTGCGCCCGATCACCACCGCATCCATCCCCGACAGCGACCCGTGAAAATCGCGCAGCATCATCAAACAGCCAAGCGGCGTGCAGGGCACCATGGATTTCTGCCCGGTGCCCAAAAGCCCGACATTGGAAATGTGAAACCCGTCCACATCCTTGGCCGGATCAATCGAGTTGATCACAAGATCTTCGTTAAGATGCTTGGGCAGGGGCAACTGCACCAGAATGCCATGCACCGCCGGATCGCCGTTCAGCCGCTCGATCAGCGCCAGAAGGTCGGCCTCGGAGGTGTCCACATCAAGCTTGTGCTCAAAGGATTGCATGCCAACCTCGACGGTCTGCTTGCCCTTTGATCGCACGTAGACTTGGCTCGCCGGGTCTTCGCCCACAAGCACGACCGCAAGGCCGGGGGTAATGCCGTGATCCGCCTTGAGCCGCGCCACGTGGCCCGCCACCTTGTCGCGGATCGTGGCCGCAAAGGCCTTGCCGTCGATAATCTGCGCCGTCATTTTTCTTCCTTCCCGCGTGGTGGGTTTCACCCACCCTACAATCATTTCGTAGGGTGGGTGAAACCCACGCAGTTTCCGTCTTAGAACAGACCTTCGATCTGACCATCATCATTCAGGTGGATATTCTCCGCTGCCGGTCTGCTCGGCAAGCCCGGCATGGTCATGATCTCACCGCAGACGGCAACGATAAACCCGGCCCCTGCGCTCAGGCGCACTTCGCGCACCGGCACCGAATGCCCGGTGGGCGCGCCGCGCACGCTTGGGTCAGTGGTAAAGGAATACTGCGTCTTGGCCATACAGATCGGCAGATTGCCATAGCCCTGCTCTTCCCATGCCTTGAGCTGATCACGGATCTTCTTGTCCGCAATCACCGCATCCGCGCGATAAATCCGCTTGGCGATGGTCTCCATCTTCTGGAACAGCGGCATTTCATCGGCGTAAAGCGGGGCAAAGTTGGCATTGCCGGCCTCGGCCACTTCAACGACCTTGCGCGCCAGCGGCTCCGACCCTTCCGAGCCAAGTTCCCAGTGACGCGACAGAACCGCCTCGGCACCGTGACCGGCGACGTATTCCTTGACTGCGGCCACTTCGGCCTCGGTATCGGTCACAAAATGGTTGATCGCCACGACAACCGGCACACCAAAGGATTTGATGTTCTCGATGTGACGGCCAAGGTTCGGACAGCCCGCCTTGACGGCCTCGACATTCTCGGCGCCAAGATCGGCCTTGGCCACGCCGCCGTTCATCTTCATTGCGCGCACGGTGGCCACAAGCACCACGCAATCGGGTGCAAGACCGGCCTTGCGGCACTTGATGTTCATGAACTTCTCGGCCCCAAGATCGGCACCAAAGCCCGCCTCTGTGACGACATAGTCGCTGATCTTCAACGCGGTGGTGGTCGCGATCACCGAGTTACAACCATGCGCGATATTGGCGAACGGGCCGCCATGCACGAAGGCCGGGTTGTTTTCCAGCGTCTGAACAAGGTTCGGTTGCATCGCATCCTTGAGCAGAACGGTCATCGCCCCCTGTGCCTTGATATCGCGGCAGAACACCGGCGTGCGGTCGCGCCGATAGGCCACGATCATGTCGCCAAGACGCTTTTCCAGATCCTTGAGGTTGAGCGACAGACACAGGATCGCCATCACCTCGGAGGCCACGGTGATGTCAAACCCACCCTCACGCGGGAAACCGTTGGCCACGCCACCAAGCGACACGTTGATCTGACGTAAGGCACGGTCGTTCATGTCGACCACACGACGCCACACCACGCGACGCACGTCGATATCTTCTTCATTGCCCCAGTAAATGTGGTTGTCGATCATCGCGCTCAACAGACTGTGCGCCGAGGTGATCGCGTGAAAATCGCCGGTGAAATGAAGGTTCATATCCTCCATCGGAACAACCTGTGCATAGCCACCGCCCGCGGCCCCGCCCTTCATGCCAAAGTTCGGCCCAAGGCTCGCCTCGCGGATACAGACCGTCGCTTTCTTGCCAATCCGGTTCAAACCATCGCCAAGACCCACCGTGGTGGTGGTCTTGCCCTCACCCGCTGGCGTCGGGTTGATCGCGGTCACAAGGATAAGCTTGCCGTTCTTGTTGCCCTGAACCGAGGTGATGTAATCCTGGCTCACCTTGGCCTTGTCGTGGCCATAGGGCAAAAGGTGGTCACTGGGAATGCCAAGCTTGGCGCCGATTTCCTGAATCGGCTTCTTGTTGGCTTCGCGTGCAATCTCGATGTCGGATTTATAGCTCATTTTTGGTCCTCATGCTGTCCGCAGGGTGGATGGGTCTGCTTCGGCTATACCGAGTTTGATGCCCTATATAGCACGCGAATCCGACACATCCCGTCTCGCTTGCGGCGGGATGCCGCAGGCTGGTTTCCGATCAGAAACCGTTGCCGCTCGTCAGGCCTCTCGGCCCGCCTCGCCAAAAAGCGGCAAAAACCCCTGCCATGCCCGCTGATCAGGGACATGCAGACGCAAGAGATCGCCCACCGCCAGCCGCCCTTCGCGCTCGACCCAAGCGGTCACACCGCGCCGCCCCTTGGCCGCGGATTTGAACGCATTACCCATGCCGGGATGCACCCC
The DNA here is from genome assembly GCA_032251095.1 of Roseovarius sp. Taxonomy (GTDB): domain Bacteria; phylum Pseudomonadota; class Alphaproteobacteria; order Rhodobacterales; family Rhodobacteraceae; genus Roseovarius. The sequence goes on along the minus strand of JAVVFB010000087.1, from coordinate 4,206 downwards.
CTCGATCACCCGGGCGGGCAACTGGCAAGGCCGGTTTTCCATATCCACCACAAGCGTCACCCCATCCGGCCCTTGCAGGCGCGACGAAGGCGGTAAATGGGTAAAATCCGCCAAGCCCTCGACCACCATCGAGGCCCCGAGCCAGCCCGGTTCAATCCGCTCCAACCCCATTTTGGCGGCGATCAAGGCCAATTCCTCGGCGCTCACAATCGAAAATTGCCGCACATTTCGGATCACTGTATCGCGTGGATGCTGCGACAGAACCCGGCTGCACGATCGCCGCGTCAGCCCGCCATGCTCTTCGCCCGTCACCCCGCCAAAGCCAACCGCAACCTCCTGCAACGGCTCCGCCTCAAGCGAGCCCGCGCGATTGGCCACTCGGCCAAGCCAGGTGATCCTGCCGGAAAAATCCGTCGGCATCAGTGCAGGCATGTCGCCTCTCCCAAATATCGCGGCCCCATGCTTCTTCTTGGCAAAAATACTCGCCCCGCAGGGTCGCCCTCCGCCCGTCTCAGACGGTAAGCGTGAAAAACAACCGCCGGAACGGGAACAAGACCGTGCCATCCCCGCGCACCGGATAGGCCGCCTGCATCACTTCTTCATAGCGGCGAATAAGATCGGCCTTCTCCTCGGCATCAAGCGCGGCCAGAACCGGGCGCGCATAGGTGCTCTCGGTATAGCGGCGCACCGGATGGCTGCCGGGCTCGGCGGTCAGGCGTTGATAATAATCGGTTTCCCATAGGCGAAACTGGCCCATGGGTGCCAGCAACTCCTCGTATTTCACCGGGGCCATCACACCGGGCGTGCCCATTTTCTCAACCCGTCCGGGGAACAGCTCTTCCACCAGACTAAGCCAGACCCGATGCGACGGCGCCTTGTTCTGATGCGGCATCTGCACGGCAAGGGTGCCGCCCTTGCCCAGCATCCGCGCCAACCGCGGCATCAGGGCTTCATGTCCGCCGACCCAATGCAGGGCGGCATTGGAAAAGATAAGCCCCGGTGCGCGCTGTGGGTGCCAGTCGTTGAAATCCGCCTGTTGCACCGACGAATAGCCATTCGTCGCGCGGGCTTTCTCAAGCATCGCAGGCGAACCATCAACACCAATCACCGCACGCGCACTGGCCCGCGCCCGCAGCGCATCCGCCATCGCGCCATTGCCACAGCCCAGATCGACAATATCACCAGCCCCCATCTGTCCGACCGCATTCAGCAAGTCGAGAGCGGGGCGCAAACGCTGATCCCGGAACCTTGCATAGGCCCCGGGATTCCAATCTACTTTTCCAGAGGAACCGCTCACGTTGACGGCTCGGGCTCCAGCCCGCCATCGCCGCCCGGCGATGACTTTGGCTTGGTCTTCGGAATGGCCGTGACCGAGGGCTTGGTGCTTTCCGCACTGCCATCGGTATCGTCATCATTCGCCGCAGGCGGCTCGCCGCGCAGCACGCGCTTGATCTCTTCGCCGGTCAGGGTTTCGTATTCCAACAGGCCCTGCGCAAGGCGTTCCCATTCGTCCTTACGATCGGTCAGAAGCTTCTTGGCGGTCTGATAAGCCTCGTCGATCAGGCGTTTTACCTCTTCTTCGATAAGTTCCTTGGTATGAGCGGAAATCGAGAACCCGCCGGCCCCGTTGCCCATATAGCCTTCATGCGCCTGCTCGTAATCGATGTTGCCAACCTTGTCTGACATGCCCCACCGCATCACCATGGCGCGCGCAAGGCCGCTGGCCTGTTGAATGTCGCCGGCCGGGCCATTGCTGACGTTATCCTCGCCGTATTTGAGGATTTCAGCGGCCTTGCCGGCCATGGTCATGGCAAGCTTTTCTTCACATTCCGAGCGGTGCCAGTTCAGGCGGTCGATCTCGGGAAGGCTGACCACCATGCCAAGCGCCCCGCCCCGCGGGATGATCGTGGCCTTATAGACCGGATCACATTTCGGCAGGGCAAGCCCGACCACCGCATGACCGGCCTCGTGATAGGCGGTCTTTTCCTTTTGATCGTCGGTGAGAACCATCGAACGGCGCTCGGCGCCCATCATGACCTTGTCCTTGGCATTCTCAAAGTCGATCATGGTGACAAACCGACGCCCGACGCGGGCCGCAGTAAGCGCGGCCTCGTTGACGAGGTTGGCAAGATCAGCCCCCGAAAATCCGGGCGTGCCGCGCGCAATCAGGCGCAGGTCCACATCCGGGCCAAGCGGCGTCTTGCGGGCATGCACCCCAAGGATCTTCTCGCGGCCCTTGATATCGGGGTTGGGCACGGTGACCTGACGGTCAAAACGACCGGGCCGCAGCAGGGCCGGGTCAAGCACATCCTTGCGGTTGGTGGCCGCGATGATGATCACACCTTCGTTGGCCTCGAACCCGTCCATTTCCACAAGCAATTGGTTCAGCGTCTGTTCGCGCTCGTCATTGCCACCGCCATAACCGGCGCCACGATGGCGACCGACGGCGTCGATTTCGTCGATAAAGACGATACAGGGTGCGTTTTTCTTGGCCTGCTCGAACATGTCACGCACACGGCTTGCGCCGACGCCGACGAACATTTCCACAAAGTCAGAGCCCGAGATGGTGAAGAACGGCACCCCCGCCTCGCCCGCAATCGCGCGCGCCAGCAGGGTCTTACCCGTGCCCGGCGGGCCGACAAGCAGCGCGCCTTTCGGGATCTTGCCACCAAGGCGGCTGAACTTCTGCGGATTGCGCAGGAATTCGACAATCTCTTCAAGCTCTTCCTTGGCCTCGTCGATGCCCGCGACATCGTCAAAGGTCACCCGGCCATGCTTTTCGGTGAGCATCTTGGCCTTGGATTTGCCAAAGCCCATGGCGCCGCCTTTGCCGCCCCCCTGCATGCGGTTCATGAAATAGATCCACACACCAATAAGCAGAAGGAAGGGCAGCAGCGACACAAGGAAGGTCTGGAAACCGGACTGTTGCTGGCTCTCGGCCTTGACCGGGATGCCCTCTTCGATGAGGCGCTGCGTGATCTGGGCGTCCTCGGGCTTGATCGCGGCATAATCGGTGCCATCGGTGGTGCGATACCGCACCGTTTCGCCATCCAGGGTCACCTGGCTGACCGTGCCATCCTCGATCGCGGCCACAAACTCGGAATAGGACACGGATCTGCTTTGCAGCGTATTGCCAGAGCCACTGAACAGGTTGAACAGCGCCAGGATCAACAGGAACAACACCAGCCAGAAGGCGATATTTCTTGCGTTACCCAAGGAATCTCTCCTTAAAATTCGGTTGTCCTGCACCTATCACAGGACCATCCCCTCTTAAATAGAGATCACACCTGTATCTTCAATGAGATAATAGCGCTTTGTAGAACTCTTCCTCGCCGCGCAGCGCCTGGATCGTCCAGCCATTGGCCCAACCCGCAAGCGGTGCGGCCAGTAATTCATCGCCCAACCACACCCCCGGCAGGGCCAGCGCCGAGGCATGCGGAACTCCGCTCATCCGCCAATCGGGACAGGCACGCAGTCCCGCCTCGCCCAGGGCGGCGATCTCTGCACCCGCCATATCCGGGCCGCCTTGCACAAGAAAGCGCCGGTCCCAGACCCCGCCCGTGGCGGGCACGCGCAGCCCCGCAACGGCGTTGAATTCGCGGCTCAGGCGCAAGTCGTCGTCGGTGGCGCTCAGCAAACAGCCCTGCAATGTCATGCCCTGCCCGGCATATGCGGCGGTCAGAAACCCGTCCATCGCGCGGCCGCGCGGCACGTACTCCGCGCCGCTGATCCAGCCAAGCATGGATTGCAGCAACCGACGCGCCACCTCGGGGCGGAGCGCGGCAAAGCCCGCGCGCGTGACCACAAGATCACCCGCCTCAAACCGCAGGGTTTCTTTTGCGGCATCAAACACATAGCCATAAATCGTGGCGCGCATATCGGCCATTTTACGCGCGACATCACCAAGGCCTTCGATGCCTAATCCAAGCGGCTCTAACGCCGCAAGGGCGGCGCGTGCCCGCACACGGGCATAGGCCGCATCCTCGTTGCTCGGGTCGTCGGCCCAAACCAGCCCACGCGCGCGCAGAACCGCACGAAGGGCTTCGCGCGTCACACCAAGCAAGGGCCGGTGGAACCAGACATCGCCCTGTTGCCACCGCGCCCGCATCGCCGAAAGCCCATCCACACCCGCCCCGCGCGCCAGCCGCATCAAAAAGGTTTCGGCCTGATCGTCGGCTGTGTGACCAATAGCGATATCTGTGATGT
>JAVVFB010000086.1:0-11945 GCA_032251095.1 Roseovarius sp. | reverse complement strand
CGGTGAACGACCCGGCAATGCCCTTGCCGTTGTTGCGGCTGATGCAGACGCCTTCAAAGTTCTGAACGCGGGTGCGGGTGCCTTCGGTCACCTTGTAGCCGACGCGAATCGTGTCGCCGGCTCTGAAATCGGGAATGGTTTTCCCGAGCGAGGCGATCTGTTCCGCCTCCAACTGAGCGATAATATCCATCGCTTCTCTCCTAATTTGCTTGCGGTTTTTCCGCAAAGTGTCTCGCGTCCTCAGAGCTCTTGGTCTTCTTCCGGGTCCGCAATTGCGCCCGCCAGAGATCAGGTCGTCATTATTTTGCGTCGTCCGTGTTGCCTTTTGCTTTCTGGGCCGCGACGGGATGAAGAAACCCCAAAAACGCACCCTACAAAAACGCCACACACCCCCCGAGTCGGAAAACCAAACGGGGGACGGACGCTGTTTATGGCGAAACCGGAAATGACGCAAGGCGTATTGTTGTCCGGTTCATAGGCTGAACGCAGGGGGCTACTTAGTTTTTTGTGCCGCCTGATGTGCATCCCAAAGGTCGGGCCGCCGCTCGGCGGTGATTTTCTCGGACATCTCGCTGCGCCACTTGGCGACTTTGGCGTGATCGCCAGAGGTGAGGATTGCCGGGATTTCGTGGCCCATCCATTCGGCGGGCCGGGTGTATTGCGGGTGTTCCAAAAGGCCGTTGGAATGGCTTTCCTCAAGCGCGCTTTCGGCATTCCCGAGAACGCCCGGCAAGAGGCGGACGGTGGCGTCAATCAGCGCTTGCGCCGCGATTTCGCCTCCGGTCATGACAAAATCGCCAAGCGAGACTTCCTGAATGCCATAATGCTCGATCGCGCGCTCATCCAGGCCCTCGAAACGGCCACAGATCAGGGTTGCGCCAGGGGCCTCTGAAAGGCCTTGCGCCATCGCCTGATCAAGCCGTTTGCCACGCGGGCTCAGATAAATTAGTGGCCAGCCAGAGGGGGTGCCGTTTTGGGCCTGCTCGATGGCGCGGCCCATGACATCTGCGCGAAGCACCATGCCGGCACCACCACCCGCCGGCGTGTCATCGACATTGCGATGCTTGCCCTCGCCAAACAGGCGCAGATCGATGGTTTCCAGTGCCCATAGCCCGTCCTGCAGGGCGCGACCTATAAGGCTTTCCCCCAATATCCCCGGAAAGGCCTGGGGCAAAAGGGTGATCACCTTGGCAGTCCATGCGCCCACAAGGCGGGGCGTTGGCGTGATCAGCTCGCGGGGCTGGGCCGTGGCGCTGATCGATTTGCGACCGTGGGATCTTGATATGTTCGTCATGGATTTGGGCCTTACCGTGGCAGTTGGGGCGCAGGCAAGATTTTTCGGCGAAAAATCTTGATCAAAGAAAATTCGGCGAATTTTCTTTAGCACGGTCACGGCTGAAGGTGACGTCGATAACTGCGCACCAGATCGCGTTTTGCATCCTTCAGGGCGGCATCATCAAGGTCGGAGCAGTTGAGCGCCAAAAGGGCTTCGGCACCATCGGCGGGTTGTCTGTTCTGTGCGCGAAGAGGGGGGAGTGATGCGGTTGGGATATTCAGCAGATCAAGCGCAACCTCGAGCGGGCCAAGACGAAGGCCCGCGCCGGTTTCAAGGGCGATGGCGCCGACATCTACCTCTGTGCCCAACAGATCGCCAGTGCTGGCCACGATCCGATCCAGGTCAGCGGCCCGTGCAAACCTTTGGCGAAAGGTGTCAAAATCATCGGTAAGGCGGCGGGCGCGCAGGTTCTGCCAGTAGAGACTTTTGAGCCACTTTGCAGAATCGCGCGTGCCAAACCGTATCATGATTTGTACCGCCTCGCCGAAATGGGCCTGAAGCGCGGCACTGGCGGCCAGCATCAAGCTGGGTGCGGCATCAAAGGTGTCGACATCGCAGAGACCTGGCATGTAGCCGCTCAGGTCTTCGCAACTGATTAGGACCGCGCGGGGGTCATTGGGCGCGAGCGCGCTGATCGCGGTGTGGAAATGCTCGGAAAACCGCATCAGATTGACTTGCGACTGGTGCTTTGAATAGCGCCGCGCCGCTCGTGTGGCGCTGATCATATCGGTGCCCAGAAGAACCCGCAGATATGGTGCAAGCGCGTCGGTCTGCGCGATCGCCCCGCGTTGCAGGCTTGAGGTGCCGGTCTTGTGAAAACCGGGATGGAGCAGAACGCGCAAGTTCAGAACAACCCCTCGGGTGGATCGGCGACAATCCGGCCCGCTGCAAGATCGACCGTGGGCACCGCTCGCAGGGTGAAGGGCAAAAGCACCGTGGCACTTGCCCCCGGCCCCTGGATTTCAAGAAGATCCGAGGCACCGTGATTGAGCACCGATCTAACCTTGCCCAACAGCGTGCCGCCGGTGTCATAAACCTCGAGCCCGATCAAATCGGCGTGGTAATATTCATCGTCGGGCAGATGCGGAAGCTGGTCGCGTTCGGCATAAAGCCGTGTGCCGCGCAGGGCATCGGCGGCCTCTTTGCTGTTCACCCCTGTCAGGCGCGCGCTGAACCCGTTTTTGAGTTGTCCGGTCAGGGTGATTTCAAACGATCTCTCCCCGTCTTCCGAGGTCAGTGGGCTGTATTCGGCGATATCCTCGGGCGTGGCGGTAAAGCTTTTCAGGCGCACCTCGCCCTGAACACCAAAGGCGCCGCCGATGGCGCCGACACAGATGCGGTTTTCGTTACTCATTTGCGAAGTCCCTTGCACAGCCCGTCTTGCGCGATGCCTTGGGCGGCGGCGCAGCGTTGAGAGTGCTGATAGCGTTCAAATACAGTCCCGGCCAGAAAAACCAAGCTCATGAGAATAAGCGTGCGGATCGGACGGAACATGATCTAGCGGGTCTCGATGGAAAGGCTGGCGCGGCGGGTTTCCCAGCGCGCCAGCTCTAGCTCTGGCGTGTCGTTGTCGGCTTCGGGCCAGCCGATGCAGAGATAGGCGACAAGCGACCACCCTTCGGGCACGCTCAGATCGCGGTCAAGCTGTGCAGGGTCAAGGATCGACACCCAACCGACGCCAAGCCCGCGCGCCCGCGCCGCAAGCCAGAAATGGGTGATCGCGCCAACCACGGAATAGCGCCGGGTTTCAGGCATCGTGCCCGCGCCAAGACCCGCACCCTTGGCGGTGCTGTCGTCGCTATAGATGGCAAGCTGAACCGGAGATTCTTGCATGCCCGATAGTTTCAGGCCGCTGTAAAGGCCGGCTTTCTCGCCGCTATAGCCGTCAAGCGCGCGTTTATTGGCGGCTTTGAAATTGGCAAGGGCAGCGGCGCGCGCGCTATCACTTTTCAGGTGGATCACGCGCCAGGGTTCAGACAGGCCCACAGAGGGCGCAAGCTGAAAGGTGGCGAGACACTCTTGCAAAAGTGCCTCGTCCACCGGATCCGGTCGGAAGCGGCGCACATCGCGCCGCCACCGCATGAGATCAAGCAGGTCATTCTGGAAGTCTTGGGAAAAGCCTGACATTCCAGCGATATCCCTGTCTTACTCTTCTGCACCGGCCTCTGCGGCGGGCTCTTCTGCGGCGGGCGCTTCGGCCGGGGCAGCAGCAGCTTCGGCAGCGGCGGCGGCCTTGGCGGCTTTCTCTTCTGCGCGATCCTGGGCTTTCTTGCCGGGGGTGCCTTTTTTCAGGTTGGCACGCTCGGTTTTCGGCACAACGCCGGCAGCTTCAAGCATGCGGCTGACGCGGTCGGTGGGCTGGGCGCCCTGGGCGATCCAGTGCTGGATGCGCTCGATGTCCATTTTCACGCGCTCTTCGCTGTCTTTTGCCAGAAGCGGGTTGTAGGTGCCCAGTTTCTCGATGAAACGGCCATCGCGCGGCATGCGGCTGTCGGCCGCTACGATACGATAGAAGGGGCGCTTTTTGCTGCCGCCGCGGGCGAGACGAATTTTCATAGCCATGTGGTGTTCTCCTTTGAATGGCGTGGGTCAGGGGGCGTTTGTGCCGCCTTACGATTGGTGTTGTTGATGGTGTCGGATCACTTCAGCGATGATGAAGTTGAGAAACTTCTTGGCAAATTCAGGGTCAAGATCGGCCTGATGTGCCAGGTCTTCGAGCCGCGCGATCTGGGCCGCTTCGCGGGCGGGATCGGACGGGGGAAGGTCGTGTTCGGCCTTGAGACGGCCAACCGCCTGGGTGTGCTTGAAGCGCTCACCAAGGGTATAGACAAGGATCGCGTCAAGCCGGTCTATCGATTCGCGGTGGCCTTTCAAAAGCGCGGCGGCGCGGGTGCTTTGATCAGTCAAGGGGCATCCCTTTCGGTTTGAAAAGCGGATCGCAATAGTGGTTGATCTCAAGCTCGATCCCGTCGGCGATCTGGCCGGATTTCAGGCGCTCGGGCGAAGGGTGGCGATAGACGGCGTCGTTGCCGTCAATGGTGGCCGCGTCCTTGTCCTTGACCGCGCCAAGGCGTTCGGCAAGCCGGATGCTGTCAAGGTTCTTGGGGTCGATATAGCTGACCGCGCCGGCCCAGCCCTGCGTTTCATAGAAATGGCGACGCACGGCATGGGTGGCCTCAAGCGCATAGCCCTTGCCGGCCTTGTCGGGCCAGATGATCCAGGCGATTTCGCGTTCGGGCCATGCGGCGGGAAACCAGCCGCCTGCCATGCCGAGCGTCGCGTCACTGTCCTTGTCGTGGATCATCCACATGCCAAAGCCGCGGATGTCCCAATGGCCGATCTCGGCGGCATAGAGCATCCATGCCTCGTATTTGTTGAGCGGCCCGCCCATGAAGCGCGAGCGATACGAGCTGAACGTTGCCTTGAAATCGGGGTAATCCTCGGGCGTGGGCCCGCGCAGCACAAGGCGGCGCGTCTCAAGGGTGGGGATGTTCGACAGGGTCATGCGTAAGCCTCGACCGAGCCGTCATCGTCTGCGCCGTCCTGAAACAGGTCACCGGGGGCGGGGTGGCGATACAAAAGATCGTGGCCCATGTGGATGTTTTCATAGTCGCGCTCGAACCACGCGCCAAGCCGTTCGGCAAGCGCGATGGAGCGGGTATTGCCCGGCACGATATTCGAGGTGAGCGTGGTAAAGCCGAGATCCTGATAGGCATAACGGCGCGCGCGCGCGGCGGCCTCATGGGCGATGCCCTTGCCCTCGAAGCCGTCGAACACGGACCAGCCAAGTTCGGGTTCGGGCCAGCCTTCGGGGTTCCAGATACCGCAAATCCCGGCGGTCTCGCCGCTGTCTTTCATCTCGATGCTGAAATAGCCGTAACCGTGGATATGCCAATGGCCCACGTTGAGAGCGAACCAGCGCCAGGCCTCGCCCCGGTTGGGCGCGGCACCAAAGCCGCCCGAGCGCGCCTCATCCAGAAGAAACGCGATCAACGGCTCGATATCGCGCGGCTCGGGGCCGCGCAGGATCAGGCGTTCGGTCTCAAGGATCGGGGCTTGGGTCAGGCTCATTGCTGTGCCCCCCTGAAACGCCAGGCCGTGCGCCGCGTCGGATTTGAGTATTTGAAGAACGATGAAAGCATGGGTTATTTCTTTTTCCCAAAGCCGGACAGACCGGGCGGAAGGCCCATGCCACCGCCCAAGCCACCGAGACCGCCAAGCCCGCCGGGCAGCTTGCCGCCCATGGCGCGCGCGGCCTCTTCCATGGCCTTGGGATCGTTCATGTCGGGCATGCCGCCGCCCGCACCTTTGCCGCCAAGCATGCCTTTCATGGCCTGTTTGAGCATGCCACCCTTGCCCATCTTCTTCATCATGTCGGCCATCTGGCGATGCATCTTGAGCAGTTTGTTCAGCTCTGACACCTCAAGGCCGGCCCCCGCCGCGATCCGCTTTTTGCGGCTGGCCTGAAGCAGGGCGGGGTTGACGCGTTCTTTCTTGGTCATGGATTGCACGAGGGCGATCTGGCGGGTGATGATCTTGTCGTCGAACCCGGCGTCCTGCACCTGTTTGGCCATTTTGCCCATGCCGGGCATCATCCCCATCACGCCTTGCATGCCGCCCATCTTCTGCATCTGTTCAAGCTGCATCTTGAGGTCGTTCATGTTGAACTGACCCTTTTGAAAGCGCCTCATCATCCGCTCGGCCTGTTCGGCCTCGATGGTGGCCTGGGCCTTTTCGACAAGGCTTACGATGTCGCCCATGCCAAGGATGCGACCGGCAATGCGTTCCGGCTCGAATGTTTCGAGCGCGTCAAGCTTTTCGCCGAGGCCGACAAAGCGGATCGGCTTGCCGGTGACGGCGCGCATCGAGAGGGCCGCGCCGCCGCGCCCGTCGCCATCCATCCGGGTCAGGATCACGCCGGTCACGCCGATCTTGTCGTCAAACTCGGTCGCCACGTTGACCGCGTCCTGACCGGTCAGGCCATCGACCACCAGCAGGGTTTCGCGCGGCTTGGCCACGTCGCGCACGGCGGCGGCCTGGGCGATCAGATCGGTGTCGATATGCAGACGTCCGGCGGTGTCGAGGATATAGACGTCATAGCCGCCCATCGCGGCCTGGGTCTTGGCGCGCCGGGCAATCGCCACCGGGTCTTCGCCCTTGACGATCGGCAGGGTATCAACCCCGATCTGGGTGCCGAGAATTTGCAACTGTTCCATCGCCGCCGGGCGGTTCACGTCAAGCGAAGCCATCAGCACGCGCTTGCCGTCGCGCTCTTTCAGGCGCTTGGCGAGCTTGGCGGTGGTGGTGGTCTTGCCCGAGCCCTGAAGGCCGACCATCAGGATCGGGGCAGGCGGGTTGTCGATGCGCAGCGCACCGGGATCATCCGACCCGCGCAGCGTGTCGATCAGCGCGTCATGCACGATCTTGACGACCTGCTGGCCGGGGGTGATGGATTTGGTGACCGCCTGACCGGTGGCCTTTTCCTGAATCGCCTTTACGAAATCGCGTGCCACGGGCAGCGACACATCGGCCTCAAGCAGGGCAACACGCACCTCGCGCAGGGCGGTTTTGACATCCTCTTCGGACAGCGCCCCTTGCTTTGTCAGCCGGTCAAAGACACCGGAGAGGCGTTCGGACAGATTTTCAAACATCTCAGGCGCTCCTTTGAGCAGTGGATCAATAGCCCCAAAATAGGCAGGGACGGTGCAAATGCCAATCTCCCCCGTGGGCGCAACGCGCTGACGGGGGGCGATCCCTGCACAATGGCAAAGGGACCGGAAGTGTTGAACTTCCGGAGGTTGGGGGGCGTTTACGCGCGCCCATGGCACGAGTCAAGTCTTGGGTTCTGCGTGGCGCCCTAGCGGGGCGGCAAAAGAAAGCCCTCAAGAATCCGGTAAATCTGGTCGGCCTCAAGAGGGGTTAGCCCGGCATGGCCGGGCAGAAACCCGGCGACGTCGCGATCCGTATAGCGCCCGACAAGCCTGTCACCGCGCAGCACAAGCCGCTGGTGGGCAAAGTCATGCGCGCGATCATGGCAGAAAAGACAGCGCTTTTCCGGCGCCGCAAAAAGCCCGTCTGACAAGAGTTGTGCGCGAAACATGGCCACCATCGCCGCGATCTCGGGATCGGGCAGGCCGCCGCGATGATGGCCGAGAAACTCTGCCACGGGCGCGCCGTCCGAGGTTAGGGGCGTGGTGCCGTCAAGGCGAAGGTATCGGCGGGCAAAGGCGCCTGCATGCCCGTGGCACGCCAAGCACTCCGCCTCGAACCTGTCGTGCGGATCAAGCGCTTGTGCGTCGCTGGCCCCTGACGTGAGCATCAGGATCAAAAGGGCCCGCGCGAGTGCTGATAATGGGCTTTGCATATGCATGCTTCCAGTCATTGGCCTCTTCACTCTATCGCTCAAAGAGGGATGGTGCATTGCGTCAGGTCAACTGAACGGGATTCGTTTTGCCGTTGCGGGAATGGGCCTTGGGCTTTACGACAGATGCGAACGTCCGGCCGCCTTGGCGGTGCCGATGTGAGCCAACGCACAGAGAGAATGATGGAACATTGGGATGAAGTGCGCACCGCCTATAACGTCGCGCGCATAGGTACAGTGAGCGGCGCCGCAGAGGTGCTTGGCGTGCATCACGCGACGGTGATCCGGCATATTGATGCGCTTGAGGAACGCCTTGGCGTCAAGCTTTTTCAGCGCCACGCGCGCGGCTATACCCCGACCGAGGCGGGCAGCGATCTGTTGCGCGTCGCGCAGGCCACTGATGATCAGTTCAGCCAGCTGGCCGGGCGCATCAAGGGGCGCGGCAACGAGGTGTCCGGCGAATTGGTGGTTACCTCGATTGGCGGGCTAAGTCATTTGCTGGTGCCGGTTCTGGCGGCGTTTCAGGATGCCTATCCGGGGCTGACGGTGCGCTATCTGACAGGTGACCGTCTGTTCCGGCTTGAATATGGCGAGGCGCATGTGGCGGTGCGCGCGGGATCGGTTCCCGATCAGCCCGACAATGTGGTCCAGCCGTTTTTTCACCAGCAATTCACGCTTTATGCAAGCGAGGCCTATGTGGCGCGCCATGGCTTGCCAGAGTCATGCAAGGATTTCGGCAAGCATCGTTTCATCGGCGCCGATGATCCCAAAAGCCGCGCGCCGTTTGCCCGCTGGATGCTAGAAAACGTGCCCGCCGAGAACATCATCTTCAAGAGCGGTGACGTGCATGCACAGCGCCGCGCAGTTCTCAGCGGGGCGGGCATCGGCTTTACCTCGGTGCTTCAGGCCGCCGAGGTCGAGGGGCTTGTGCAGGTGATGCCGCCCAAGCCCGAATGGGCCGCGCCGCTGTGGTTGGTCACGCATATGGATTTGCACCGCACCACCAAGGTTCAGGCGTTTCTGGCGTTCCTGAAAGAGCATTCCAAAGCCTGGCAGCCCGAATGACGCCTGCCGCGCGTGGGCATCTTGCGATGTTGGCGTTTTCGGCCCTTGTGGCGGGGTCTTTTGCGCTCGGCTCGATGGCGGCGGGCCATATCGCGCCGGCCGCTCTGAATGCGCCGCGCTTTGTGCTGGCGGCGATGATCGTCGGGGCCGGGGCGGCGATGACCACCGGCATCCCGCGCAGCACCTGGCGTGCGCCTTGGCGGTATCTTTTGCTTGGCGGGGCGATGGGGCTTTATTTCGTGCTGATGTTCGAGGGGTTGAAAACCGCCGCCCCGGTATCGGCCGCGGCGGTGTTTACCCTGACGCCGGTGATGGCGGGGCTGGCGGGTTATGTCATGCTGCGCCAGATCACCACGGCGCGCATGGCGCTTGCGCTTGCAATCGGGGCAATGGGCGCGCTCTGGGTGATCTTTCGCGCCGACCTTGGGGCGCTGCTGGCGTTTGAGGTCGGGCGCGGCGAGGTGATCTATTTCTGGGGCTGCGCGGCGCATGCGATCTATACGCCGCTGGTGCGGCTGCTCAATCGCGGCGAGCGTCCGGTGGTGTTTTCCTTTGGCACCATGCTGGCGGCGGCGGGGCTGATCACGCTGGCGGGCTGGTCCGATATCGTGGCGACCGATTGGGGGGCTTTGCCGGGGATCGTGTGGATCACGCTGATCTATACGGCGGTGTTTGCCACGGCCCTGACCTTTGTGTTGTTGCAATATGCAAGCCTGCACCTGCCAAGCGCCAAGGTGATGGCCTATACCTATCTTACGCCGACCTGGGTGATCTGCTGGCAGGTGGCGCTTGGTCATCCGGTGCCGGGTGGGCTTGTGCTGGCGGGGATTGGGCTGACGGTGGTGGCGCTGTTCCTGTTGCTCAAGGACGAAACCGCGCTGCTCAGATAAACCCGGCCTTCTTGAGATCAAGCCGCAATTGACGCAACTCGGGCGGCAGCGCGCTTTCGCCTTCGCTTGGGTGCGGGTCGCTGGCCATGTGCGAGAGTGCCGCAGTGGTCCATATATCCGCCTTGGCAAAGCTGGTGATCTGACGCGCGATGGCGTCAAAGACTGGCTGGCGGGTGCGCCGTTGGATAAGGCCGACACGCGCACCAATCGGCATCACGAAGGGCGCAAGATGAAAGGCCGAGCCATCGGGGCCGACGATGTCATGCGCGGCCATATAGCGTTGGCATTGCACCGCAATCGTGTGGCGTTCGGGGTGAAAGATCGTATAGCCCGCCGCCGACATCCAGCGTTCGATCTGTTGCTCATGCGGCACCTGCTGGGCCGGGTTTTTCAGGCGCCGCCGCGAGACATAAAGCTTTTCCGGCCCCTCGGGCACAAGGGCGGCGCAGAGGTGTTTGCGCACATAGGCGCGAAATTTGGGGGTGCCGCCGGTCCAGTGCAGATGCCCCATGCCCTGACTTGGCACCACCAGGTCGTCAACCTGAACCGGCTCTGTTGCAAGATGCACCGGCAGGCCCTGTCCAAGGATATCCAGAAGCGGGCCAAGGCGGCGGCGGATCACCGCCGCGATATCGCGCCCCTGCATCGGGACGATGATGATCCCGTCAAACGGCCCGTCCGCGTGATCAAGCGCCCAGAGGCGGCTGATGCATTCAAGCAGGAAATGACCGAAATGATGCCGCCCGACCCCGGCAAAAAGCCACCGACCGGGCAGGTGCGCAACCGCGCCCGTCGGCGCATCGGTATCCGGCGTGAACCGCCCGCCCGACAACAAGGTGCGCGCCTGTGCAACCGCCTTGCCATTGGCCGTGATCACACCACAGGCATGGCCGGTATCGGCGGTCATCGGCATGACGAACGCGCCCTCAAACACGTCAATCCGGGCCGCAGGCAGGTGCCTGGCGTCAGGTATCATCGGGCAACTCTGTGCGCAGGAACCTTTCGAAAGCGTCAAGATTGATGGCCTCGAACTGGCCGAATCCCTGCATCCAGATGCTCGCATCGCGCATCGCATCCGGCTCCAGTTTGCACCATTTCACCCGCCCGCGCCGTTCCTGGCTGATAAGGCCCGCGCGGCTCAGGATGTTGAGGTGCTTGGAAATCGCCGCAAGGCTCATCTCGAAGGGATCGGCCACATCGGTCACGGCCATGTCATCCTCAAGCAGCATCGACAGGATCGCGCGGCGGGTCGGGTCGCCGAGGGCGGCGAAAACGGTATCAAGTGCCTGCGATTTATCCATGATCCTGTTAAGCCCAACCAAGGGCCCGGCGTCAACGCCTATGCGGGTCCTGCGCCTTGGCCGGACGCGTTAGCTGTGCCTTTTCAGGCCCTTTTGCCGCCCAAACCGGATTGATCTGTGACAAAGGCATGGGCCAACCGATGGTCTAGGGTCGTGGCGCAACAACAGGAGACCCGAAAGGATAGAATATGTTTTCAACAATCATGGTTCCCGTCGATCTGGTTCACAAGGATACGCTGGCCAAGGCGCTGGACGTTGCCGGTGATATGGCGCGCCAATACGGTGCGGTGATCAAGGTGGTCAGCGTGGGCGGCGAAATGCCCAACGAGCTTGGTCACAACTCGGGCGAGTTTGTCGAGACGGTCAAGGATTTCGCCAAGGGCCTGCGTGACAAATACGGCGTCACGGTCGAGGCCGAAACCATCATCAGCCATGACCCCGAGGTCGAAACCACCTCGGCGCTGATGAAAGCGATCGACAGCACCGGCGCCGATCTTGTGATCATGGCAAGCCATGTGCCGGGCATCCTTGAACATATCTTCAGCTCGCATGGCGGCTATATCGCCCAGCATGCCAAGGTTTCGGTCTTTATCATTCGATAAAGGCCTTTGCGCGCCGGGCCGGTTTCGGTGACCCGTCGGCCCGGCGCGCCAGTGACCAGGAAAAAGCTCAACCATCTGGTTGAATATGGCCAAAGCGCCCCTGCGGCGCGAAACAGGCCCTGCGGCGGAATCGCACGTGCCTTTCATCGTTCCAAAAATACTCAATAAAACAGAAGGTTGCATCGTTTTTCTGCGCTGCGGCCCGGCGCTTGACTCGGGCGGTGGCGCCGCATAGCAAAGGCGCAATCGAATTGAGGGGCAACGGAGTGACAGATCCCGATCAGGCAGAGCGACTTGCGCAGCTTGAGGCGAAGATCAACCGGCTCAAGGCCAAGGACGCGCCGAAACCTCATCAGGAGGAGCATTATTCTCAGGCCAATCTTGCCTGGC
>JAVVFB010000085.1:0-11964 GCA_032251095.1 Roseovarius sp. | reverse complement strand
AACCTGGCCCTTTGAGGGCGCGGGGTGGGCGGGCGGGAGCGCCCTCAAAGGGGCATTTTCGTCCAAACCCTCAGGCGAATTGCGCCGCGCCAAAGGCCTGCTGGCGCACGTTTTCGGGGACCTCGCCATATTTCACAACAAACCACTTCTTCATCAGCGTGACATTGGAAAACCCACAGGCCACCGAAACCTCGTTCATCGACAAGGCCGTTTGCCCCAACAACCGGCGCGCCCGATCAAGCCGCAGATCGCGGTAAACGTTCAACGGCGTCTGGCGCAGAAGGTCCCGAAACCCGCGTTCAAGCTTGCGCGCGCTCACCCCAAGCAGATCGGCGATCTGACACACGCTTAGCGTATCTTCCAGATGCCCTAGCATGATCTGAAGCGCGGCGTTCAATGTCGCATCGCCTTTCGCAAGCCGAAGATAGTGCAGATGCTCTCCCGGCGGCGCCTCATTTCCGGGTTCGACAAGGCCAAGATACCGCGACAGGCTGGCACGGGTAAATTCACCATCCCGCGCGCCAACAAGCTCGACCATCATCCGCACGGCGGCAGCAGGGCTTAGGGCACTGCTCAGGGCCTTGTGATGGCAAGTCGTCTGATCGCTGAATTCGATACGGCGGTTTGTTTCCTGCACCCCGGGGCGAAAATCGGGATGCACCGTCAATTGACGCGCGCCCAGAACCCCGGCGGCCAGCGGCACAAACACCGCCGATCCCACAAGGCAAAGCCGCGCGGCATTGCGGATGGCGCGGCGCAAGGTGCCAAGGTCTTGCGCCCCCGGCCGCCAGGCCATCTCAATCCCGCCGACAAGCACAAGCGTCTGATCGGGGCCACAGCCCTCAATCGCGGCAAGGCCCCCTGCCCCGCACACATGACCCCAACAATAGCTGTCGCGCCCCAAAAGCCGGTTGGCAGAGCGCAGTACGTCGATACAGGCCTCGGCGGCAAAGGCCATGTCCTGACCTTGCGACACAAACAGAAAATCACCCGAGAGGCTCCGCCGGGCATGCATGGTTGCGCCTTCCGTTCGGCGATCAGACATAAGCGTTGCGTGATACATGGTCATCTTCCTTTCCGTCTTGTTCACCCCTGCCCAGCCACCTGTCAGGCGATATTGCTGAGCGAGGTTTCAATCGCATGCCGGAACGAACCCGCTGATGAACTGCCGGACATCAGGCGATAGGTGTTATCCCCGGTGCGGATGATCAGCGTGCCCAGATGCTCCATCACGGTGCGGGCACTATCGCCGATCCCAAAGGCATCGGGATGCAGATCAATCGGGCAAATCCGTTCCAGCGCGCGGCGCGCATTCGCCCCCGAAAGATCAAGCGCGACCCAGACATCGGTCTGATCGGTGGTGTAAACAGCACCCTTGAGGCGCCCGGCCACCACCCGTTCCGCATCCGGCGTCGGATGGGTAAAGATCACAAAGGCAAAATCACTGCCCAAGCGGACAAGCCGGGCACCATCTTTGGCAAGGCGCGATTTGCCAACCTCCGGCAGGGCCACGCCATAGACCGCCTTGATCGCCGCCTCGGCGGCGTTTTCCGCGCCAAGCGGCAGGGCAACCGACACGACCGCAAGATCGGCGGGCGCCACAAGGCGGGTGTCCGCGATGGTGATATCGGTGCCCGCAAGCGGGGCGGCGGGGGTCAGGCTATAGTCAGGCACGAGGACGCTCTCCTGCTGGATCAATGAAATGCGCCGAGACAATCTCGACCTCCATTTCTGTTCCGTGAACCGGGCTTACGGCACGCACGATCTCGCCCATGCGGGTATCGCCGTTCTTGATGAACCCAAGGCCGACGGAATGGCCGAGACTGGGTGAATAGGCCACCGACGACATCCAGCCCTGATCGTTATCCATGCTCGCCGCATCGCCCTTGGTGATGAAATGCGACCCGGCAATCAAACCGCGATCCCGATCCACCGGGCGGAACCCAACCAGCTTTACGGCATCCTCACGCAGCATCTCGGGGCGCTGCGACAGCACGTTGCCGATACACTCCTTGGTCTGGCTGACCATCCGGCCCATGCCAAGGTTATGCGCGGTGGTCTGACCGTTTAGTTCATTGCCGGCCGCATGACCTTTTTCGATCCGCATCACGCCAAGCGCCTCGGTGCCATAGGGCGTGGCGTCAAATTCTTGCCCCGCCTGCATCAGCACATCCATCATCGCATTGCCGTAACGCGCAGGCACCGCCACCTCATAGGCAAGCTCGCCCGAGAACGAGATCCGGAAAAGCCGCGCCGGGGTGCCATTGCAAACCGTCACCTCGCCGCAAGCCATGAACGGAAACGCCTCGTTCGAAATGTCATGCGCCGCGTCCACCACCTTGCGCAAAAGATTGCGCGCATTGGGGCCGGCCACGGCAAACTGTGCCCAGCCATCGGTGGTTGAAATCAGATGTACATCCATATCCGGCCAGAGACACTGGCGCGCGAATTCAAGCCGACGGAACACCAGAACCGCATTGGCGGTGGTGGTGGTCATCACGAAATGGTTTTCTGACATCCGCGCGGTGGTGCCATCGTCATAGGCAATCCCATCCTCGCGCAGCATCAGCCCATAGCGCACCCGGCCCACGGCCAGCTTGGCAAAGCCATTGGCATAGACCTTGTTGAGAAATGCGGCCGCATCGCGGCCCTGTACATCAATCTTGCCAAGCGTGGTCACATCGCAAATTCCAACCGATTTGCGGGTCGCCAGAACCTCGCGATCCACCGAATCGCGCCAGCCCTTTTCGCCGGGCCGCGCAAACCACTGCGCCCGAAGCCAATTGCCGACCTCGACAAAGGTCGCGCCGTTGTTCTTGGCCCAGACATGGCTTGGCGTCAGGCGATAAGGCCGGAAATCGCGACCGCGCGAGCGCCCACCAAGCGCACCAATCGGCACCGGCGTATAGGGCGGGCGGAAAATCGTGGTGCCGGTTTCCGGGATCGTCTTGCCGGTACATTCCGCCATGATCGCAAGCGCCGGGATATTCGCGGTCTTGCCCTGATCGGTGGCCATGCCAAGCGTGGTATAACGCTTGAGATGCTCGACCGAGCGAAAGCCTTCGCGGTGCGATTGCTTGACGTCCTTGACCGTCACGTCGTTCTGAAGATCAAGCCAGCCGCGCTTGGTGCTTTCGCGCACATGCCAATAGGGCACGCAATCGCGCGGCTCGTCCTCGGCGCGGGGCAGGTCGGCTTTGCCCGGCTTGAAACCAAGCGCCTCGATCTGGGCATTGGCGACGGCCCGACCCTCGGCCAGGGCCGCGGCCAGCGTCATCGCGCCATTTGCGGCCCCCGCAACGGCCATGCCCGGCGGAAGATCGCGCCCCGGCACAAAGGCCGATATATCATCGCGCCATGTCGGCCGCCCGCGTTGGTGACAGGTCAGATGCACATTCGGGTTCCAGCCGCCAGAGACCGCCAGACAATCCACCGGGATCATCTGACCATCGGTCAGGGTGACCGATTTCAGGCCCTTGCGCCCAACCGTATCAACCACACCCGCATTGCGGATATGGCGCGCACCGGGCACGTCACAGACCGCAGGCGCGTCGCGCACGTCGATGATCGCGGGCACATGCACGCCCTTGGCCACAAGATCGGCCGCCGTGCGCCAGCCGTCGTCGTTATTGGTGAACACCGCGACCTGCTGGCCCGGCGTCACCCCATAGCGGTTGGCGTAAGAGCGCACCGAACCGGCCAGCATCACGCCGGGGCGGTCGTTGTTGCCAAAGGCAATCGGGCGCTCGGTTGCCCCCGCCGCCAGAACCGCGCGTTTGGATGTCACCCGCCACAGGATTTGCCGGGGCTTGCCGCCCGAGGTGGCAAGATGATCGGTGCACCGCTCTAGCGCGCCGTAAACACCGTGATCATAGGCGCCATAAACCGTGGTGCGCGCCATCAGACGCACGTTACCCATCGCCGCCAGTTCGACCAGCGCCTCTTTGGCCCAACGCGCACCGGGCATGCCGCCGACCTCAAGCGTCTCGGAATTGAGGCGCCCGCCAAGGGTGAAATCCTCATCCGCCAGAATGACCCGCGCGCCCGAGCGCCCCGCCGCAAGCGCCGCCATAAGGCCCGCCGGCCCGGCCCCGATCACCAGCAGATCGCAATGCAGATAGCCCTTGTCATAGATGTCGGGATCTTCCTGCATCGACAGACGGCCAAGGCCGGCCGATTTGCGGATGATCGGTTCATAGAGTTTTTCCCAGAAGGCACGCGGCCACATGAAGGTCTTGTAATAGAACCCCGCCGACAGGAACGGCGACAGGAAATCCGTCACCGCCATCAGGTCATGTTCAAGTGATCCGCGATGGTTCTGGCTATTGGCGTGAAGCCCGTCGAAAAGCTCGGTCACCGTGGCGCGTGTATTCGGTTCTTGATGCGCGCCTTTGCGCAGCTCGACCAGCGCGTTCGGCTCTTCCGAGCCTGCGGTGAAAATCCCGCGCGGCCGGTGGTATTTGAACGACCTCCCGACCAGACGCTGACCATTGGCCAAAAGCGCTGAGGCCAGCGTATCGCCGGGATGACCGCGCATCCACTTGCCGTTGAAGGTGAATTTGACCTCTTGCGCGCGGTCGATCTGGCCGCCGCTGATCCGGTTGATCTGGCTCATTTACTGCGCCCCTTTGCCCGCGCCACATCGCGGGCCATCTCGACAGACGTGATTTCATGGGTGGTAGTGTCGCGGGTCACCACAAGCCACGAGCGGTCGCCCTGTTCGTGATACCAAAGCTCGGCGTGCTTGCCCGCCGGGTTGTCGCGCAGATAGCCGTATTCATAAAACGCCTCGGCGGCATCTCTTGCCTGCCAGTCGGGCCGCTCGATCAGGGCGGCGTCGCCGAGATAGACGAATTCAGCGGCATCGCGGGGGCCAAGAAGGGGGTGATTGATGATCATGCGTCCGTGCCCTTTGTCAGCGGTTGGACTTGAGTATTTTTAGAACGGTGAAAGGTCATTTGCGCGCCTCAATGCAGGTTGGGCTGATTGCCCTGACCTTTTTCGTCGATCAGGTTGCCGCGCTTGAAGCGATCAAGCCGCATTTGCCTGGCCACCGGATGCGGCGTGTCCCTGGCCAAGAGATGCGCATAGCACAGGCCGCTGGCAGGCGTGGCCTTGAAGCCGCCATAACACCAGCCGCCGTTGAAATAGAGCCCGTCGATATCGGTCTTGTCGATGAAGGGAGAGCCATCCATCGACATATCCATGATGCCGCCCCAGCTTCGCAACAGGCGGGCGCGCCCGATCATCGGCATGATCGCCATGCCGCCCTCGGCCACATCCTCTACCACGGGCAGGTTGCCGCGTTGTGCATAGGAATTATAGCCGTCGATATCGCCGCCAAACACAAGCCCGCCCTTGTCGGACTGGCTTACGTAGAAATGACCCGCCCCGAAGGTGATCACGCCGGGCAGCACCGGTTTGAGGCCCTCGGTCACGAAGGCCTGCAAGACATGGCTTTCGATCGGAAGGCGCATGCCCGCCAGCGCCATCACCCGACCCGAAGAGCCGGCAACACAGACCGCGACCTTGCGGGCGCGAATGGCGCCGCGCGAGGTTTGAACACCGCGGCATTTGGCGTTCTCGATGTCAAAGCCGGTCACTTCACAGTTCTGGATGATATCAACGCCGCGCTCATCCGCGCCGCGCGCATAGCCCCAGGCCACCGCATCATGGCGCACCGTGCCGCCGCGCCGCTGAAACAGGCCGCCCTTGATCGGGAAGCGGGCGTTTTCATAATCGAGAAACGGCAATTCGGCGCGAAGCTGTTCGGTGGTTGCAAGCTCGGCATCGGCGCCGGCAAGGAACATCGCGTTGGCGCGGCGCACGAAGGCGTCACGTTGTGCGTCGGTGTGAAACAGGTTCAGGATCGAGCGCTGGCTTACCATGGCATTATAGTTGAAATCCTGTTCAAGCCCTTCCCAGAGCTTGAGCGACATTTCATAAAACGGCTCATTGCCCGGCAGCATGTAATTCGAGCGGATGATCGTGGTATTGCGCCCGATATTGCCCGAACCGATCCAGCCCTTTTCAAGAACCGCAATGTTGCGCATCCCGAATTCGCGGGCGAGGTAATAGGCCGTGGCAAGACCATGACCCCCGCCGCCGATGATCACGATGTCATAGTCCGGTTTTGGATCGGGCTCGCGCCAGACCGGTTTCCAACCCTTGTTCCCGGTCAGCCCCTCGCGGAGAATTTTCAAGGCAGAATAGCGCATGAGCCAAAGAATCCTGTTGATGTCTCTGATCCAGCATCGCGGTTTATCCGGCGATAGACTTGCCTGAAAAAGCCATATACATATCCAAAATGGACAATACGCCGCGAAACCGAACAAAACCGCGTCGAATCGGCATTCTGCCGATCGAGGGCTTTGCGCTTATGTCCTATGCCGCCACAACCGAGCCCTGGCGCGCCGCGAACCTTTTGGCCAACCGCACGCTTTACGAGGTGATCAACATCGCCGCCTCGGCCCTGCCGGTTGCAAGCTCGGGGGCGGCGGAAATCAGGCCGCAGGCGGGCCCGCGCGACGATCTGCGGCTGGATTACCTGTTTGTCGTCGCGGGGGGCGATCCGGCCCGCTATCCGGGGCACATCATGTCCGCCTGGTTGATGCGACAGGCGCGCGCCGGGGTGATCATGGGCGGCGTTTCGGGCGGGCCTATCATCCTGGCGCGCGCCGGGCTCATGACCGGGCGGCGTATGACGGTGCATTGGGAATATGCCAGTGCGCTGGCTGAAATCTCGCCGCAGCTTGGCATCGAGCGCACGCTTTACGTGATCGACGGCGACCGGATGACCTGTGCTGGGGGCACCGCGCCGATGGACCTGATGCACGCGCTGATCGCCCAGCACCACGGCAGTGATTTCGCCCGCCAGGTCAGCGACTGGTTCATGCATACCGAGATTCGCCCGCCCACCGGCCCACAGCGATCAGGGCTTGTCGAGAGGGTCGGAACCCATGCCCCGGCCATTCTTGACGCGGTTGAGGCAATGGAGGGCAATATCGCCGACCCCCTGCGCCTTGAGCAACTTGCAAAGCTGGCGCGGCTCTCGACCCGGCAACTCAACCGGTTGTTTCAGGACAAGCTTGGCCAGACGACGATGGGCTATTACCGCGAATTGCGGCTTGATCGGGCGCAGAACCTGTTGCGCAATTCAGGCCTGTCGCTGACCGAGGTCGCGCTTGCGACCGGCTTTGCCAGTTCCTCGCATTTCTCGCGGGCCTATAGCGCGCAGTTTGGGCAAGCGCCGTCGCGTTATCGCCAGGCGTAAAGGGCCAAATCAGACCCTATTCCAGCCGATCTTTGGCGCTATTCGCCTTAAGCAGCGCCTCGATAGTTGCGAGCCGCCCCATGACCTCGTCGCGGTAATTGTCGGTTTTCTCGACGTCCTCGGCGTGGTGCGCGTCCTGCATCGAGTTCACGATCAGACCGACCAGAAGGTTCACCACCGCAAAGGTGGTAACCATGATGAAAGGCACGAAAAACGCCCAGGCATAGGGGAACTCCACCATCACCGGGCGCACGATGCCCATCGACCAGGATTCAAGCGTCATGATCTGAAACAGCGAATAGGCAGAGCGCCCCAGATCGCCAAACCAATCGGGAAAGGCCGCGCCGAAAAGCTTGGTCGCCATGACCGAGCCGATGTAAAACAGCATCCCCATCAACAGAAACACCGATCCCATCCCCGGCAGGGCATTGACCAGCCCCTCGACCACCCGGCGCAGCGACGGCGCCACCGACACCACCCGCAAAAGCCGCAGGATACGCAGCGCGCGCAGCACCGAAAGCCCCTGCGTGGCGGGCACCAGAGAAATGCCGACAATCACAAAATCAAAGATATTCCAGCCACGCGAGAAAAACCCGGCCACACCGCGCGCAAAGAGCTTGGCCGCGATTTCGACCACGAAGACCGCAAGACAAAGCTGATCCAGCAGGGTTATAAGCCCGCCGGCCCGCTCCATGATCGGGACCGAGGTTTCCATGCCCAGAATGAGAGCATTGAACAGGATCACGCCGAGGATGAAGTTCTGAACACTGGATTTATCGAGAAAACTGCCGACGCGCGTACGAAAAATCATGGGCCTGCCTGTATATCCTGCCTGAAACAGCTGGGCCTCATATGGGCGCACATCGGCAAAGCTACAAGCCGCGAAACGCTAGTCCTTGGCGCGCGCAACCATCCGGCCAAGCGGGCGACCGCCAAGAATGTGCAGGTGGAAATGCGGCACCTCTTGCACGCCATGCTCGCCGGCATTGCTTATGCTGCGGAACCCTTCGCCGCCTTCGCCCGGTTGCACGCCGGTCAGGCGGCAAACCTCGCCCATGGCGCGGGTGAAATCGACGATCTCGGCGTCCGAGGCGGCAACAGCGAAGTGGTCATGACAGACATAAGGCCCTTTCGGGATCACCAGCACATGCACCGGCGCCTGTGGCGCGACGTCATGAAACGCAAGGCTGTGCTCGGTTTCCAGAACGGTTTTATTGGGGATTTCGCCGCGCAGGATCCTGGCAAAGATGTTCTGGTCGTCATAGGCATAGGTCATGGCGGTCCTCAGTCTGCAAAAAGGTGATCTTGTCGGGTGATTTCCTGCGCCTTTTCGCGCGAAATATCAAGGAAGCGCACCAGAAGGTCGGCATGTTGATCACGCTCGTCGGATTGGCGCAGGATCAGGTGATTTTCAAATTCTGAATCGCGGATGCAGTCGCTTTCATAGGTCATGTCACCGCGGATCGTCGGCAATAGCCGCTCAAGCGTATCCTGTGGCGTCTGTTCACCGGCCAATCCGACGCGCATGGCATGTCCGGTGAGGTATTCATCGGTAAAATCGCATTGCACTTCCAAAAGCTTGGTCGTGGCACGATCGCCGCAGAAATCCTGTAACAGGTCGATGCTTCCGGGGTCCATGCAGACGATAAGGCGGTCGGTGTCATAGTAATCAAACAGCATCCGCATCAACGCGCGTCGATGGCGGGTGCGTTTGGCCAACGTGCCCTGAATTCCGCCAAGATCCGGCAGGGCGGTGCTGTCTTCGTTAAACAGGTACTCGATCGCGGGCAGGTTGGTGACCTGGCGAATCCGCTCCAAAAGACGTTTGGCCACATGCCATTTCTTGCAGACCACGATCATCAACTCACGCTCGCGGCCAAGGCTGCTTTCGGTTTCCCAGAAACGGCTTGCAAAACGCCGCCCATCGCGGCCGCGCGCCGACAGGAACTTGAACAGGCTGCGCCCCTCATCAGAGATCTGAAAACTGGCTGTTTCATTGGCATAAAGCGTTCCAAGACGGCGCTTGAGCTCTAGTGCTTCGGAGCTGATCTTGCGGGCAAAGAGATAATCCTGACCCAGCAAAAGATCGTAGTGATCATTATAAAAGGTCACCGGCATGCCGTAATCGGTGAACATCAAAAAGGTCAGGGTCCGGGAGCTGATCTCTTTTTCCGGCACGAGATGGCGCACAAGGGTCTGAAAAAACGTCTCATCCGGAATCCAGGTGGTACGAAAGAACCGCATCACGTCGCGGCGTTTGCGCGTAAAGTCAATGATCCACTCGACAGTGCGCCGACGCAGGCACCACCACTGGCTTCCGATCTGGACCTGAATGTCACGTGGTATGTCGCGGGTCAGGCCAAGCTTGGTTTGCAGGTTGTAAGAGGCATAAAACCGCTTTGGCTGTGTGCGCTCATTAAAGAAGTGACGGTAAATCAGCCGCTCTTCCTTCATCCCGGTCTTGATCCAGTCGCTGTCGAAATAATCAAAGCTTTCGATGTAATCGACATCCGAAGAATCCAGAAACTCATGCGCATAGCTGGCGGATTTGATCGGCGCGCAATCGCCCGACAACATGTAGAAATGCGTGGCGCGCGGAAAGGTATCAACGGCGGCCTCGACGGCATAAAGCGTGGCCTGAACAAGCGACCATTCACCCCAGCCGCATTTGATCCGCTTCTTGGCAAAAACAACGTTGGGATTGTCGGCAAGTTCGGTTTGGATCCGGTCGAAATGCTCGGGCTTGGCGCGGGCATCGAAATGAATCGCGATATAATCGCCTACAGCCGTCAGCATTTCAGCCTGGCGAATAATCGCCTCGGGGTCTTTATGGCATAGAAGGATAAAAGCGATTTTTGCCATATTGGAAACTATTCAACCCTGAGCCCATAGATTGTGTATAGCAATAGCCGTGAAGACAGTCTGAATAAACAGACTTTCTTTGGTTTTTTTAACCGGGTAGACATAATTAAAGCTGCAAAAAACAGGCAGCAGTGTGCGGAGGCAGTAAATATGGGATTCCCAGGCACCTGGATGACCGAGAGTGAAAGCGTGGTTTACCGCGTTGTGCCCAAATGTGCGTGTTCGACAATTGGTCAGGCGCTCTATTATTCGGATCATGGCGAATTTTTTGACGGTGACATTCATGATGCCACCGACGGCCTGCATAAATGGGCCCGCGAAGATAGCCAAAAGCTGATCAACGCGAACGTCAAAACCCACACGTCTTATGCCTTCACCTGCGTGCGCAATCCTTATACCCGTATCCTGTCGAGCTTTTTCGACAAGATTTGCGGCATTCAACGCAACGGCAGACGCTATCGCGGCAAGCTTGTTCCGACCCTGGTCCAGAAATACGGGATCGAGGTTGGCGGTGATGATGGCAAACAGGACTTTGACCAGATCAAAAGCTTTCGCCGCTTTCTTTTGTTTGCCCGCGACACCATCCGCTGGAAACGCCCGATGGAGCCTGACATTCACTGGTCCGCCATGTCGGGCCATGTCTCGACCTTCATTGTGAACGGAGGCACCTATGACAAGATCTTCTGGACCGAAAAGTTCAACGAAGGCATGCAAGAGGTGCTCGATTCGATAGACACCCCCAACAAGGTTGACCTCAAGAAAATGCCCCGGTTCAACGAATCCGAGGGGCACGGCCCAAAACGCGCCCATCCGGTCGAGGATTATTTCGACGACCTGTCGATGCACCTTGTCTATGAAATCTACAAACGCGATTTCGAGGTGTTCAAGTATGATTTCGAAAACCCGGCGAACAAGATGCCGATTGGAGAGATCGACCTGGCCGAGGTTCATGCAAAGCTTGGCGTCTGAACGTTGGATCAGAGATCGCTTAAGGGGCTTTGCATTTGCAGAAAACTGGCGTATACGCCGCCCCATACATGCGCGTGATGCCCGCTCAGGCAAGAATCATAGCCCCAGAGACTGGGGGCCTGGTCTGGTATCGTTGCCCGTAACATAAACATACCAAACCAAAGTAAGGGTCTGATTCACATGGCAAATACGCCCCAATCCAAAAAACGCGCCCGTCAGAACGAAACCCGTTTTGCGATCAACAAGGCGCGCCGTTCGCGGATCCGCACCTTTCTGCGTAAAGTAGAAGAGGCCATCGCATCCGGTGATAAAGAAGCCGCAACCGCCGCTCTGCGCGCCGCTCAGCCCGAGCTTATGCGTGGCGTGACCAAGGGCGTTTTCCACAAGAACACTGCGTCACGCAAAGTGTCGCGCCTCGCTGCACGGGTCAAGGCAATCGCCTAAGCCATCAAAATTGATAACGTCTTGAATGAAAAGGCACCGGCCCAGCCGGTGCCTTTTTGTTTTTAAACCGTAAAAAAGCCGCCGATAGATTCTTTTCGTCCAAAGCCCCTGTCAAGCACGAAGATCAGTTGCCTGCGCGCTTGCGACTTTGCTAGTTTCGACAGGCGATTCACGCTTGGGGGGACAGGCTAGATCGGTAACTGACGGCTTTTAACACAAAATCCGTTGGATGCTGTAAAGGGGCATTTTGCCTTGGCCATGTTCATTGCGTATGCATTTTATAAGGCACGTCAGGTGCACGGTTTTGGGACGAACCGTGATACCATTGTTGCGGCCTTTTGATATGCGTATAACTTTGTGAAAGAGACCTGGATCCGTTAGCTTTGGTTAACGGGGAAGGGATTTTTGCAAGGCCT
>JAVVFB010000084.1:0-11994 GCA_032251095.1 Roseovarius sp. | reverse complement strand
CACCGGCCTGAAACATCACCGTGCAAAGCGCCGGTTCACAGTTCTCGGCAATGAGATCGACCGACGCGCGCAGCGCTTCGGGCAAGGGCGCGGGTTGCGGTACAAGATCATCGTCAAGCACGTAAAACCCGTAATGCTCGCCCGTGGTCGAGACCATCAAAAGCCGAAGCCCCGGTCGCGCCCCCTTCTTTTCCCACCACGGGTTGAGGATGCAAAGCGGGTCTTCGATATCGGTCCCGCCCCAACCGCGCCCCGGCGCGGCCACCTGAAAATATCGCCCCGGAGTCGAGCGTCGTCCCTTGATGCGAATGCCGGTAACGGGCCAGCCAAGAACCTTGCCGGCCTGATGCTCGCTCACGACACCGGTGATGTGATCGTCGACAACGACCACCTCATCGACAAGCCCTTGCCATTGGCTTGCGAACATCCCGATGGTGGCCGAGCCACAGCCGACACGCATGCGATCCTCGCGCTGAGCATCGACAATCGGCGGCTGACCGGCCTCTACGATCACGCGTGCGCCGCCGTCGATATCCAATTCCACCGCCTCGCGATTACAGAGTCGCAAAAGGGTGTCACAGGTCACCCGGCCTTCGGATTTCGATCCGCCCGTCAAATGCTCGACCCCGCCAAGCGAGAGCATCTGACTGCCGTATTCGGCGGTGGTGACATGGCCAATCGCCTCGCCGCCCGCGCGCACGGTTGCGGCCTCGGGGCCAAGGTGGCGGTCGGTGTCGATCTTCACCTTGACGCCGCAATAGGAATAGATCGCCTCGGTCACCACGGTGACGAAATCGGCGCCCTCGACCTCGCGGCTGACGATAAAGGGCGCGGGTTTGTAATCGGGATAGGTGGTGCCCGCGCCGACGCCGCTCAGGAACAGGTCAGCGCCGCCCAAATTCCCATCCCAATCGGCATTGAGGAACGGGCGTACTTCGCCCCCGGTCTTAACCCTACGGTCCAGTATGGTGATGGGATCGCAGCGGATGATCTTGCCGCCCTCATTGGCATAGCGATCACAGGCCCCAACCTTGCCGGGCGCGATATAGCACATGACCGGGCAGGCATCGCAGCGGATCTTTTCATCGCGCACGCGCCGCTCGCTCATCGACTTGCCTTTCGCATTGCCGCCAATACCCGATGCGGAAGCGCCGGAAGGTCGGTGATCCGCGCGCCGGTGGCATGGCGGATCGCGTTCAGGATCGCGGGCGCGGTCGGGATCAACACATGCTCGCCCAGCCCCTTGGCGCCCATCGGCCCCTCGGGGTCGGGCACCTCGACAAAGATCGTGTCGATCCGGGGCATGTCGCCGGTGGTCGGGATCAGATAATCATGCAGGTTCTCGGTGCGCCCCGGAATGTATTCTTCCATCAAGGCAAGCCCCAGACCCTGCGCCACGCCGCCTTCGACCTGCCCTTCGGCCAAAAGCGGGTTGATCACCCGGCCAAGATCATGCGCGGCGGTGATCCGCGTCACCTTGACGGTGCCAAGCACGCTATCCACCGAAACCTCGGCAATCTGCGCGCCGTAACCATAAACCGCATAGGGCGCGCCTTGACCGTCGGCATCCAGGGGCGTGGTTGGCGGGTCATAGGTTTCCTCAACCATAAGGGCATAACCCTGCGCACCCGGCGCAAGCGCCGCAAGGTCAATCCGCCGCTCGCCCGCGCCATCACTCACCACCAGCGTTTGCCCGGTGAGCGCAAGCCGCGCATCGGCGCCCATATTGCTCAGGCTCAGGATTTGCGCGCGCAATGCCTGTCCGGCAAGCCAGGCCGCCTTGCCGGTGACATAGGTCTGGCGCGAGGCGGAGGTCTTGCCGCAATCCGGCGTCAGGGCGGTATCGGGCCCGACAAGATCAAACGCCGCCAGCGGCAGGCCAAGGGCATCGGCGCAAATCTGCGGGATCACGGTATTGGCGCCCTGCCCGATATCGGTCGCGCCTTGATGCAGCGACACCCGCCCCGCCGCCGTCAGGCCGAGCCGGATGGTCGAAGGATTGGCCAGCCCGGTATTGCCACAACCATACCAGCAGGACGCAATCCCGACGCCATGCCGCATCACCCCGCCCTTGGCGTTGCCCTCTTCGGCACGGCAGAGCGCGGCTTGCCAAGGCTCTTGCAGGGCCTCAAGACAGGCGCTAATGCCGACGCCCTGCAACACCTGACCACAGACCGTGGTCTGTCCATCCTGCAAGGCGTTGAGGCGGCGAAAGGCAAGCCGGTCTATGCCGATACGCTCGGCCAGATCGTCATAGAGCACCTCTTGCAGGATCGTCGCCTGCGGCACACCAAAGCCGCGAAACGCGCCGGAAATGGGGCTAAAGGAATGGCGCGCACTGGCCGAGGCAAGATAGGCAGGCACGAGGTAAGGCCCAGAGGCATGCACCGGCACGCGCCCGGCCACCGTCGGACCCCAGCTTGCATAAGCGCCAGTGTTGAACTCGCCGTCAAACGCCATCGCGGTGATGCGGCCATTTGCATCCGCGCCGATACGTGCGCGCATTTTCGAGGGATGCCGCTTGGTCGAGGTCGCCATCGACTCCGCCCGGCTCAACACCATCCGCGCGGCGCGCCCGGTCTTGAGCGTCACGAGGCCGATCAGCGGCTGTACCGTAAGATCAAGTTTCGCGCCAAACCCGCCGCCCGCCGCCGCCGGGATGATCCGCACGCCCTCGGGCGCAAGACCAAGAACGCGGGCGGTATCGTCGCGATCCATGATCGGCGCCTGAGTGCAGGCCTGAATGACAAGCTGACCACCCTCAAGCCAGGCAACGCCGGCCTCGGGCTCGATATAGGCGTGTTCGATATAGGGCGTGCTCACCTCGCCCTCGGCCAGATGCGTGGCGGCGGCAAAGCCGGCCGCCAGATCACCGCGCGCGACCCGCCCCGTGACCAAAATGTTGTCGGCGCGATTTGCATGAACAAGGGTGTCATCGCAGGCCTGCCAAGTGACCGGGAACCCCGCCAGATCAAGCGCGTCGATCACCGACGCCTCGCCCGCGACAAGCGCCACCGCCTCGCCGCGCATACGCACATGGGCCTCGGCCAGAACCGGCTGATCGGCAAAGGCGGGTAACACGCCAAAGCGGTTTTCGCCCGGCACATCAGCGGCGGTAAAGACCTGAACCTCGCCCGCCTGCGCCGCGCACCAGGCCGCGATATCGCCAAGTGCAAAGGTCATCGGCGCATCCGGCGCCCGCACCGCACGCACAAGCAAGGCACCATCCGGCACATGATCGGCGCCGTAAACCTCGGTGCCCGCAACCTTTGGCCCGCCATCAAGCCGCGCGACCCGCGCGCCGACCGCATGACCGGCGGCGGGCGTCGGCGATGGCGTGCCGGGGGTTGCAACGTCAAGAATGGCCTCGATGATCTTGGAATAACCGGTGCAGCGACAGAGCACCCCGCCAAGCGCCTCTTCCACCTCGGCGCGCGTCGGGGTCGCCACCCGCGCCAAAAGCGCCTTGGCCGCGATCAACATGCCGGGTGTGCAAATCCCGCATTGCGCCGCGCCATGGCGCAAAAACGCCTGTTGCAGCGGGCCCATATCAAGCCCCTCGATGGTGGTCACCGCGCGCCCCGCCGCCTGTGCGACAGGCGTGAGACAGGCACAGACCGGCGCGCCGTCAATCAGCACCGTACAGGCCCCGCAATCGCCCGCATCACAGCCAACCTTGGTGCCGCGCAGCCCCATATCTTCGCGCAGAACCTCGGAAAGGCGCCGACCGGGGGCGACCGGCAAGGCCACGGTGGTGCCGTTGACCGTCAGGCTCAGACTGTCGAAACCCCTGTTCATGCCGCCACCTTGCCCGCGCCGGTCACCAGATCATCCACCGCCCGGCGGATAAGTTCGACCGCCGCCTCGGCGCGGTAATTGGCATCGGCGCGGATATCATCAATCGGGGAAAGATCGGGGGTGATAAGCGCCGCCTCAACCCGCTCGACCAACCCGGCATCGGCGCGCCCGCCGATCAGGGCGGCCTCTTGGCGGGGCAAACGCCGCGCCACCGCGCTACAGGCGCCAACCGCAAGCGCGGCCGTGCGGATATGGCCGTTCTCGATCTCAAGGCGCGCCACGATCATGGCGATTGAAATCACCAGATAGGCCCGCGTGCCAAGCTTGAGAAATCGCGACCGCCCGCCGGTTTGCGCCTTGGGGATTACAATTGCCGTGACCATTTCACCGGGCCGCAACGTGGTCTGACGCACCCCGGTGATGAAGGCGTCAAGCGGCACCCGGCGTGTGCCGAGAAGCGCGGCAATCTCGACCTCGGCCCCGAGGGCCAAAAGACACGGCACCCCATCGGCGGCCGGCGAGGCGTTGCAGATATTGCCCGCCAGCGTGCCCGATGTCTGAATCTGAACCGAGCCGACCTCGCGCGCGGCCTGTTTGAGCATGTCAAAGCCGGGCGGCAGATCGGCGCGCAGGATATCGGCCCATGTGGTCGTTGCGCCAATGCGGATATCATCGCCCTCGGCCTTGATCCCGCGCAGCCCCGCAATCGCGGTGATATCGAGAACGGGACCGTTCAGCGCCCGCGCGCCCGTTGCCGGGAAAAGATCGGTACAGCCCGCAGCGATGCAAAGCCCTGGCCGTGCCAAAACGTCAAGCGCCTCTTGCAGGGTGGCCGGGCGATGATAAGGGCTCATGCGGTCTCCAAGATCAGGAAGGGCCAATGTGACCCCCCTCAAATGGTGCGTTAGCGCCATCGCCCCTGTCAACACAGCAGTTGCCGGTTTTGCCTATGTGGTCCCGGACAGGTCTTCCATGACAGCCGGTTCCTTCAAATAGCCAAGCGTTTGCGGGCAGCGCTGATCAATGAAATACTTGGCGAGCACGCGCGCAAAGACATCATCCCCGCCAGCCGCCTCAAACAGCGTCGCACAGGACTGCAACTTGAGCGCGTCAATGCCGCCCAAAACCCTCTCGGCACTGACGCCTTCAAACCCCATCACCGCCTCGTTGATCTCAACAAGACGCGGGCAAAGCACCGGATGCGCAAGATAGGCCTTTGCCTCGTCCAGATCCTCGATGCTGTAGGTGATGGCGAATCTCGATCGCCCCAAGCCACGAATTTGCGGCAACACGAACCACGTCCAGTGGCTTCGCTTTTTGCCGCTGCGGCTTTCGTGCAAGGGCTGTGGCTAAATCTGGTCCTGGGCAAGAATAAATCGTTCAAGATTGAAGGTGTTGTCTGCGTCTGTCTTGTCAGTCTTCACCGCAATATCCCTGCCATGTTCAAATTCCGGTCACGCGCGACATTCAAGGCATTGCAAATCTCATCGCCTCAATCGCATCACGCCGGGCACTCTGGTGCAGGCTAACCCAAGTCGTAGCGCCTGCGCAATTCAGCAACCGCTTATAAACAGGCCTCACCATGACCCTTGGCTTTCATCCTTACGCATATGTGCCATCGGTGATTGGCCAAGGGGGCAAGGCGGTCAATCCTGCGATCCATCGGCCGCAAGCAGCGCCGCCAAGCCGCGGCGATAATCGGGGTAGATGAGATTGATGCCAAGCTCTGTTTTGATCCGCTGATTGTCGACACGCTTGGATTCTGCATAAAAGCTGCGCGCCATCGGGCTCATCTCTGCCGTCGCGAAATCCACTTCTGCCGGAAGCGGAAGGCCCAAAAGCTCTGCGGCGTGGCCGATGACATCCTGCGGCGGGGCCGGGTCATCGTCACAGAGGTTGTAAATCGCGCCCGGATTGGGCCGGTCAATCGAGGCCTCAAGCACCTGCGCGATATCCTCGACGTGAATCCGGCTAAACACCTGCCCCGGCTTGACGATCCGCCGCGCCGTGCCTTGGCGCACCTTTTCAAACGGGCCGCGACCGGGGCCATAAATGCCCGCAAGCCGGAAGATATGCAGCGGCAGACCGGGTAGAGAGCGCCAATCGCCTTCGGCATCAACCCGCATTTGCCCGCGCCGGGTAGAGGGCGTAAGCGGCGTTGCCTCATCCACCCATCCGCCCTGATGATCGCCGTAAACGCCGGTGGTCGAAAGGTAGCCGACCCAGTCCAGCCGCGGCGCCATCTCCGCGATCTGATCACGAAAGCGGTTCAGCACCGGATCGCCATCGGCATCCGGCCCGGCCGAGACAAGCAGGTGGCTTGCGGTTGCAAAGGCCGTGCTCAGATCACCATCCGGCCACAGAACGGGGGTGATGCCCTCGCCTGCCAATTCGGCAAACCTGGCCTCACTGCGGGTGGTGCCAAATATCGTCCAGCCCTGTGGCACGAGCCGCGCCGCAAGCGCGCGCGCGGAATAGCCGTGACCGAAAGAAAGAAGTGTCTTTTCCATAGGACTTACATGGCGCGAGCGGTGTGATTTGGCAAGGTGGCGGGGTTTTGCCGGTGGCGTTGTCCCCTCTGGTGCGCCGCCCTGAAAGAATGGCAAACTGACGCTATCGCGATCCTATCCCGGAGAGATCATGCCCCGTTATTCCCGCCGGTCGGCGCTTGCGCTTATTGCGTCTTTTGCCGTCAGCGGCTGTTCTGCGCCCCAACGGGCGACCAGTCCACGCGCCGCGCCCGAGCCGCCCCTTTACCCAAACGAGACGCCAGAGTTGCGGCGGTTGATCAACAAATACGCCGATCTTTATCAGGTGCCGCGCTCGCTCGTGCACCGGCTTGCGATCCGCGAAAGCACCCACCGCCCCGGCGCGCGCAATGGCCCCTATTACGGCCTGTTGCAGATCCTGCCGCAAACCGCGCGCGGCATGGGGTTTCGCGGCACACCAAACGATCTTCTGGACGCCGAAACCAACCTTAAATATGGCGTCAAATATCTACGTGGTGCCTATATCGTGGCGGATGGCGATCCCGATGCCGCGATCATATGGTATGCGCGCGGCTATTATTACGAGGCCAAGCGCAAGGGGCTTTTGGTGCAAACCGGCCTGCGCGCGGGCTAGTCGGTCAGGCGGCGTAATCCGAACCTTCAGCGTCGAGAATCGCCTTGAGTTCATCAAGGTGGCGCTCGGCCTGACCGGGATAGTCGTCAAGCTCCTGCGCGGTTTTCTCGGCGATCTCATCGCTGAGCACCCGAAGCTTTTGCCCGGTTTGAAGCGCGCGAATATAGGTCTCGGCGGCGCGCTCGAAATAATAAAGCCGGTTAAAGGTCTCGGCCACGCTATCGCCGATGATCATCACGCCATGATTGCCCATGATCATCACCTTTTTCTTGGGGTCGGTCAAAAGGCCGGCACAACGCTCGCCCTCATCCTCGAAGGCCAGACCGCCATAGCCATCGTCGATCACGTAGCGGTTAAAGAAGGTGGCACAGTTCTGATCAATCGGCGGCAGGCAGCTATCGGCGAGGCTGGCCAAAACCGTGGCGTGGATCGAATGCACATGCATCGCGCAACGCGCATGACCGCAA
Organism: Roseovarius sp.; assembly: GCA_032251095.1. Taxonomy (GTDB): domain Bacteria; phylum Pseudomonadota; class Alphaproteobacteria; order Rhodobacterales; family Rhodobacteraceae; genus Roseovarius. Next base: position 4,606 of record JAVVFB010000084.1, on the reverse strand, counting down.
TGACGATGCAACCCGCCATGCAGACCCCAGGCCGTCGGGTCGGGCGCATCCGGCCCGCTCAGGGTTTCGGCATCATTGGCATCCACCACGATCAGATCGCTGGCCTTGATCCGGGCGAAATGCATCTGGTTCGGGTTCATCAGGAACCGCGTGCCGTCATCATTGATCGACAGGCTGAAATGATTGGCGACCGCCTCGTGCAGATTAAGCCGCGCGGTCCAGCGAAAGGCGGCGGCCAGATCGACGCGCTCTTGCCAATGGTCCATGTTGGGGTGCTGCTTTGCAAGGCTCATGGGTGTCTCCGGTTCCGATCCGTTTCGGCGTGGGGCTGAGCATAGCTTGATCAACGCTCGCGTCCATGTCAACGTGCGCTCAAACTGGCGCGTTGGGGCATCCAAGATGGCACAGGCAGATCAAGCTGGCACGCTCACCTCGCCCGAGGTGCCGGGCCCCGAGGACTTCACCGACCCGCGCGCGGCGGTCGACCGGCTTGTTACGCTCTACCAGGTGGCGACGACGTTTCTCTGTCACGAGTTTTCCAAGGCGCTTGGCGGTGATATCCCCACCCGGCGCATTCGCGCGTTCTACCCCGAGATAAGTTTCACCACCTCGACATTCGCCAAGATCGACAGTCGGCTAAGCTTTGGTCATGTCGCCAATCCCGGAACCTATGCCACGACGATCACCCGGCCCGACCTGTTTCGCAATTACCTTGAACAACAGATCGGGTTGTTGATCGAAAACCACGGTGTCCCGGTCTGTATCTCGGTGTCGGACACGCCGATGCCGGTGCATTTTGCCGTTGCCAATGATGCAAGCATCACTGTCCCACAAGAAGGCGCCGCAGACTTTACCCTGCGCGATGTGTTTGATGTGCCGGACCTTTCGACCACGAACGACCATATCGTCAACGGCACCCATCAGACCCCGCCGGGCGGCGCCGCCCCGCTTGCGCCCTTTACCGCGCAACGGGTGGATTATTCGCTGGCGCGGCTGGCGCATTATACCGCCACCGACCCCGAGCATTTTCAGAACTACGTTCTATTCACCAACTATCAGTTCTATGTTTCGGAATTCGAGGCCTATGCGCGCAAGATGCTGGCCGATCCCGCAAGCGGCTATTGCGCCTTTGTCAGCACCGGCAATGCCGAGATCACCGCGCCCGACGGGGTTTTGCCGACCGTCGAGCGGTTGCCGCAGATGCCGACCTATCACCTCAAGCGCGCCGATGGGTCGGGGATCACCCTGGTCAATATCGGGGTCGGGCCGTCCAACGCCAAGACCGCGACCGATCACGTGGCGGTGCTGCGCCCGCATGCCTGGGTGATGGTGGGCCATTGTGCGGGGCTGCGCAATTCGCAATCGCTTGGCGATTTCGTTCTGGCGCATGCCTATCTGCGCGAGGACCGGGTGCTTGACGCCGACCTGCCGGCCTGGGTGCCGATCCCGGCGCTGGCGGAAATCCAGATCGCCCTTGAAACGGCGGTGGCTCAGGAAACAGAGCTTGAGGGCTTTGACCTCAAGCGCGTGATGCGCACCGGCACTGTGGCCAGCGTCGACAACCGCAATTGGGAATTGCGCGACCAATCCGGCCCGGTGCAACGCCTGTCGCAATCGCGCGCCATCGCGCTTGACATGGAAAGCGCCACCATCGCCGCCAACGGATTTCGCTTTCGCGTGCCCTATGGCACCCTGCTCTGCGTCAGCGACAAACCCCTTCAGGGCGAGCTTAAACTGCCGGGAATGGCGAGCGCATTCTATCAATCACAGGTCTCGCGCCACCTGATGATAGGGATTCGCGCGATGGAATCGCTTCGCAAAATGCCCCTCGAACGCATCCATAGCCGCAAATTACGCAGTTTTGCGGAGACAGCCTTTCTTTGACCTAGCGGAAATTGGCACAAAATACGCTAAAAACACTTGCTTTTAACCACCAGTCATTGTGTTTGATCACACCATAGCGTTAAATCACGCGCATGAGGCCCATAGGTAGGGCAGTTGAAGGAGACCATAAAATGGCAAAACCGATGACCAAAACCCAACTCGTCGCTGCTCTGGCTGATGAAATGGGAAGTGACAAGAAAACCGCCACCGGCGCTCTGGACGCGGTGATCGCGATCATCACAAAGGAAGTATCCGCAGGCGGTGCCGTGACCCTTCCGGGCGTTGGCAAAATCTATTGCCGCGAGCGCCCCGAGCGTATGGTGCGCAATCCTGCCACCGGCGAGCAAATGAAAAAAGAGGCCGACAAGGTTGTCAAAATGACCATCGCCAAAGCGCTGAAAGACAGCGTAAACGGCTAAAGCCTGCTTGCACTTGTTACAAGTTTCGTAAAAGGGTCGCCAAACGGCGGCCCTTTTCATTGACGGAGTTGATTGATGGATATTCGTGCGATTGTCATGGGGCTTGCTTTTGCGCTTATGTGGTCAAGCGCGTTTACCTCGGCGCGCATCATCGTTGCCGCCGCGCCGCCGCTGACCGCGCTTGGGTTACGGTTTCTGATTTCGGGGCTTATCGGGATCGTGATTGCCCTGATCCTTGGCCAGACATGGCGGTTGACGCGGGCGCAATGGCGCGCAACGATCATCTTCGGGGTCTGTCAGAATGCGCTTTATCTTGGGCTCAACTTTGTGGCGATGCAGACGATCGAGGCCTCGCTTGCCGCGATCATCGCCTCGAGCGTGCCGCTATTGGTCGGCTTGATCAGCTGGGCGTTCCTTGGCGAGCGGCTTGGCAAGGTCGGGATCTTCGGGCTTGTTGCCGGGCTTGCCGGGGTGGTGATCATCATGGGCGCGCGGCTTCAGGGGGGGATGGACCTTTACGGCGTCGGCCTCTGCGTGGTTGCGGTGTTTGCACTGGCCTTTGCCACCCTGTCGGTGCGTGGCGCGGCCTCGGGGGGGAATTTCCTGATGGTTGTCGGGCTTCAGATGATCGTTGGCGCGGTTCTGGTCGGCACGGTTGGCCTTGCGACCGAACCGTTTGTGGTCGAGTGGAGTATGCGGCTTGTGCTGGCCTTCCTTTACACCACGCTTATCCCCGGTCTTGCCGCCACTTTGGTGTGGTTCCTGCTGGTCGAACGGATCGGCGCGACCCGCGCCGCGACTTTTCATTTTCTCAACCCGTTCTTCGGGGTGGCCATCGCCGCCATGCTGTTGGGCGAGGCGCTGCGACTTGGAGATCTGATCGGTGTGTTGGTGATCATGGGCGGCATTCTGGCGGTCCAGCTTTCACGGCAAAAGCGCCTGCCGTAAGCGCCGATTGGGGGCCAGCCCCCAAACCCCCGGGATATTTAGAGCCAGAAGAAACGACGCTTAGTTTAAAGCATGTTGCTCGAAAGTGGGAACCGGTTTTGAGCTTCTCGAACATGCGAAATCAATAGGTTAGAGCGTGTTGCGTGAATGCGAATGAACGCGACACGCTCTAGCCGATCTTGCCACGTGGGCCGTCGCCGACCTGACCGCGATGCAAGAGCAGGTGATCAAGGATCACACAGGCCATCATTGCCTCGGCCACGGGCACCGCGCGGATGCCGACGCAAGGATCGTGGCGCCCCTTGGTCACCACCTCGATCGGGGTGCCGTCAATGCGGATCGAGCGGCGCGGGCTCAGGATCGACGAGGTCGGCTTGACCGCGAAGCGCACGATCACCTCTTGGCCTGTCGAGATGCCGCCAAGGATGCCGCCGGCGTGGTTTGATCCGTATTCCGGTCCGTTCTCGCCCATGAAAATCTCATCGGCGTTGTCGGTTCCGGTGAGGCGCGCGGCGGCCATGCCTTCGCCGATCTCGACGCCCTTGACGGCATTGATCGACATCATCGCGGCGGCCAGATCGGTATCGAGCTTGCCATAGATCGGCGCGCCAAGGCCGGCGGGAACGCCGCGCGCGACCACCTCGACCACGGCGCCGACCGAGTTGTGATCCTTGCGCAGCTTTTGCAGATACGCCTCCCATTCGGGGGCGGCGGCGGCATCGGGAATCCAGAAATCATTGCCGTCAATCGCACCCCAGTCAAAGCGGGCACGGTCGATTTCCATTTCGCCCATGGCGACCATGTAGCCCTTGATCTCAATTCCCGGCACAAGCGACGCAAGCGCGGCGCGCGCCACGCCACCGGCGGCGACCCGCGCGGCGGTTTCGCGCGCCGAGCTGCGCCCGCCGCCACGCGGATCGCGCAACCCGTATTTCTGGTGATAGGTGATATCGGCGTGACCGGGCCGAAAGGTTTGGGCAATATCGCCGTAATCCTTGGAGCGCTGATCGGTGTTCTCGATCATCAACTGGATCGGCGTGCCGGTGCTCTGACCCTCGTAAACGCCCGACAGGATACGCACCGCATCGGGTTCGTTGCGTTGGGTCATGTTCTTGTTCTGGCCGGGGCGGAGCTTGTCGAGCCAGTGCTGAAGCGTGCCCTCGTCAAGCGCCACCCCCGGCGGGCAGCCATCCACCGTCGCGCCAAGCGCGGGGCCGTGGCTTTCGCCCCAGGTGGTGAAGCGAAAGAGGTGACCGAATGTGTTGAGGCTCATGGGCGGGCTCCTTTGCCGCTGATCTAGCCGTGTGCTACAGTCGCCTCAAGCCGATTTGACGCGTATTTGTCGCAAACAGGCG
>JAVVFB010000083.1:0-12302 GCA_032251095.1 Roseovarius sp. | reverse complement strand
CTACCGGGCTCTTCCCGCTGTTTATCTTCATGGGTGTCGGTGCCATGACCGATTTCGGCCCTCTTCTGGCGAATCCGAAAACAGCCCTGCTCGGAGCCGCAGCACAATTCGGGATTTTTACTACATTGATCGGTGCGGTAGCCCTCGGAGCCGGTGGGTTTGAGCGACCAGTTGCGAAGGGCGGTCATGATCTCGCTCAGGCGGGCATCGGATTGATCGGCAAGCTTGCCCGAGAGGCCCAAGAGCGGGGTCAGGTGATCGACCAGTTTGGCGGGCAGGTGGCGCGCAAGTTCGGTGGTGAGGTTGCGCCGCCCTTGGGTCTGGCGTTGCGCGCGCAGGGCCTCAAGAAGCGTGTCGGTGGGGTCAAGGTCAAGCGTGATCGCCTCGCCCTCGTGCCAATAGGACGAGATTTGCAGGATCGCCGGGCCCGAGAGGCCGCGATGGGTGAACAGCACCGCCTCGTCAAAGCGGGTGGTGTCATGGCTGACGCGGGCGGGCAGGGCGACGCCTGAAAGCGGGGCGAAGGGCGCGTCGGAAAAGGTCAGCGGCACCAGAGCGGGGCGGGTTTCGGTCAGGGCATGGCCGAACTGGCGCGCGATGTCATAGGCGAGACCCGTGGCGCCCATCTTGGGGATGGATTTGCCGCCCGTGGCGAGTACGAGATTGCGTGCTGTTACGCTCTGCCGCGTGCCGTCGCGGTCAAGCGTGGCGTGAAAGCGGGCGCCGTCATGGCTTAGGTCCACAAGCGAGGTGCCGAGCCAGAGGCGCGCCCCGGTGCAGGTCATCTCATCGAGCAGCATCGCCACGATCTGTGTTGCCTTGTCGTCGCAAAACAGCTGTCCCAGCGTCTTTTCATGCCAGGCGATGCCGTGGCGCGCCATCAGGTCGATGAAATCCCATTGGGTATAGCGCCTGAGCGCGGATTTGCAGAAATGCGGGTTTTGCGACAGGAAATTCTCGGGTGCCGCGTAAAGGTTGGTGAAATTACAGCGCCCGCCGCCGGAAATCCGGATCTTTTCGCCCGGTGCGCGCGCGTGATCGATCACCAGCGTATCCGCCCCGGCATGGGCCGCACACATCAGGCCCGCCGCACCGGCGCCAAGGATCAGGGTTTCGACCGCCATTGTCATGCCCGCGCTAAGACGCGAAATGCCGCCGATTGGCAAGGGGTTTAGGCTGGCAATAATGCGAAAATAGCGCTACAATTGGTGCCAGACCCCGAAAAGGGGCGCAAGATATTCAGAGGCGGCAGGCTTATGACAGAGATGGTCTATGGGGCAGTGCCCCTGCGGGACGCGGAGCCCGTAATCCCGAAATGGTGGCGCACGATCGACAAATGGTCGTTTTCCTGCGTGCTGATCCTGTTCGCGATTGGCGTTCTTTTGGGCCTCGCGGCCTCGCCGCCGCTGGCGGAAAAGAACGGCTTTGACGCCTTTCATTATGTTCAACGACAGGCGGTGTTTGGTGGCCTGGCGCTTGTGGTGATGGTGCTGACCTCAATGATGCGCCCGGAATTGGTGCGCCGCCTTGCGGTGCTTGGCTTTCTCGCCGCCTTTGTCGCGCTGATCCTGTTGCCGGTGTTTGGCACCGATTTTGGAAAGGGGGCCGTGCGCTGGTACAGCCTTGGCTTTGCAAGCGTGCAGCCGTCGGAGTTTCTCAAGCCGGCCTTTGTGGTCGTTGCGGCCTGGTTGATGGCGGCCAGCCAACAGATCAACGGGCCGCCGGGGCTGAGCTGGTCTTTCCTTCTGGCCATGGTGATCCTTGCGTTTCTGGCGATGCAGCCCGATTTCGGACAGGCGGCGCTGGTGCTGTTTGGCTGGGGTGTGATGTATTTCGTCGCCGGGGCGCCGATCCTCTTGCTGCTGGTGATGGCGGGGGGCGTGGTCCTGTTCGGCTCGTTGGCCTATTCCAATTCAGAGCATTTCGCGCGCCGGATTGACGGGTTCCTGTCGCCGGATGTCGATCCGACGACACAGCTTGGCTTTGCCACCAACGCGATCCGAGAGGGTGGGTTTTTCGGCGTTGGCGTCGGCGAAGGACAGGTGAAATGGTCGCTGCCCGATGCGCATACCGATTTCATCATTGCGGTCGCCGCCGAGGAATACGGGCTTGTGCTCGTGCTTTGCATCATCGCGCTTTATGCGGGCATCGCCGTGCGCTCGTTCCTGCGGTTGATGCGCGAGCGTGATCCGTTCATCCGCCTTGCGGGCACCGGCCTTGTGGCGATGTTCGGCGCGCAGGCGATGATCAACATGGGCGTCGCGGTGCGGCTTTTGCCGGCCAAGGGCATGACCCTGCCATTCGTGAGCTATGGCGGCTCGTCGGTGGTGGCGGGCGGGATTGCCGTTGGCATGCTGCTTGCCTTTACCCGGACCCGGCCACAGGGCCAGATCGGTGACATTCTGAGGGGGCGCAGATGAGCGCGCGCAAGCCGCTATTGGTGATCGCAGCCGGGGGCACGGGCGGGCATATGTTTCCCGCGCAGGCACTGGCCGAGGTGATGCTGCGCCGGGGCTGGCGGGTCAAGCTTTCGACCGACGCGCGCGGCGCACGCTATACCGGCGGCTTTCCCCATTCCGTCGAGATCGAGCAGGTGGCAAGCGCCACCTTTGCGCGTGGCGGGCTCCTCAACAAATTGCTGGTGCCGTTGCATATCCTTGGCGGTGTGATCGGCGCGAGCCTGCGGATGATGCGCGACAGGCCCGATGTCGTGGTCGGCTTTGGCGGGTATCCAAGCATTCCGGCGCTTTCGGCGGCCTGGGTCTTGCGCCTGCCGCGGATGGTACATGAACAAAACGGTGTCTTGGGCCGGGTCAACCGGATCTTTTCCAAGCGGGTTGACCGGGTGGCCTGTGGCACATGGCCGACCGATCTGCCCGAGGGGATCGAGGGGGCGTATGTGGGCAATCCGGTGCGCGCGGCGGTGCTGGAACGGGCCGGCGCGGGCTATATCGCGCCGGGCGATTATCCGATGTCGATCCTGGTGATTGGCGGAAGCCAGGGCGCGCGTATCCTGTCGGATGTGGTGCCCCCCGCGATTGCCGAATTGCCAGGCGAGATCCTGCGCAATGTCCGCGTCAGCCATCAGGCCCGCGACGAAGACGGCGACCGCGTGGCGCAGTATTACGCCGATCAGGGCATTGATGCCGATGTGCAGCCGTTCTTTCGCGATCTACCGCGCCGGATGTCCGAGGCCCAGCTTGTCATCAGCCGCGCCGGTGCCAGCAGCGTCGCCGACATAAGCGTGATTGGCCGGCCTTCGATCCTTATCCCTTACGCGGCGGCGACGGGCGATCACCAACAGGCCAATGCGCGCGGCCTGACCGAGGCGGGGGCCGCGATCCTGATCCCCGAAAAACGGCTTGAGGTTGCCACGCTTTCAGAGCAGATAGCCGCCGTGCTGAGCAATCCCGACGGAGCGCTGATGATGTCGCAGGCGGCGCATGGCTGTGCCCAGCCCGACGCGCCGCAGCATCTGGCAGATCTGGTCGAACAACTTGCGAATAAAGGTGCCCCTGAATGAACGCAGCAACCAAGCTTCCGGGTGATGTCGGTCCGATCCATTTTGTCGGCATCGGCGGCATTGGCATGTCGGGCATTGCCGAGGTCTTGATCAACCACGGCTATACCGTGCAGGGTAGCGATCTTAAACGCTCGAAGATCACCGACCGGCTTGCGGCGAATGGCGCGACGATTTTTGAGGGTCAAAGCGCCGAAAACCTTGAATCCGCCGAGGTGGTGGTGATTTCATCGGCGATCAAGCCGGGCAATCCCGAACTTGACGAAGCGCGCCGCAGGGGCCTTCCGGTGGTGCGCCGCGCCGAGATGCTGGCCGAGCTGATGCGCCTCAAATCCAACATCGCCGTGGCCGGCACCCATGGCAAGACCACCACCACCACGCTGGTGGCGGAATTGCTTGTGGCGGGCGGGATCGACCCGACGGTGATCAATGGCGGCATCATCCACGCCTATGGCAGCAATGCCCGCATGGGCGAGGGCGAATGGATGGTGGTCGAGGCCGACGAGAGCGACGGCACCTTCAACCGTCTGCCCGCGACCATCGCCATTGTCACCAATATCGACCCCGAGCATATGGAGCATTGGGGCACCGAAGAGGCGCTTCACCAAGGGTTTTACGATTTTGTCAGCAACATCCCGTTTTACGGTCTGGCGGTCTGTTGCACCGATGATGCGGATGTTCAGACGCTTGTCGGCAAGATCACCGACCGGCGCGTCGTGACCTATGGCTTCAACGCCCAGGCCGATGTGCGCGCGGTCAATTTGACCTATAAGGCGGGTGTGGCGCATTTTGACATCCTGCTTCAGGGTGAGGGCAAGAAGATCGAGGGCTGTACCCTGCCGATGCCGGGCGATCACAACGTCAGCAACGCGCTGAGCGCGGTTGCGGTGGCGCGCCACCTTGGCATGAAAGGCGATGAGATCCGCAAGGCCCTTGCCGCCTTTGGCGGGGTCAACCGTCGCTTTACCCGTGTGGGCGAGGTCAATGGTGTCACCATCATCGACGATTACGGCCATCATCCGACCGAGATCACCGCCGTCCTCAAGGCCGCGCGTCAGGCCACCGAGGGGCGCATCATCGCCGTGCATCAGCCGCACCGCTATACCCGGCTGCATACGCTGTTTGACGATTTCTGCGCCTGTTTCAACGAGGCCGACGTGGTGGGCATCGCCGAGGTCTATGCCGCCGGCGAAGACCCGATTGCGGGCGCAAGCCGCGATGACCTTGTGGCCGGCCTTATCCGCCATGGCCATCGCCATGCCCATGCGGTCCTCGACGAGGATGATCTTGAACGCCTTGTGCGCGCCGAAGCCCGGCCCGGCGATATGGTGGTCTGTCTTGGCGCCGGCACGATCAGCGGTTGGGCCAATAACCTGCCGGCGCGTTTGCAGGGATAACCTTGATGTCAGACGCCCTCAAACGCCGGATCGGCCCAGGTCTTTTGACCGCCTACGGCATCGGCATCATGGTGGGGGCCGGGATCTATGTTCTGACCGGGGCCGCCGCAGGCGCGGCGGGCATGTGGGCGCCGATGGCCTTCGTTTTGGCCGCTCTGGTGGCGGTGCCGACGGCGCTTTCGTTTTCCGAACTCTCTGCGCGCATTCCCGAGGCGGCTGGCGAAAGCTCTTATGTCGAGATCGGATTGCAGGCGCATTGGCTGGCGGTTGGGGTCGGTATGATCAATGTCGTAGCGGGCACCGTGGCCGCGGCGGCGGTGCTGCGCGGCGGGGTTGGGTACCTCACCTCGATCATCGACATCCCCTTTGCTGTGGCGGTGGTCGGCCTTGGCGTGGCCCTCACGGCGGTGGCGATCATCGGCGTTCTCGAAAGCCTGGCCTTCGCCGCGATCCTGACCGTGATCGAGGTGTTTGGCCTTGTGCTTGTGATCGGCGCCGGAATTGCGGCCGAGCCTGTGGCCGAATGGGTCTTGCCCTTGCCGACACCTGAATGGAACGGGGTGGCGGCGGCGACGCTCTTTGCGGTCTTTGCCTTTATCGGCTTCAACGACATGGTCAACATGGCCGAAGAGGTGCGCAATCCGGCGCGCAACATGCCGCGCGCGATCCTTTATGCCTTAGGGATCACCGCGATCCTTTATGCCATGGTGTCGCTGGCGGCGGTGCGTTCTGTGCCGCGCGAGGTGCTGGGCGCGTCCGAGCGCCCGCTGGCGCTTGTCTGGCAGGCAGGCACAGGCACAAGCCCGGTGTTTCTGTCGGCGATTGCGGTGGCGGCGGCGTTGAACGGCGTGCTGGCGCAGATCGTGATGGCAAGCCGGGTGCTGTTTGGCCTTGGCCGCCGCTCGGTGGTCTTCGCGCCGTTTTCGCATGCCCATCCCCGTTTTGGCACGCCGGTTCTGGCCTCGGTCCTTGTGGGGGCGGTGGTGATCGTCTCGGCGCTGACGCTGCCGGTGGCGGTGCTGGCCGAGGTGACGACGCTGGCGCTTTTGATCGTCTTTGCCATCGTCAACGCCGCGCTGATCGGCCTTAAACGACGCCAGCCCGATATCGGGTTCTCGGTCGGCGCTTGGGTGCCCTGGGCCGGGGTGATCCTGAGCCTTGGCTGCTTTGCGGCCGCCATCGCGGGGAAACTGACATGAGTGCGTCGCTGTTGATCGCAAGCCTTTGGGCGCTGGCCGCGACCATCGTCGCGCTGTTGCCGATGCGCAGGCAATACCTGCCCGGCGTGACCCTGTTGATCGTCGCGCCGCTGGTGATCGGCTTTATGGGATATCAGCACGGCTGGTTGCTCGCCCTTGGCGGCGTGGTGGCGCTTGGCTCGATGTTTCGCCGCCCGCTGCGCCAGTGGCTTACCCGGTTGCGCGGCCAGACCTCGGAGGTTTTCAAATGACCCTGTCTCTTGCGCTTGCCTGTCTCTGGGCCTTTGTGGCCAATGTCCTGGCGATGCTGCCAAGTCGTGACAACCTGTGGCGGCGGGCTTATGCCCTGATCGCTGTGGGCGTTCCGATCCTTGGGTTTGTCACCTGGCAAAACGGTCCCTGGGTCGGGTTGCTGGTGCTGGCGGCGGGGATGTCGGTGCTGCGTTGGCCGGTGATCTATCTGGGTCGCTGGATCAGGCAGAGGGTCAAGTAGCATCATGTTGAATGCGCTCCTTCGGCTGGCGGGCTGCTCCGGTCGCTGAGAAGCGTGTGGGTTTCACCCACCCTACGGGGGAGGTGAGCGGGGGGCACGATGGCAGGTGGCGTGCGGTTGGAGAAGGCGGGGGCTTTACCTTGGGCGACAGGCGGGGCAAAAGCGCGGGCATGAGTGATCTGCCCAGACCGAGGGGGAAGCTGACCCCTGATCGTGCGTTGTCCGATCTGACATGGCTGCGCGTGGGCGGGCCTGCGGATTGGCTGTTTCAGCCGGCCGATGTCGAGGATCTGGCAGAGTTTCTGGCGCAGCTTGACAGCGATATAGCGGTGTTTCCGATGGGCGTGGGCAGCAACCTGATCGTGCGCGATGGCGGCTTGCGCGCGGTGGTGATCCGGCTTGGGCGGGGCTTTAACAGCATCGAGATCGACGGCACGCGCGTCACCGCGGGCGCGGCGGTGCTTGATGCCCATGTGGCGCGCAAGGCGGCGGAGGCCGGGCTTGACCTGACCTTTCTGCGTACCATTCCCGGCGCGATTGGCGGCGCGGTGCGGATGAACGCGGGCTGTTATGGCCAGTATACGGCGGATCATTTCGTCAGCGCCGAGGCGGTGACGCGCGAGGGCAAGCGGGTGACCCTCACGGCGCAAGACCTCAACTTTCAATACCGTCAGAGCGATTTACCCGTAGGGTGGGTGATAACCCACGCGACGTTCAACGCCCCCAAGGGCGCGCCCGAAGAGCTTTGTGCGCGGATGGCCGAGCAGCTTGCCAAGCGTGACGAGACCCAACCCACGCGCGAGCGCAGTGCAGGCAGCACCTTTCGCAATCCCGCAGGCTTTAGCTCGACCGGGCGCGCCGATGATGTGCATGATCTCAAGGCCTGGAAGGTGATTGACGAGGCCGGCCTGCGCGGCGCGCGCCGGGGCGGGGCACAGATGAGCGAGAAGCACCCCAACTTCCTGATCAACGTCGGCGGCGCCACCGCCGCCGATCTTGAAGGATTGGGCGAAGATGTGCGAAAAAGGGTTTTCCAAAACAGTGGAATAGAGTTACACTGGGAAATCATGAGGGTCGGCGAAACGGCCCCGAATTAAGTCAATCAGGCAGACAACAAATAACATGGGTCGCAAACAGACCCGGGATATTGAGGCAAAAGGTGGTTGGTTCGAGCAGAACAACCCCGAAAGTGGCGGTGATACTGGGTGGCCCCTCGGCAGAGCGCGAGGTCTCCTTGTCGTCAGGACATGAATGCGCCGCCGCATTGAGGGAAGCAGGCTATGACGTGGCAGAGGTTGACGCCGGCCACGATCTTGCCGCGCGTTTACAAGAGATTGCGCCCGATGTGGTGTTCAACGCCCTGCATGGCCGCTGGGGCGAGGATGGCTGTGTGCAAGGGCTGCTGGAGTGGCTCCACCTGCCTTACACGCATTCCGGCGTTCTGGCCTCGGCGCTTGCCATGGACAAGGAAAAGACAAAGGTGGCTTACCGCGCCGCGGGCCTACCGGTGGTTGCAAGCGTTCTGGCGCATAAGGGCGATATAAGTGCCGCGCATGTGATGACGCCGCCCTATGTGGTCAAGCCCTATAACGAAGGCTCGTCGGTCGGGGTGTACCTTGTACATGACGCCGCCAATGCCCCGCCACAGCTTGCCGATGACATGCCTGATCTGGTGATGGTCGAGGCCTTTGCGCCCGGTCGCGAGCTGACCACCACGGTGATGGGCGATCGCGCGCTGACGGTGACTGATATCCTGACCGATGGCTGGTATGATTATGATGCCAAGTACAAGCCCGGCGGCTCGCGCCATGTGGTGCCCGCCGATATCCCGCAAGAGATTTTCGACGCCTGCATGGACTACGCGCTGCGCGCGCATCAGATTCTGGGCTGTCGCGGGCTAAGCCGCACCGATTTTCGCTGGGACGAGGCGCGCGGGCTTGACGGGTTGATCCTTTTGGAAACCAACACGCAACCCGGCATGACCCCGACATCGCTTAGCCCTGAACAGGCGCAGGTCGCGGGCATTTCCTTCCCCGAACTGTGCCGCTGGATGGTCGAGGATGCATCATGCAACAGGTGATCCCGCGCATTGATCCGGCACCCTCGCGTTGGTCCTATCGCTTTCAGCGGCTGATGCTGACGCCGCTTTATCGCCGACTTTTGCGCGTCGGGCTTCCGGTGCTGGCGGTGGCGGGGCTGACGGCGGGTTATTTTGCCGATCAGCAGCGCCGCGAGGAAGTCATGCTGGCGATCACAGATATTCGCCATCAGATCGAAACCCGCCCCGAATTCATGGTCAACCTGCTGGCGGTCGAGGGCGCAAGCCTTGGCGTGCAGGAAGACATCCGAGAGATTTTCCCGTTTGACCTTCCGGCAAGCTCGTTCGATTTGAACCTCGATGACATCAGGGTGATGATCGAAGACCTTCCGGCCGTGGCCGCGGCCGCCGTGCGCATCCGGCAGGGCGGTGTCATGGTGGCCGAGATCACCGAGCGCCAGCCGGTCGCCCTCTGGCGGACCCGTGACGGGATCAACGTGATTGATATCGAGGGCGAGGTGATCGGCGCGGTCGGGGCGCGCAGCGAACGCGCCAGCCTGCCGGTGGTGGCCGGTGAGGGCGCGCAGATTTACGTCGCCGAGGCCATGCAGATCTTGCAGGCGGCCCAGCCCTTGCCGCAAAACATTCGCGGCCTTGTGCGGATGGGCGAGCGGCGGTGGGATCTGGTGCTTGAAAGCGGCCAGCGGATCATGCTGCCCGAAACCGGGGCGGTGCGCGCGCTTGAGCGGGTGATCGTGCTGAACACGGCGCAGGACATGCTGGAACGGGATCTGGTGGCGGTCGATATGCGGATCGCCGCACGCCCGACCATCCGGCTTAATGAGACCGCCATGGAAGAATGGTGGCGGATTACAAATATGACTTTAGGGGCGGACTGAACCGATGATCGAGCTTTACGAATCCCAACGGGCGATGCGCCATATGCGCAAGGCGGCGATGCAGCGCGGCGTGGTGGCGGTGCTTGATGTGGGCACCTCCAAGATCGCCTGCCTTGTGTTGCGCTTTGACGGCACCGAACGTCTGAGCGAGACCGATGGCATCGGCGCGATGGCCGGGCAGGCGGGGTTTCGGGTGATCGGCGCGGCGACCACCCGGTCGCGCGGGGTGCGTTTTGGCGAGATCGACGCGATGCAGGAAACCGAGCGCGCCATTCGCACCGCCGTGCAGGCGGCGCAGAAAATGGCCAATATCCGGGTCGATCACGTGATCGCCTGTTTCTCGGGCGCCTCGCCGCGCTCTTACGGTCTTGCCGGTCAGGTCGAGCTTGAGGGCCACACCGTCAGCGAACAGGACATCAGCCGCGTGCTGAGCGCTTGTGATGTGCCTGACTACGGTGAGGGGCGCGAGGTTCTGCATGCTCAGCCGGTGAATTTTGCGCTTGATCACCGCTCGGGTCTGATTGATCCGCGCGGCCAGATGGGGCAGGTGCTGTCGACCGACATGCATATGCTGACCGTCGAGGCCGCCGCGATCCAGAACCTGGCCTATTGTGTCAAGCGCTGTGATCTTGAACTGGCCGGTGTGGCCAGCTCTGCCTATGTGTCGGGGGTTGCCTCGCTGGTCGAGGATGAACAGGAGCTTGGCGCGGCCTGTATCGACCTTGGCGGCGGCTCGTCGGGCGTGTCGATCTTCATCAAGAAGCACATGATCTATGCGGATTCCGTGCGCATGGGTGGCGATCACGTCACCAGCGACATTTCCATGGGGCTTCAGGTGCCCGCCGCCACCGCGGAGCGGATCAAGACATTCTACGGCGGCGTTGTGGCCACCGGCATGGATGACCGCGAGATGATCGAGATCGGCGGTGATACCGGCGATTGGGATCACGACCGGCGCAGGGTTAGCCGCGCCGAACTTATCGGGATCATGCGCCCGCGGGTCGAGGAAATCCTCGAAGAGGTGCGCGGGCGTCTTGACGCGGCGGGCTTTGATCACCTGCCAAGCCAGCAGATCGTGCTGACCGGCGGCGGCAGCCAGATCCCCGGCCTTGACGGGCTGGCCAGCAAGATTTTGGGCCAGCAGGTTCGCCTTGGTCGCCCGCTTCGGGTGCACGGGCTTCCACAGGCCGCCACCGGCGCCGGATTTGCCAGCGCCGTGGGCATGTGTCTGTTTGCGGCCAATCCACAGGACGAATGGTGGGACTTCGAAATTCCGGTCGATCGCTACCCGGCGCGTTCGCTCAAGCGGGCCGTCAAGTGGTTCAAGGACAACTGGTGACCCCAATATGTGGCGTCATCGGCGAAATACCGCGAATAAAGGCGAAAAAGTGACCATATTTGGTGTCTATTTAGTGTTTTTTTGGTGACCTTTGGGTGAACGCCCGGTAAGAATGGTGCTGAATAGGCGGAAAAACGGCTCGCGAATGCGGGCGCAACAGCAGGCGGACAGAGCAATGACATTGAACCTCACTATGCCCGGACATGACGACCTTAAGCCCCGGATCACCGTTTTCGGTGTTGGTGGGGCCGGTGGCAACGCGGTCAACAACATGATCGAAAAGCAACTCGATGGGGTTGATTTCGTGGTGGCGAATACCGACGCACAGGCCCTGAGCCAGAGCAATTCGGAAAGCCGCATTCAGCTGGGCGTGAAAGTCACCGAAGGTCTTGGTGCCGGCGCGCGGGCCTCTGTCGGGGCGGCTGCTGCCGAGGAAAGCATCGAGCAGATCGTCGATCACCTTGCAGGCGCGCATATGTGCTTTATCACCGCCGGCATGGGTGGCGGCACCGGCACGGGCGCCGCGCCGATCATCGCGCAGGCCGCCCGCGAGCTTGGCGTTCTGACCGTCGGTGTTGTCACCAAGCCGTTCCAGTTCGAGGGCGCAAAACGCATGCGTCAGGCCGAAGAGGGCGTAGAGGCGCTGCAAAAGATGGTCGATACGCTGATCATCATTCCCAACCAGAACCTGTTCCGTCTGGCCAATGAGAAAACCACCTTCACTGAGGCCTTCAGCATGGCCGACGACGTTCTTTATCAGGGCGTCAAGGGTGTGACCGATCTGATGGTGCGCCCCGGCCTGATCAACCTTGATTTCGCCGATGTGCGCGCTGTCATGGATGAAATGGGCAAGGCGATGATGGGCACCGGCGAGGACAGCGGCGAAGATCGCGCCATTCAGGCCGCCGAAAAGGCCATTGCCAACCCGCTTCTGGATGAAATCAGCCTGCGTGGCGCCAAGGGTGTTCTGATCAACATCACCGGCGGACATGATCTGACGCTGTTTGAACTTGACGAGGCGGCCAACCGCATTCGTGAAGAAGTTGACGCCGATGCCAATATCATCGTCGGCAGCACGCTTGATCCGTCGATGGAAGGCTCGATGCGTGTCAGCGTTGTCGCCACCGGGATCGACGCCACCGAGAAGGCCGCCGATATGCCTGTGCCGCGCCGCTCGATGGCCCAGCCTCTGCGCCAGGCGGCCGCGCCTGAAGTGGCTGCGCCGGTTGCAGAAGAACGCGAAGAGGCCCCGGCCCAGGTTGCCGCAACAACGCAGGAGTCCGACACGCCGCTGTTCCGCGAGCTGGATGCGCAACGCGCCGCCGCCGAGGATCAGATGGAGGATATCTTTGAAGAGGAGAGCGCCGCAGACGATCTGCCGCCGCCCGCCTATTCCCCCAAAGTCGAAGAATTCGCC
>JAVVFB010000082.1:0-12444 GCA_032251095.1 Roseovarius sp. | reverse complement strand
CCAGCAGCATCAGATCAATATCCACCGGCATGTTTAGAAGTCTCTGTGCATTTTTACAGGATTGAATCTGCGACAGGACCAATTCTTCATCGTACACGGAATTGTCCATGATCTTCAGGAATTCCTGATAGGTGTCGATCAGCACGATGTTGTTGTTCACCACGATCCCGGCAAGCGCGACAATGCCGGTGCCGGTCATGATGATCGAAAACGGCTGGTTCATCACCAGCATCCCGATCAGAACCCCGGTGGTCGAAAGCACCACCGCCAAAAGCACCAGAACCGCGTTATAGACGCTGTTGAACTGCGCCAGCAGGATGATGAACATCAGACCCAAAGCGCCCATGAAGGCCTTTTGCAGGAAGGCGCCGGATTCTTTCTGGTCCTCGGCGTCGCCGGTCCATTCATAGCTCACATTGGCGGGCATGACGCCGCTTTCAAGCCATTTGGTAAGCTCTTCGATCCGCTCATTGGCGTTGATTGGCACGGTGGTGTCATGGCCCTGCGCGTCGGTGGTGGTCTTGCTCAGCCCATCCACGACGGCGGCCTTGATGTCGAAAAACCGGGTCTGATCAACGCGGTCGATCTGCGCCAGTTTCTGTACCGGGGTGCGGCTGGTGAAATTGCTCAGCGGCACAAGCCCGTCAGCGGTGCGCACCTTGAGCGTATCAAGCGTCGACAAAACCCGGTCCTGTTCCGGCAGGCGGACGCGGATTTCGATCTCTTCATCGCTGCTTTCGACCCGCATCGTGTCAAGCAGGATGCCGCGGGTCACAAGTTGCACCATCGCGCCGACGGTGGCCACATCGGCACCAAAGCGGCCGGCCTTTTCCACGTCAACGTCGATCTGCCAGTCGATGCCGGGCAGGGGCAGGGTATCCTCGATCTTGTGCAGGCCGGTTGTTGCATCGAAATGCGCGCGCGCGGTTTCGGTAAATCCGATCAGCGTATCCCAGTCATCGCTTTTGATCCGCAGATGCAC
This sequence comes from Roseovarius sp., assembly GCA_032251095.1. GTDB lineage: Bacteria > Pseudomonadota > Alphaproteobacteria > Rhodobacterales > Rhodobacteraceae > Roseovarius. Next base: position 11,462 of record JAVVFB010000082.1, on the reverse strand, counting down.
CGGCTTGGCCGAGGCGGGGCCGCGTGCCTGTGCGAGGATTTCGATCTTGATGCCGGGGATCTGTTCAAGCTCTGTGGTCAGCTCGGCGATGATGGTGTCGCCGTCAAAGGCGTCCACCATCACAGAGCGGGTGACCTCATAGCCAAGCAAGGGGATGGTGAACCATGTCGCGCGCGCCATGGGGCGGTCTTCCCAGGGGATGGTCTCAAGCTGAACCTGCCCGATCGTGTCGCGCGGCGGTTGTGCGCCGCCGGTGTTGTTGTTCAGCCCACCATCGCCGGCAAAGGCAAAGGCGGTTTGTACGCCGGGATGCGCCATGACAATGGTTTCAACCTGTTTGACCAGATCGTCCTTTTGATCAATTGACAGATTGCCGCGCCCGCGCACATAAACGATGGCTTGTTCCGGCTCTGAATCCACAAAGAACTCGGTGCCGTTATTGTTGTTGACGTAATAGATCAGAACCGAGCCGACGAGCACGAAAATCGCGCAAAACGCCAGCAGCGGCGAGACCGGATTGCCGGTGATCAGATGGATCACCCGCCCGAACGGCGAGCGGCGATAACCCGCTTTGACGCGCGGGCGGCGATTGGGCAGGACGCGGCGCATCACCGCGCGCCCCAGATTGCCAAAACGGCGACCGATCGCCAGGAGCGCCATGAACAGCGTCACGACGCCACTGATGCCGATGACGGCCAGAACCACCACGCCAAGCAACAGCGCAAAGACCCTGGCCAGCGTCGGCGCCACCGATCCAAGGATCTCGGCGCTGTCCATAGCCGCGAAACTGGTGGTGACATTTTCCAGCAGGACCGGCGCAGCCGCGCCTGCAAGCATGAGCGCGCCAACCGAAATCGGAAACAATGAAAGGTGCCAAAACCAGAACAGCCCGGCAATCTGTCCGATCCGCGTGTCAAACCACCGCTCGGTGCGCCCGGTCACGCCGCCCAGAACCGGCAGATAGACCAGCGCCACCAAGAGCGAGGCACTGAGCACGAAGATCAGCGTGACCGGCAGCATGCCCATGAACTGTCCCGGAATGCCCGGCCAGAACAGCATCGGCAAAAACGCGCAAAGCGTGGTCGCGGTCGAGCTGACCACCGGCCAGAACATCCGCTTGGCGGCGCTGACATAAGCATGCATCGGGCCAACGCCCTCATCAATACGCTTGTCGGCATATTCAACCACCACGATGGCACCATCGACAAGCATGCCAACGGCAAGGATCAGGCCGAACATCACGATATTGGAAATCGACACGCCCATGATCGCCAGCAAGGCAAAGCACAGCAGGAACGAGGTCGGGATCGCAAACCCCACCAAAAGCGCGGGGCGGATGCCAAGCGTGGCCAGAATGACGATCATCACAAGCGCGATTGCCGTCAGAACCGAGCCTTCAAGCTGGCTTACCATCGAGGCGACGGTGCGCGACTGATCGTTCGAAGTGCCCACGGTCACTGCCGCGCGCAGCTCCTCGGGCCAGCGGGCGGCGGCGCGCTCTACCTCGGTGCGCACCAGATCGGCGGTGTCGATGATGTTGAAGCCCTTGCGCTTGACCACCTGCAAGGCCACCGTCGTTTCACCGTTGAAGCGCGCGGTGCCGATGCGATCCTCAAACGTCAGGTTGATCGTCGCCAGATCGCCAAGCCGCACGATGCTGTCGCCATTGGTCTTGATCGGCAGGCGGTAAATATCGCGGGTTCCCTCAAAGGACGACGGGATCTTGACCGAAAACGTGCCCTGCGCAGTGTCGACTTCGCCGGCGGCAATAAGCTGATTGTTGTTGCGCACCACATTGATCAGCTCAAGCGCGGTGACGTTATAGGCCTCAAGGCGCAGCGGGTCGATCACCACCTCGACCATTTCTTCGCGATTGCCCGCGATGCCGGCCTCAAGGACCGGTTCCAGCCCCTCAAGCGTGTCCTGAAGATCGCGTGCAAGCCGCGCCATGGTGCGTTCGGGGACCGGGCCGCTGAGGTTGACGATGATGATCGGGAATTCGCTGAAATTCACCTCGCGCAGGGTGTATTTTTCGGCCCCATCGGGAAAGTCGGCCTCGGCGGTGTCCATCGCATCGCGCACATCGGCAAGGATCTTGGTCTTGTCCCAGCCAAATTCGAACTCGAGCGCCACGCCGCCATAGTTTTCCGCCGCCGTGCTGGTCATTTTCTTGAGCCCATCAAGATCGCTCAGCTCGGTTTCCATCACCTTGACCAGCAATTTCTCGCTGTCCTCGGCGGAAATGCCGGGGAAGGGGACCGAAACGAAGAGGGTCGGTATTTCGATATCGGGCTCGCCCTCTTTGGGCAGACCGATATAGGCCAGCGTGCCCGCCAGCACCGACAGCACCACAAAAGCCAGCACCATGCGCGCGCGCGCAGCGGCCCAATCGACGATGCCGGTCATTGGCCAAGCTCCTGAAAGGCGGGGCGGACGGGCACACCGTCGGTGACATATTCCTGACCGATCACGATCACGTCGGCGCTCTCGGGCAGGCCGGTCATCCAGACGCCTTGCGGCGTGTCGCGCAAGAGCGTGATCGGCGTGAACAGCGCGTGGCTTTCGCCATCGACGATCCGCACGCCAAGCGTGCCCTCGTCATCCAGCGTCAGCGCCGATTGCGGCAACAGATGCGCGGTCTTGCCCTCGGCGCTGATCATGATCTCGGCGGTTTCGCCGTCGCGCAGGGTAAGGTCGGGGTTGGGCACCTCGATCTCGACGCGAAAGGTGCGGGTGGTATTGTCGGCGGCGCGCGACAGAAAGGTCACCCGCCCCTCGACGGTGTGACCCGAGGCAAGGCGCGCCGTGGCCATGGCGCCACGCTCGACGCGGGCGACCTGCATTTCCGACACGAATCCGACAAGCGCGATCGGATCAAGCTGCAACACCGTGGCACAGAGCGCGCCGGGTTGCAGAAGGCTGCCGATTTCGGCGGTGTCGGTTTCAAGCACGCCCTCGAAGGGCGCGGTGATCTCAAGGCGGGCAATCTCGCTTTCGGCGGCGCTGATCGCGGCGCGGGCCGATTCGATGCCGGCGCGCGCGGCCTCAAGCCCGGAACTGGCCGATTGTACGGCGGCCCGCGCCGAGCTGAGTTCGGCGCGGGTTGCGGCGACGCGGGTTTGCGAGGCGAAACCGCCGCGTTCAAGGTTCTCGGCGGCGTTGACGTTGATTTCGGCCTCTGTCAGCTGGGCGCGGGCCTCGGCCGTGCGGGCCTCGGCCTCGGGGACGCGGGTCATCGCCTCGGCAAGGCGGGCGCGGGCCTCGGCCAGATTGGCGGTGCGCGCCGCCGGATCAAGCCGGCACAGAAGATCACCCTTGGCCACAAATGCGCCCTTGCGCAGCGGTTCCGAGATCACCAGACCGGAGGTTTCGGCACGCAATTCGACAAGCCGGTCGGCCTCGGTGCGCCCGCGCAGGATCACCGTGCTGTCGATCACCCGCGCCTGGCTATGGATGGCAACGACGCCAACCTTATCCGGGGCGGTGCTCGGCGCCTCTGCCTCGGCGCGCGCGCTTGCGGTCTCATCCGCCACAGGGGCGGGCGCGGGCAAGAGCGCGACAAGGCGCTCGCGCTCGAACACAAAGGCATAGATCAGCGCCGACACCAGGATGGCAATCAAAACAGGGACTAAACGCATATTGCAACTTTCCGAACCGGGTGCATCATGCCGTATGACCGCCATACCACATGAATCTTGGCGCATGCGCCTTGAATATGACGTCATACGCTAAACTATCCAGTTCAGATTAAACTTTTCTTACGCGCCTCGCAAGCCGCTCTGTTGTACCGATATCCGCCGCCCCTTGGCAGGGGCGGGGCTTCGCGCTAAGAGGGGGCAAAACGTAGAGGGGGCCAGACGTGAGCGACACCGACAGTTTCATTGATGAAGTCACCGAAGAGGTGCGTCGCGACCGTCTGTTCGCCTATATGCGCCGCTATGGCTGGATCGCGGTTCTTGCGATTCTCTTGCTGGTGGGGGGGGCCGCCTGGAATGAATGGCAAAAGGCGCAAAAACGCGCAGCCGCAGAGGCGTTGGGCGATCAGATCGTCGCTGCGCTTGCCTTGCCAGAGCGTGACGCGCGCGCGGCGGCCCTGACAGGGATCAGCGCAATCAATCCCTCCGCCCAGGCGGTGCTTGACCTTCTGGCCGCCTCCGAGGCCTCGTCCGAAGCACCGCAGGACGCCGCCAAGCGCCTCATGGATATGGCCGAACGCGAAGGCACCGACAGGGTTTATCGCCAGATTGCAACGCTCAAGGCGGTTGCACTCCCGGAGTCGGGGCTTGATGTCGATACCCGCCGCACCCTGATGACGGGACTGACCGCATCGGGCGGGCTGGTGCGGCTTTTGGCCCAAGAACAGCTGGCGTTGATTGATCTTGAAACCGGTGACACACCGGCTGCACTTGAGCGGATGACGCAAATCGCGGCGGATGCCGAGGCCACAGCGGGCTTGCGTCGGCGGGCCACACAAGTGATTGTGGTCTTGGGCGGCAAGCCGCCCGTGCCTGCGCTGCTGGATCGACCGGCGGTATCAGCGACAGAGTAAGACGGGGGGCGCTACAGGGGATACCCCCCGGCGGGCGCTAAAGGGCGAAAAGTGAGGACACGAGCATTGAAACGCAACGGATTGATCCTTGGGCTGGTAACGGTCCTTGCCCTGACGGCCTGTAACAAGAAAGAGCCTATCCTTGCCGGTCAGCGTGAAGGCCTGCGCGAGGTGTTGCAAACCGATGCGGGGCGGGCCGAGGCCAACGCGACCCCCGAGAACCGCGTCGAACTGGTTGCCTTGCCCGCCGCCACTGCGAATGCAGAGTGGCGTCAGGCCATCGGCACAGCCGCCACACGCACCGGCCACCCCGCGCTTGGGGCAAATCCGCAATTGGCCTGGGCGGTGAATATCGGTGCAGGTGATGGCCACCGCATACGCATCACAGCCGATCCGGTCGTCGCCGAGGGCCGCGTCTTTACCCTTGATGCACAAGCGCAGGTCAGCGCCGTCTCAACGGCGGGTCAGCTGTTGTGGTCCACCGACCTTACCCCGCCCAAGGATGGGTCGTCCAATGCCAGCGGCGGCGGTCTTGCCTATAGCGCGGGCAAACTCTTTGTCTCGTCCGGGTTTGGCGTTGTAAGTGCGATTGATCCCGCCACCGGCGCCGTGATCTGGCAACAAAAGCTTGGCGCAAGCGGCACCGGCACCCCGGCGGTGCTTGACGATCTGGTCTATGTCGTGGCTGGCGATGATGTCGCCTGGGCGCTTGAAACCGACACCGGGCGCATCCGCTGGCAGCTATCGGCGACGCCTGACATTCACAACGTTCTGGGCGGCCCGGCCCCGGCGATCACCGACAAATATGTGGTCTTTGCCTTTGGCGCGGGCGAGCTTCAGGGCGCGTTCCGCAAGGGCGGTTTGCGGCTTTGGGATGCGCAGATCGCGGGCGAGCGGCTTGGCGTGGCCAGCGCGCGTGTGCATGACATCACCGGCGATCCGGTGGTCGTGGGCGATCGCATCTATACCGGAAGCCATTCCGGGCGCACCGTCGCGCTTAACCTTGGCAATGGCGAGCGGATCTGGACCGCGACCGAAGGCCCGCTCAACCGGGTCTGGCCGGCGGGTGAGTCCATCTTCATGGTCACCGACCGCAACGAGCTTGTGCGCCTGGCAACCGAAGATGGCCGCCGCATCTGGGGGCATGAATTGCCTCTGTTCAAGAGTAAGCGGCCGCGTCGCCAATCCGATATCGTGGGGCATTTTGGCCCGGTCATTGCCGGCGGCCAGCTGATCGTCGCCTCGGGGGACGGGGTGCTGCGGTTCTTTGATCCGGCCTCGGGCCTGGCGCGTGGCACGGTCGAATTGCCGGGTGGCGCGACCACCAATCCGGTGGTTGCGGGCAACACGCTTTACGTCGTTTCAAAAAAGGGCCAATTGCTGGCTTTCCGTTGACCGCGCGATCCTGTATCAGACCGGCTTGATCCCGTGTCGGAGCAGAAATAAAGATGACATTTACCCTCGCCATCGTGGGCCGTCCCAATGTTGGGAAATCCACGCTGTTCAACCGCCTTGTCGGCAAACGCCTTGCTCTGGTCGATGATCAGCCCGGCGTGACGCGTGATTTGCGCGAAGGCGCCGCGCGGTTGGGCGATCTGCGCTTTACCGTGATCGACACCGCCGGCCTTGAAGATGCGACCGACGAATCGCTTCAGGGGCGGATGCGCAAGCTGACTGAGCGGGCGGTCGATATGGCCGACATATGTCTGTTCCTGATCGACGCGCGTGCCGGGGTCACCCCGCTTGACGAAACGCTGGCCGAGATCCTGCGCAAACGCTCGGCGCATGTAATCGTCGCCGCCAACAAGGCCGAAGGTGCCGCCGCCGATGTCGGCGTCAACGAGGCCTATGGCCTTGGTCTGGGCGAGCCGATCCGCCTTTCGGCCGAGCACGGTGAGGGGCTCAACGATCTTTATTCGCAATTGATGCCGCTGTCGGATGCCTTTGCAGAGCGCGCCAAATCGGAAACCCCCGAAACCGACGTGGCCCTTGATGAGGATGACGACGACGACGACACCTATCGCAGGCCCACCAAGGCGCGGCCTTTGCAGGTGGCGGTTGTGGGCCGCCCCAATGCCGGTAAATCGACCCTGATCAACAAGATCCTCGGCGAGGACCGCCTGTTGACCGGCCCCGAGCCGGGAATCACCCGCGATGCGATCTCGCTTCAGATCGACTGGGATGGGCTTCCAGTGCGGATTTTCGACACCGCAGGCATGCGTAAAAAGGCCCGCGTTCAGGAAAAGCTTGAAAAGCTCTCGGTCTCTGACGGGCTTCGGGCGGTGAAATTCGCCGAAGTGGTTGTCGTATTGCTGGATGCGGAAATCCCGTTCGAGCAACAGGATTTGCGGATCGCCGATCTGGCCGAGCGTGAAGGCCGCGCGGTGGTCGTGGCGGTCAACAAATGGGACATCGAGCCAGAGAAACAGGAAAAGCTGCGCCATCTGCGCGAGTCCTTCGAGCGGCTGTTGCCACAACTGCGCGGCGCGCCGCTTGTGACCGTCTCGGCCAAGACCGGCAAGGGGCTCGATCGGCTGCGCGACGCGGTGGAAAAGGCCTATGAGGTCTGGAACCGCCGGGTCACCACCGCCCAGCTGAACCGCTGGCTGACCGGCATGCTGGAACAGCACCCGCCCCCCGCGCCGGGCGGCAAGCGCATCAAGATGCGCTATATGACCCAGGCCAAGACCCGCCCGCCGGGTTTCGTGGTGATGTGCTCGCATCCCGACAAATTGCCGGAAAGCTATTCGCGCTATCTTGTGAATGGCCTGCGCACCGATTTCGACATGCCGGGCACGCCGATCCGTCTTTACATGCGGAGCCAGTCGGACAAGAACCCCTACAAGGCCAAGAAGAAATCGGGACCATCCAGCCTGCGCAAGCACCTTGGCAAGCCGCCGAAACCGTAACGGGGGGTGTCAGGCACGCGACAGGGCGCGCGCGCCGCGCAATGTGACGATCAAAATGGCCGCAAGCCCCGCGACACAAAGCGTGATCACCGCCATATTGCCGGTCTCAAGGTTGCGCATGATCACCCCGACCAAGGCCCAGCCAACGCCAAACCCATAGCTCAACGTGCCGGGCCGGATCACCAGAACCGCAAGCGTGATCACAAGGGCCAGCCCGATCATCGCAATCGCTGCGCCCTGAGCACTCAAAAGGCCATAGCCCGCAAGCACCAGCCCAAGCGCCACACAACTTGCCGCCGTCAGCCAGCCGGCATAAAGCCCGACCGGCCCTTCAAGCCACAAGCGATCCCGGTAACGCGTCCGCAAAAGCGCCCGGATCGCGCCCGCCAGCATGCCCCAGATCATCGCCGTGGCCAGCAAAACATTCACCTGCGCCGCCGGAATCCAGAAAATGCCGATCCCAAGGCTCACCATCAGCGGCGCGCGCATGCGCTGCCAGTCGCTGGCGCTGACCCGCAGGATGGCGCCAAACCCCGCGCCAAGGATCAGCCAGAGATAGATCAGCCCCCAGAGTGCAAAGGCATAGCCCGCCGGTTGCACCGGTGCGTTGACCTGCGGCACCGGGAATTGATCCGGGCGAAAGCCCGCAAATCCGCCGGTGGCAAATGGCGACAGGGCAAAGCCTATCGCCAGCACAAGGACAAGAAGTGCGGCGCTGCGATCAGGCAAGCGTGCCATCCGCCTGCAACATCGTCTTGCCCCCCAGATAGCGGTGCAACACATCCGGAAGGCGCACCGAACCATCGGCGTTCTGGCCGTTCTCCAGCACCGCGATCAGACAGCGCCCGACCGCAAGCCCCGACCCGTTGAGCGTATGCAGAAACTCGGGCTTGCCCCCGGCGGCGGGCTTGAAACGCGCGTTCATCCGGCGCGCCTGAAAATCACCACAGACCGAGACCGAGGAAATCTCGCGATAGGTATCCTGACCCGGCAACCAGACCTCGATGTCATGGGTGCGCTGCGCGCCAAAGCCCATGTCGCCGGTGCATAGAACAATCGTACGATAGGCCAGACCGAGCTTTTCCAAAATCCCCTCGGCGCAGGCCGTCATGCGGTCAAGCTCGGCGCGGCTCTGCTCGGGGTGGGTCAGGCTGACCATTTCAACCTTTTCGAACTGATGCTGGCGCAGCATGCCGGCGGTGTCGCGCCCGGCGCTTCCGGCCTCGGAGCGGAAACATTGCGTATGCGCCACCATCCGGCGCGGAAGGCTGGCCTCGTCAAGCGTTTCGCCATTGGCGGTGTTGGTCAGAGTCACCTCGGCGGTCGGCACAAGCCACCAGCCATTGGTGGTCTCATAGCTGTCCTCGCCGAATTTCGGCAACTGCCCGGTGCCAAGCATCATCTCGGGGCGCACCAGAACCGGGGTCCAGGTCTCGCTTAGCCCGTTTTCATCCACATGGGTATCAAGCATGAACTGCGCAAGGGCGCGGTGAATGCGCGCCACCGCGCCCTTGAGCACGACAAAGCGGCTCCCGGAAAGTTTCGCGGCAAGCTCGAAATCCATGCCCGGCACGACGCCGGCCAGCTCGTAATGCTCTTTCGGGGTGAAATCGAACACCCGTGGCGTGCCCCAGCGGTGCAGCTCGACATTATCGGCCTCATCCGCGCCATCGGGGGTATCGGCGTGGGGCAGGTTGGGGATTCCCATCAACAGATCGTCAAGCTTTGCGTCAAGCGCCTTGGCCTCGGTCTGCATCGTGGCGACCTCGGCCTTCTTGTCGGCCACAAGCGCGCGCAGACGCTCGAATTCGGCATCATCGCCACGGGCCTTGGCCGCGCCGACCTCTTTGCTGGCGCGGTTCTGTTCGGCCTGCGCGGTCTCAGACGCATGGATGCGGGCGCGCCGGGCCTCGTCAAGCGCAAGGATCTCGCCCGAGATCGGCGCCATCCCGCGCCGCGCAAGGGCGGCGTCAAAGGCATCGGGGGTGTCGCGGATGGCACGGATATCATGCATGGGTCTGTCCTTGGCGTGGTTGAGTCGTCACCCGCTTATGCACCAGATTTTTGTGGCTGTGTAGGGTGGGTGAAACCCACGCGCCAACGCAACGTCAGGTTCCTAAAACTCGGGTGGCTCCGGCGGCACATATCCCTCCGGGTTCGCCTGCCACTTTTTCCATTCTTCGTCGAACTGGTAGGTGTCCAATTCAAACCTCGGCCAATGCTTCGGCCAGCTTTCATGCTCCGGCCCATGTCCGTCAGGCAAAATGACCGTGCCATCGCCAAACATCCCCGCCAGATGGTCCCAAATGTTTGGGAGGTCGGTGAAATCCACAGACCTCACAGCGGCCCCTTGGAGATCAACGCCGCTGAGGTTCGCCCCCTGCAACTTCGCCCCCCCGAGGTCCGCCCCCTGCAACTGCGCGAACAAGAGGTCCGCCCCCTGCAACTCCGCGCCCCTTAGGAACGCCCCCTGCAACTCCGCGCCCTTGAGGTCCGCCCCCTGCAACTTCGCGCCCCAGAGGTCGGCCCCCTGCAACTGCGCGCCGCTGAGGTCGGCCCCGGTCAGGTCGCGCCCTGACAGGATGATCTTGCGAAGTTGGGCGCGTTCAAGGCCCAGACGATAGCCTTTGTCGTTCTCATGCTGTTTGCGTTTCGCGTCGCGCCGCTCGATCACCTTCAATGCCACATCGACACCGAGCCGCACGTGCTCGCGTTCCTTCTCTGCCCATGCGCGCCACTCCTCGGGGGTCACTTCTCCCTCAGGTAGGGCAATGTCTTCTCGCCCGGCATTCATGCGGATATAGGCGCAGAGGATTTCCATGATCTGAATGTGATCGCGTTCGCTGTCCTGACTGAGCCGTTCAAGTGCGTAAATCGAGCCGATCCGCACTTCGAGATTGGCTTCGGGTCTTTCATCGCCATCCCGCTTGACGGACTTTTCCGCCCCCAACCCCTGAACCGCGATGTTGATCCGGTCGGTGATATGGCCTTGTTCGGTGACGTTCAGGGTCTTTTGTGCCACCAGCGAGCGCCAGATCACGAAGGGCGCGCCGATCAGGGCGACGGTGACACCGCCGACGCCAAGGCTGCTTCCGGGGACGTCAAGCAGCGCGCCGAACACAGCGGCGAAGAGCAGGCCAAAGGCAGAGGCAAGCGCAAGCACGAACAGCCCGCCGACGATCGCAACGCAAAGGAAGGAAATGAGACGCCCCAACCACGGCGCGGCGCCGTAGTTGAAAGGCGTCGCAAAGCCGAGCCAGTCGCGCAAAGTCGGCTTTTCTGTCTTTTTCAAAATACGCTGCCCTTTTTACGCGCCCGGATCACAACCTTGCCGCGAAACGAGAGGCACCACAAGGCGCGACACTTTGGGTGTGAGGGCCTGTCCGGGCATTCCCTTGGCGCAAGCTTGCTTTCGCGCCTTGCAAAACCCCACCGCCGCCCCTAGTTTCCGCAACAATTCGCGGGGGTGGCCCCGCCGTAACCTATGAGGACACAACCCTATGGAAGCCTTTGGCCAGTTTATCCCGCTTATCCTGATTTTCGCGATCATGTATTTCCTGCTGATCCGTCCGCAACAGAAAAAACTCAAGGAACACAAGGCGATGGTTGATGCGCTGCGCCGGGGCGATCAGGTGGTCACCCAAGGCGGGCTTATCGGCAAGGTGCATAAGGTCAAGGATGACAACGAAGTCGAGGTCGAGCTTGCCGAGGGCGTCAAGGTGCGCGTCGTGCGTTCGACCATCGCGCAGGTGCTGTCCAAGACCGAGCCAGCCGAAGGCTAAGGTCGAAGACTGATTTTAACTCTCTGAAAAGGCAGGATTATGCTGCAAATTGACCTGTGGAAACGCCTGTGTATCTGGGGGGTTGTCGCCCTTGGTCTGTGGCTGGCCCTGCCGAATGCCTTTTATCCGAAGGTCGAGGCCCATAACGACGCCGTCGCCGCGATCGAGGCCGGCACTGCCGAGACGCCCGAGATCGCGCAGGCGCTGTCGCAATGGCCCGAT
>JAVVFB010000081.1:0-12860 GCA_032251095.1 Roseovarius sp. | reverse complement strand
GTCCCGCCATCTCGCTGCGGCGAAACTCAAGTACTTGGCGGCCTTGCCCCGCCTCAAGCTCTGCCTGTCGGATGAACCCCCTGATCCGATCCGTCATGCGCGCGGCCAATGTGGCCTTCGCCTCATCGACCGAGGGCAGGGCTTCGGCATCGCCAATCCGCGCCACAACATCCTTGGTCTTCACGCCCGCCTGCCGTGCGACCGCATAAACCTCACCGCGATAATCGACGGCGACAACGCCGCGCCGATCACCACGGGCGAGCGTGAATCCACGCTCCTTGAGCGCCTGGGCGAAGGATGCGCCCGCGTCCGAACGGCTCCAGCATTCCTGAAACAGCGCTTTGATGTGTTTCGGATCGAACCCTGCACGTCGCGCTTGCTGCCACTCTTCGCGGGTAAAGCTCTGCGGATCGCGTTCCCGCCAGTCCCGCAGACCTTTGGGCATGTCCCAGCCATGGGTGCGGAACAGCTCGCGCGACACATCCCGCAGATGCAGCTTGTAGTGCGAGAGGTTGATCGCCCGCATCCGCTCCGCGTCGATCCGCGACCAGACGACATGGGCGTGCCGCCGCCCGTCTTTTTCGTGGAAGACAATCGCGCGCGGCTGACCTTCAAGCCCGAGCTTGCGCTCGACCTCGTTTGCCGCGGCTTCAAACTCTTCGGATGTGACCGTCGCATCCTGCGGCGGGTTCAGGCTGATGGAAAAAAGATAGTTCGTGCAGCGCGTGCCTGCGGCGATGGCATCGGCCTCGTAGAACGCGCCGCGCAGATCATCACTTACGAATCCGCGCACTTCATGCAGCTCGACATGATCGTTATCCCGCATGGTCAGCAGGTAACGCGCAAGTTGTGCGCCGCCGCCGCGTTCTTTGGCCTTGATGATCATGGCTTCGGACTGCGATTGCTATCGCGCCCGAGCGCGTTCAGGATGTCTTCCCGCATGGCGATCACCGCAGCACAAGCCCGCCGCAACTCTTCTTCGGTTTCGGGTGTGACTGGCAGCGAGCCCGTGTTCACGGCTTTTGCGAGTTGGTTCAGGTTGGCAGACAGACGTGACGCGCCAAGCGCCCCAAGCACGCGCCCGAGGGCGGCGTGATCCTTCACGGGAGCCTTCCCCCGCACCGTGCGCGGAGTCACATCATCGCCAAAGAGGCGATCACGTATGTACGCACCAAGAGCCTTACCCGCTGCATCATGCTCTAGGATGCCCCGCTCATCGAAGCTTAGCCGCAGCGAGAAGGGCGTCGGATGCTTTGGTTCGGGCTTGGCCGCTACCTTATTGAAATCATGGCTTGGGTTTGTCATCGCGCACCCCCAGACTTTGCGGGTCTAGATGTGCGAGTTGGTGTTCCCAGTCCTCAAGAACCTCGAACAGAAGGTTCGATTCTGGTCCTGTCAGGTCCACCATCCCTTCCTTTTGACAGTTACAACATTGACCGCCTGTCGGCACGCGGGTGCTCTTCCTCTCAGCTTTCGGGAACGCTCTTGTCCTCGGCCCTCTGAGGGCGATGTCCGCGGGTCTGGTGAAAAGCGGGGGGCATGGCGCCCCAAAACCGCGCGGTTTACGCGGACCTGCCCAAAGGCACCTGAAACCGCGCCTCAAAGCCGTCCGCACGCCCCGTCGCCGGGGAATGTAGGCTGAACCGCGCCTGCGCGCCGTCGGCGATGGCCTGAACGATCGACAGGCCAAGGCCGCTGCCGTCCGCCGATGTGGTCTGGCCCCGCTCAAAGCGCGCGGTCAGGCGCGCCAGCGTTTCGGGCGCAAGCGCCGGGCCATCGTTGCGCACGCTGAACAGGCCCTCGCTGGTCAGCCTGACGACAATCGGGGCCTCGTCGGTGCCGTGGCGCAGGGCGTTTTCAACAAGGTTGCGCACCATGATGGCAAAGGCATCCGGGTCGATATCCGACAGCACCGGACTGTCGGAAATCTCGGTCTCGATCCGGTCGGCGCCGACGGTGCGTTCAAAATCGCTTAGCGCCAGGCGCAGCACCGGGCGCAGGTCAGAGCCGGTCTCGCGGCGCAAACGCCCGCCCTCGGCGCGCGCCAATTGCATGAGCTTTTCCGACAACCGGTTGAGCCGCTTGAGAGAGGTCTCGATCTCGCCCGCCCGCTGGCCCACTTTTGCATCGGGGGTTTCGGCCATCAACCTCTGGGTCTGGGCCAGAGCGGCGGCAACCGGCGTGCGCAATTCATGGGCGGCATTGGCGGTAAAGCTGCGCTCGGCCTCAAGGGTGCGCCGCAGGCGATCCAAAAGCTGGTTCACCGCATCCGCCATCGGCAGAAATTCATCCGGCAGGCTATCGTCCCCCACTGGCGAGAGATCGCGCGCGCCGCGACTTGCCAAGGCGCCGCTAAAGTCGCGCACCGGCGCAAGGCTGCGGCGCAGGATCAGAAAAAGCCCGATCAGGCTAAGCGGGATCACCACGAAGAGCGGCAGGGCAAGCGTCATCAGGGATTCGCGCGCCACCTCGGCGCGGTGGGTCAGCGGCTCGGCGATGGCGATGGTGATCGTACCGCGCAACGCCGCATCGAAATAAAGCCGATGCGTTGCGGATTGGGAAAATCCCACGTCCTCAAACGGCGGAAAAACCGCCGTATCGGCGGCATGCGAGCGCAGCAGGATGCGCCCCTGATCATCGCGCACGATGTAGGTAAAATATTCCTCATGCTGGCGCAGGCTTGCGATGCGCTGACTGACGCCTTCTTCGTCGCGATCAAGGATATCAAGCACCGCCAACGGCAGGATGCGCTGCGCGGTTTCCTCAAGGGCGGAATCAAACACCTCGTCCATCTCGCTGCGCAGCAGGGTTGCGGTGGCGAAAGCCGTGGCAAGCCAGAGCACGGTAAGCCCAAGCCCAAGCCCAAGCGCCAACTTGCCTTGCAGAGAGCCCGGCCCCCTCATGCCGCGCCAAGCCGATAGCCAAGACCACGCACCGTCTCGATACGCTCGCGACCCAGCTTTTTGCGCAGGCGGCTGATGTGAACCTCGATCGCGTTGCTTTCGATTTCGGTGTCAAAGGAATAGAGCCGCTCTTCAAGCTGCGCCTTTGACAAAAGCTGGCCGGGGCGCTGAACGAAGCCTTCGAACAGCACCCATTCGCGCGCGGTCAGTGCCACGGGCTTGCCCGCGCGGCGCACCGATTTTGCGGCAAGGTCGATTTCAAGATCGCCAAGCGTCACCAACGGATTGGGATTGCCGGAATAGCGCCGCGCCACCGCCCCGACCCGCGCCGAAAGTTCCGAGAGATCGAAGGGTTTGACCATGTAATCATCGGCCCCCGCATTCAGCCCCTCAATCCGGTCGCTGATCTGATCAAGCGCGGTCAGGATGATCACCGGGGTCACATCGCCGCGCCCGCGCAATGCGCGCAAGAACGGTTGGCCGCGCCCATCGGGCAACATCATGTCGAGCAGGATAAGGTCATACTCGGCCACATCAAGATATTCGCCCGCCTCATCAAGCCGCTTGGCCCAATCGGTGGAATGGCCATCGGCCATGATCTGATCGCGCACCGCCGCGCCCAGAACCGTATCATCCTCAATCAGCAGCACCCGCATCGTGTTATCCGTTCCGTTGCATTTGTTGTGCCCTCTATCACGCGCGAAGCTGACGGTCACCTGACACAGAAAAACGCGATGCTTCAGGTTCAAGTCAGCATAGCGCGCGATAAAGCCCCATCACCAGAAATCTCAGGAGATGGGAAAATGAAGAAATATCTGATCGCAACGACATTCCTGGCCGGAATCGCCGCCGCAGGGGTTGCCTTGGCCGATGACGACGATTGCAACGTGGCCATGTCCAACTGGCAACCGCGCGAGGCGGTCAAGGCGATGGCCGAGGCCCAGGGCTGGAGCGTGCGCCGCATCAAGACCGATGACGGGTGTTACGAGATCGACGGGCGCGATGCCCAGGGCCGCAAGATCGAGGTCAAGGTCGATCCCGGCACGCTCGCCATCGTCGAGATGGAATATGAAGACGATGATGACGACGACGATGACGGCAAGTCGCGCAAGAATGCCGCTCCTGCGGGCAGCGTCGCCCCGCCGGACAACGGGCTGTTCACACCGGGAAGCAAGCCGGTGGTCAAACAGTAATCCGCGCATTCGCCCCGAAACTGACGGCTGGCTGACGGTCTTTCTTGCAAACCGTCAGCCGCGCTTCAGCCCGGCCAGTCAAACACAGACCACTCAAAAGACACCCAGGAGATGACACCATGAAAACCCTGCTTGCCACGCTTGCCCTGACCACGGCGCTCTCTGCCCCGGCACTGGCCGCGCCGGTCACCTTGACCACCAACCTCAGCAACTATGGCGGCGATGGCGCCTATCTTGCGCTTTATGTCACCGACGCCAAGGGCGCCTATAAAGGCAGCCTCTGGATGGCCGGGGGCAAGGCGAAATATTACACGCACCTGAGCGATTGGCATCGCGCCACCGGCGGCAATACCGCCGAGATCAGCGGCATCACCGGCGCCAGCGTCGGCGCCGGGCGGCAACTCCAGATCACGCTTGATCTGTCGGATGCGCTGTTTGATGCGGGCTATGAGCTTCATATCGACGCCGCCGTCGAGGACATGCGCGACAGCCCCTCCGAGGTGGTCATACCGCTCACCCGTGCCGGTGCCAACACACCCGTCGCCGGGCGCCGTTATATCCGTGATTTCACCTACGGCATGTAAGCCATAATTCGAAAGGGCCCTGCCATGTTGCGCAGCCTGCATAAAATTCCCGGTCTGATCGCGGCGATCCTGATCATCGTCATCACACTGAGCGGGACGGTCCTTTCGGTTCTGCCCGCATGGGAAGTCGTCGCAGAGGTTCCGGCCCAGCCCGATGCCACGTTAAGCGTCGCCACGCTGGCCGACCGGATCGCGATCACCTTTCCCGGTGTCGAACAGGTCAAACAATCCCCCTCGGGCAAGATCACCGCGTTTTACTTTGACGGCGGACAGCCCGGCGCAGAGGTGATTGATCCCGCAACCGGCATGGGTGTAGGCGCCTATGAACGCTCAGCCTTTGCGCGCTGGATGACCAATCTGCACCGCTCGCTGTTTCTGGACGATGCCGGTCGGTGGGCGGTTGCCGCCGGCGCGGTCTCTCTGTTGATGCTGTCGGTGTCGGGTCTGATGCTGACGGCGCGGCGCGTCGGCGGCTGGCGGCATTTCTTTTCCCGCCTGCGTGGCCCTCTTACGGGTCGGCTTCATGTCGAGGTGGCGCGCCTTAGCGTTGCCGGGCTCTTGCTGTCGTCGGTGACCGCGCTTTTCATGGTTGCCAGCACCTTCAGCCTGATCCCCGAGGCGGAAAATCCCCCGGTCTTTCCGCGCGCGGTCAGCAAACAGACCGGTGCCGCCCCCGGCACCATGGCGGTGCTGCGCGCCACGCCGGTAAGCGCGCTGCGCGAGTTGACCTTTCCCTATCCGGGCGACCCGAGCGATGTGTTTCACCTGATCACCGATACCGGCGAAGGCTATATCGACCAGGGCACCGGCGAGGTGTTGATCTGGGCCGATGCAGGCCTCTGGCAGCGGGTGAACGAGACGATCTATATGCTGCATACCGGGCAAGGCGCGGCCCTGATTGGGGTGATCCTTGGCCTGATGGCGCTTGGCGCGCCGTTCATGGCGGTGACCGGGGCGATGCTCTGGCTACAAGCGCGCCGCGCAAGGCCCCGGATCAAGGGCAACACCCCCGTCGGTCAGGCCGATACCATCGTGCTTGTCGGCAGCGAAGGCGGCAGCACCTGGGGCTTTGCCGCGACCCTTCACCGCGCGCTGCAAGGCGCCGGGCACAAAGTTCACACCGGCGCGATGTCGGGCTTTCGCCCCGAACGTTACAGGCGTGCCGCACAGGTGATCGTGCTAGCCGCCACCTATGGCGATGGTGCGGCGCCGGCTTCGGCCAAGGGGTTTCTTGACCGCCTGGCGGCTCTGCCGCAGGCCCCTGGCATGCCGCTTGCCGTGCTTGGCTTTGGTGACCGACAGTTCCCGCACTTCTGCGCCTATGGCGCCGAGGTTGCGCGGCAGGCGGATCAAAAGGGCTGGACCTCGCTGTTGCCGATGGGCACGGTTGATCGCCAATCGCCGCAGGAATTCGCCCGCTGGGGCCGTGCCCTGGGCGCGGCACTTGGTCATCCTCTTGAACTCTCGCACAGGCCGATGATCCCGCAATGTCAGGCGCTTACCCTTGTGTCGCGGCGCGATTACGGCACTGACATGCAGACCCCTTCGGCGATCCTGCGCTTTGCCCTGCCCCAGACCGGACGCATCGCGCGGCTGATCGGGCGTGGCTTTGCCAGGTTCTCGGCGGGTGACCTGTTGGGCATTGTCCCCGAAGGCGCGAGCGTGCCACGGTTTTATTCGCTGGCCTCGGGGCAGGCGGACGGTTTTGTCGAAATCTGCGTCAGCCGTCACCCCGGCGGGCTGTGCTCGGGGCAGCTTTTGTCACTCAAACCCGGTGACAGCGTTCAGGGGTTCCTGCGCCCCAATCCCGATTTTTGCCCACAGGCAAATGCCAAGCCGGTTATCCTGATCGGCGCGGGCACCGGGATCGGGCCACTGGCCGGGTTTGCGCGGTCCAATCGGCCGGGGCGCGAGATGCACCTTTATTTCGGCGCGCGTCACCCCGACAGCGACCTGTTTTACGGCGAGGAAATGCGGGACTGGCAGGGCGACGGACGGCTTGCCTCGGTCACCACCGCGTTCTCGCGCACCGAAACCCGCAGCTATGTGCAGGACGCCTTGCGCAATGACGCCACCCGGATTGCCCGGCTGATCAATGAGGGCGCGCAGGTTCTGGTCTGTGGCGGGCGCGATATGGCCGCTGGCGTGCGCGAGGCCCTGGCAGACATCCTTGCCCCCGCCGGTTTGACACCGGCCCTGCTGAAAGCCGAGGGACATTATGTTGAAGACACGTACTGAATTGACCCGCCACAGCCTGAGCGGGCCAACGATGGGCACCCGCTGGTCGGCGCAGTTTCATGCCCCCGACACGGTTGATCCGGTGGTGATCGAGGCGGCATTGGCCGCCTGCGTCGCCGTGGTCGATCAACAGATGTCGACCTGGAAACCCGACAGCGATCTCATGCGCCTGAACCGTGCGCCGGTTGGGCAATGGGTCGCGGTGCCGCCTGAATTGATGACGGTGCTCAAACGCGCGCTTGAAATCGGGCGGCTGTCGGATGGCGCATTCGAGATCGCCATGGGCGATGCTGTCACCGCCTGGGGGTTTGGCGCGCAAGAGCATGACACCGAGGCAATGCGCCGCGCGCTGAACCAACCCCGGCCCCGCGCGCATGAGGTGTTGGAGCTTGATCACGCCGCGCGACGGGCGCGCAAATCCGCCGCCGTGACGCTTGATCTCTCGGGCATCGCCAAGGGCTTTGGCGTTGATCAGATGATTGCGGTGCTGGCGCGATTTGGCATCGAACATGCCCTTGTCGGCCTTGACGGCGAATTGCGCGCCATCGGTCAGCGCCCCGAGGGCGCGCCCTGGACGGTCGCGCTTGAAAAGCCCGATTACGAGGTCCGCGCGCCGCTGTCGATGCTTGAACTGAAGGACAGTGCCGTCGCCACATCCGGCGATTATCGCCATTGGGTCGATCTTGGCACGCAGCGCCTGTCGCATACGATGGACCCGGCGCGCGGCGGTCCCGTGCTGGGGGCGGCGGCCTCGGTCACGGTGCTAGCCGATACCTGCATGGATGCCGACGCATGGGCCACCGCATTCATGGTGATGGGCAAGGACCGCGCCAGCCTTCTGGCCCGCGATCAGGGGCTGAGCGCGATCTTTGTCGAGCGCGACGGCGACACCCTGCGCCAGACCTATATCGGCCAGGGCGCAAGGGGCGGCTGGCAGAGCGCGGGCATTGGGGTAATATGGCCCCATCATGCCAAGCCTTTGCCGCGATTGCCTTGACCGATTCGACACTGGCGCGCGCTGTCCCACCTGCGGCAGCCCGCGGGTGATTGCGCATGACGAGCTGTTTCAACTCTCGATCGCCCATATGGATTGCGACGCGTTTTATGCCAGCGTCGAAAAGCGCGACAATCCCGAGCTGGCGGACAAGCCGCTTATCATCGGCGGGGGTCGGCGCGGGGTGGTCTCTACCGCCTGTTACATCGCGCGGATTCGCGGCGTGCGCTCGGCGATGCCGATGTTTCAGGCGCTGAAACTCTGCCCCGAGGCGGTGGTGATCAAGCCACGCATGCAGGTCTATGCAGATGTTTCGCGCCAGATTCGCGCGATGATGCAGGCGCTGACCCCCGCGATTGAGCCCCTGTCGCTGGACGAGGCCTTTCTTGATCTCACCGGCACAGAGCGGCTTCATGGCGCGCCACCCGCCGTGATGCTGGCGCGGTTGGTGCGCCAGATGCGCAGCGAGTTGGGCCTTACCGGATCAATCGGGCTTAGTCACAACAAGTTTCTCGCCAAGATCGCCTCGGATCTTGATAAGCCTCAGGGGTTTTCGGTGATCGGCGCGGGTGAAACCGCCGATTTTCTGCGCGACAGGCCGGTCAGCCTTATCTGGGGCGTCGGGCAGAGCACGCGCACCGCGCTGAACGCGGCGGGCATTCGCAGCTTTGCCGATTTGCTCCGCTGGGAGCGCGAAGACCTGAGCGCACGATTCGGGGCCATGGGCGGTCGGCTCTGGTACCTTGCACGCGGGCGCGATGCGCGCCGCGTCTCGGCGCATGAGCCGGTGAAATCCATCTCGAACGAGACCACATTTTTCGAAGACACCAAGGATGCGGATATTCTTGACGGGCATTTGTGGCGGTTGTCGGAAAAGGTGGCGGATCGCGCCAAGGCCAAACAGATCGCCGGGCGCGTCGTGACCCTCAAGCTCAAGCGCAGCGATCATTCGCTGGTCACCCGCAGGCAAGCCTTGCGCGATGCGACCCAGCTTGCCGATACGCTCTATCGCGTGGCGCGCGGATTGATGGATCAGCGGCCCAAGGGGGGCGCCTATCGGCTTATCGGGGTGGGGCTGTCGGAGTTGGGGCCGGAGGATGGCGCGGATCGTTCGGGCGATCTGCTTGATCCGCAGGCGGTGCAGCGCAGCAAGGCGGAAAAGGCCACCGATCTCATCCGGCAGAAATTTGGCGCCGATGCGATTCTCAAGGGCCGTGCGCTGCGCTGACAGCGGCGGCCAAAGGCATCGGCATCTATCATCAAAGCGGGGTCGTGGAGCCAGCGGGCGCGATGAGTATTTAGACCAAAAAGAAGCTCATAGCCGTCTGACAACGGTCTTTTTCCGGACTATTCAGCCGCCAAGGGCTTGGCCACGGGACGGCCAATATCGGCAATCTCGCGAATCACGCCGCGCAACAGGGTGCGGAAGGCCTCGAAATTGCCATTCGGGCGGATCAGACCCTCGTTCATGTAAAGCGCGCGATCAATCTCGATCTGGATGGCGTGGCGGCCCCGCGTGGGGCGGCCATAGGCCTGGGTGATATAG
Source organism: Roseovarius sp. (assembly GCA_032251095.1). GTDB lineage: Bacteria > Pseudomonadota > Alphaproteobacteria > Rhodobacterales > Rhodobacteraceae > Roseovarius. Next base: position 3,402 of record JAVVFB010000081.1, on the reverse strand, counting down.
GCGCCGGCAAAGGGGGTGTTGCGCGTCACCACCAGACCGGCCCGCTGAAAGGCGGCCTCGATCCGGTCGACGATATCGCTGCTGGCGGCGGCGCCGAAACGATCACCAAGCACCACTTCGGGGCGGCGCACACCGCGGCGCGCCACCGCATCCATTGCCTCGTGCGGCATCGAGTGGCAATCAACAAGAATGGCTTGTCCGAACATCAGAAATGCCTGATCCAGCTGCCCGGCAAGCGCCGTGTGATAGGGCCGCCAATAGGTGTCGATCCGGCGTTTCGCCTCAGTCATGGAAATTTTGCCGGAATAGATCGCCTGACCATTGGCCACGACGCGCGGGATCACCCCAAGGCCAGAGGCGACGCGCGGGTTGTGCCCGGTCTTGCTCACCCCCTCGATCAGGGCCGGATCAAGCTCGTCTTCGCTTCGGTTGAGATCGACAAAGGCGCGCGGCGCGCCGGCCTTGATGAAGGGCGCGCCGACCTCTGGCACGCTGTCGAACAACTGATCGACAAAGGCATCCTCGGAGGAGCGCACGGAATGCTCGTCAAGCGTGGTGCGGCGCAGGAAAGTCCAGGGATAATCGCGCCCGCTATGGGGCGAGGCAAACACCACAGAGGTGGTGCGCCGCTCGGGATATGTCAGGTGATAGGCGACCTTTGGCATGACCTCTCCTTGTGAAACCTATAATAGACTGAAATTGAGGTTCTAAAAGCCCTTGATCCCTCTTCCGACTCCTTTTATAGACCAGCGAACCGGCGCGGACTTCCGCGCCCCTTTTGTTGGGGGTGTGGGGCCAAGTTGGTATTCATGGGCGATTAGCTCAGTGGTAGAGCACTTCGTTGACATCGAAGGGGTCACAAGTTCGAACCTTGTATCGCCCACCATGAATTCACTGTTCTGCATGACGCAGAACGCCCGTAACCAAGGCGCTGGCCCGCGCCGCGACAACTGAGGAGACGACCATGAAGGTTCGTAATTCACTCCGCTCGCTTAAGAATCGGCATCGCGACTGCCGTGTCGTGCGCCGCAAAGGCCGCGTCTATGTTATCAACAAGACGCAGCCCCGGTTCAAAGCCCGCCAGGGCTAAGCCTGCAAGCCACCTTTTTGGTGGACGATATCAGCCCCGCCTTTTCGGCGGGGTTTTCTTTTGTGGGCACCGACAACCGCCCACTTGCCGCACGGCCCATCCTCCGGTTAGGTGGTATGAATTGCATTTCCCGGACGGGCACCCCCATGAGCACCCCACAAAAGATCATCGTCATCGGCGCCGGTATTTGCGGGCTGAGTTCCGCCATATGGCTACGCCGGGCGGGGCATGAGGTCACGCTTGTGGACAAGGACGCGCCCGGCGCGGGGGCGTCTTTCGGCAATGCGGGCCTGTTGGCGCAATGGGCGATCGTGCCGGTGAACACCCCCGGCCTTATCAGCACCGGGATCAAGTATGTCCTGAACCCGCGCTCGCCATTGTTCGTGCAATGGTCGTATTTCCCGCGCCTCTTGCCATGGCTGATGAAATTCGCCGCCAATGCCAATGACAGCGACACCCGCCGCATGGTGGCCGGGATTGTGCCGATTGTCGGCGACAGCCTTGATCAGCATATCGCCCTGACCCGTGGCACCCGCGCCGCGAAATGGGTCACCGCCAGCGATTTCAGCTATGCATATGAGACCTGCAAGGCGTTTGACGCCGACGCCTATGCCTGGGCGCTCAAGCGCGAGGCGGGCTATGTACCAGAGGTTTTGACAGGCCCCGCCGTGCAAGAGGCCGAGCCGATCCTTGGCCCGGCGATCAAATGCCTGGCGGTGCTCAAAAGCCATGGCCATATCCTTAACCCCGGCGCCTACATGGCCGATCTGGCGCTTGTGCTTCAGGAAGAGGGCGGCACCTATCAACAGGCCGAGGTGCGCGACATCACCCTGGAAAACGGCCGCATCACCGCGCTTGAGACCAATCGCGGCACCATGAGCTGCGATCACGCGGTTCTGGCCGCCGGGATATGGTCCAAGCCGTTGATGCAGAAACTTGGCCTAAAGGTGCCGCTTGAGGCCGAGCGCGGCTATCACCTGCATTTTACCGGGCCAAGCCAGATGCCCAACAACCCGATGATGATCGCCAGCGGCAAGTTTGCGGTGAACCCGATGGCGCATGGGCTGCGCTGTGCGGGGACGGTGGAATTGGGCGGCATCGCGGCGGGGCCGTCCCGCGCGCCGCTTGAATTGATCCGGCGCGGGGTCGCGCGCGCCTTTCCCGAGATGCGGTATGAGGGTGTCGAGGAATGGATGGGCTTTCGCCCTTCGACGCCCGATAGCCTGCCGCTGATTGGCGAGATTGGCAAGACCGGCGTACATGCGGCCTTTGGCCATCAGCATGTCGGCCTGACCGCAGGCCCGAAGACCGGGCGCATCGTGGCCGACCTGATCAGCGGCAAGCGCCCCAATATCGACCTCGCGCCCTATAGCGCCGACCGGTTCTAAAGCGTGCCGCCTGGTCGACAAGCTCAAAACCGGGTCCCACTTTTGAGCAACATGCTCTAGGGATCAGCGCCCGCCCATGAGTTGCACCATCGTCGCCCGCGAAATGTAACCGGTCACCGGCAATTGGCGGTGACGCTGAAAGCGGCGGATCGCCTGGCGGGTCTCATCGGTGAACTTGCCATCCACGGGGCCGGGCTTGGCGCCGAGTTGCTCAAGCCGCCGCTCGATCAAAAGGCGGGCGACATTCGCACCGGTAAACTGGCGCTCTTCATTGCGGGCCGCGTCAAGGGCGTCGGCATTGCTTACCGCCTCTTGCAGATCCCTTATCCGGTCGCGCGCGGCATCGGCAAAGCCGCTCTCGGGATAGCTGCGCAAGAAGGCGTCATAGGCCTCGCGGGTGTCGGCGGTGCGGGCCGCATCCCAGGCCTCGCGTTCCTGACGATCGGTTTCGGCGCGGCGGGCCTGTTCGAACTCGTCCAGACGCGCGCGGGCAATGGTCGAAAACTCGCCGTCGGGATAGCGGCTGAGATAGGTGCGCAGGCCCGCCTCATCGCCGTTGCGCCCGGTGTCACGCCAATAGGCGCGGTCGCGGCGGTCTTCCTCGATCTGGCGTTGGCGGGCCTCTTCCTCGATTTCGCGGGCGCGCTCAGCGGCCTGTTGGCGCAGGCGCGCCAGCGTGTCGGCGTCAAGATAGCCAGAGGGCGTCAGGCCGTTTGCCCGTTGCCAGCCGGTCATCGCCGCCCGCGTGCCGCGCCCGAATACCCCGTCGATGCCGCGCGGATCGAACCCCAAAAGCGACAGGTTGCGCTGAATTTCACGCCGCGCCTCGCGGTTCAGCCTAAGCGCCGCCTCGCCGTCGCGCGCCGCACGTTCCGGCGCATCGCGCAGCCAGTCGATCCGCTCGCGCGCCGCCGAAAGATAGCG
>JAVVFB010000080.1:4287-12918 GCA_032251095.1 Roseovarius sp. | reverse complement strand
CTTGCGCATCATTGGGCACATAGCTCCTTGTTAATCGTCAATGTATCGGCGTCGGTATCCATGACGGCCTCGCCCGCGGCAAGCATCCCGCCAATCACCGGGCGCATTTCCTTGACCGAAAAGCCCGCTGCGGGAAGCTTGTTGTCGGCCTTGCCACGGGTCATGGAACACCCCTCAGCCGCCATGAAGGCCAGAAAGCCCTGGCGCAGCTGCCCGGCGCTTCGCGGCGCGACCTTGACCATATCCCCCGACAGGCCCTTGAAGGTGTCGCACAGGCTCTGTTCAAGATAGACCGCCGTCTCATCCTCGGAGAGACGCACTTCGCTCATCCCAAGCATCTTTTCCATCAACAGGCGCACCTCGGCCATCTCGACACCGACACGACCAAGCAGGGCTGGTGCCTGCTCGGTGGTCATCACGCAATCATTGTCGGCCAGGGCCGCAAAAAACCGTTCGCGGCCGGAATAATCAAGCTTGCCACCGCAAACCCCGCCAAAGACCACCAATTGCCCGTCAATGATGCGCGCCCGCTCTTCCACGATCAGGCGCTCGGTGATCGCCTTGGTCTCGGCCTTGTCGTCAAACCCGGCTTCGGGCATGATCACATTGGCGCGGTGCGGTGACGTGCGACAGCCGTTTTCAGCCATCACCGCAACAAAGGCCTCGATCCGCCCGGAACTTACCGTTTGCGCCTGTGCCAGACCGGGCAGTACCGCCAGAGCCAAACCGAATATCACCTGTTTCGTCATGACCCCTGCCCCATGGCCAACAATGCCACGCCTGATACGATCAATCCGGCCACGCCGGCACTTACATGCGGTGCAATCGGAAACCCGCCGCGCGCATAAATCCAAGCGTCGTGGAAACCGGTATAGGCAAACACCGCAAACAGCACCGCAATCACCTTGAGGTCACCGTAAAGCGTCGCTGCCAATGCCAGAACGCCCATGCCGACAAACCGATCCGCCATCACCTCGGGCAGCTTGTCCGCCCGATGCTGTGCCGCCGCCATCCCCGCCACCGGGGCGCGCAGAAACAGGGCCGAAAGCCCCCCTGTCACCAGCACCCCCGCGCCCGAAAGCGCTATGGCAAGGCTTGTCAGCGTCATCAGCGGTCAATCTCCCCAAAGACGACATCCATCGTTCCGATGATCGCCGCCACATCAGCAAGCTGATGACCGCTGGCGATGTGATCCATCGCCTGAAGGTGCAAAAAGCCCGGCGCGCGGATCTTGGCGCGGTAGGGTTTGTTGCTGCCATCGGCCACAAGGTAAACGCCGAATTCGCCCTTGGGCGCCTCGACCGCGGCGTAAACCTCGCCTGCGGGCACGTGAAAGCCCTCGGTGTAAAGCTTGAAGTGGTGAATGAGCGCCTCCATCGAGGTTTTCATCTCGCCACGCGAGGGCGGCGTGATCTTGCCACGGGCAAGCACATCGCCCTGCCCCTCGGGGGCACGCAGCTTTTCAATCGCCTGATGGATGATCAGAAGCGATTGGCGCATTTCCTCCATCCGGACAAGATAGCGGTCATAGCAATCGCCGTTCTTGCCGACGGGAATCTGAAATTCAAACTCGTCATAACATTCATAGGGCTGCGCCCGGCGCAAATCCCAGGCCATGCCAGAGCCGCGCACCATGACGCCGGAAAAGCCCCAATCCAGCGCCTCTTGCTCGCTCACCACACCAATATCGGCATTGCGTTGCTTGAAAATGCGGTTTTCGGTCAGAAGCCCGTCGATATCCGCCAAAACGCGCGGGAAATCCTTGGCCCATGTCTCGATATCGTCGATCAGGTCAGGCGGCAGATCCTGATGCACGCCGCCGGGCCGGAAATAGGCCGCGTGCAGGCGCGCGCCGCAGGCCCGCTCGTAAAAGCACATCAGCTTTTCGCGCTCTTCAAAGCCCCAGAGCGGCGGCGTCAAAGCGCCCACATCCATCGCCTGCGTGGTGACGTTGAGCAGGTGGTTGAGGATACGGCCAATCTCGGAATAGAGCACGCGGATCAGGCTGGCGCGGCGCGGCACCTCGACCCCGGTCAGCTTTTCGATCGCCAGACACCAGGCATGTTCCTGATTCATCGGCGCCACATAATCGAGCCGGTCGAAATAGGGCAAATTCTGTAGGTAAGTGCGCGATTCCATCAGCTTTTCGGTGCCACGATGCAACAGGCCGATATGCGGATCACATCGCTCGACGATCTCGCCGTCAAGCTCTAGCACAAGCCGCAAAACCCCATGCGCCGCAGGGTGTTGCGGGCCAAAGTTGATGTTGAAATTGCGGATCTTCTGTTCGCCGGTCAGGGCGTCATCGAATTTGGTACCGTCCATCATGACCGCCCTCCGTCAAGCTTGTCCCGGAACGCCATGACCCAAAGCAGGACCAATGCGCCAAGTGGAATGATTGCCACCAGCGCGACCCAGTTCGGAATGCCGAATTTCGGCAAAAGTCGCCAGAACGGGACCACGATGAGTGCGGCAAAGATCACCATAAACAACAGGCCACCACCGCCCATGCCATAGCCACCCATCATTTCGCCCCCTCTTTCTTTTCATCGCCCGGAAGGATGTATTCGGCACCTTCCCAGGGGCTCATGAAATCAAACTGGCGGTATTCCTGCACAAGGCTGACGGGTTCATAGACAACGCGCTTGTGCACCTCGTCATAGCGCACCTCGGTATAGCCGGTGGTCGGGAAATCCTTACGCAGCGGATGACCGCGAAAGCCGTAATCGGTGAGGATGCGGCGCAAATCGGGGTGACCCGAGAACAGGATGCCGAACATATCAAAGACTTCGCGCTCGAACCAGTTGGCGGCCGGGTACACCTCGGTGATCGAGGGCACCATATCATCGGACCGCACCGCCACCCGAAGGCGGATGCGGTGGTTCTGATACATGCTCAGCAGGTGATAGACCACGTCATACCGCTTGGCCCGCTCGGGGTAATCCACGGCGGTGATATCGACCAGCGAGGAAAACGCACAGTTCTGATCGGTTTTCAGAAACTCGACCAGCCCGGCGATATTCGAGAGCACCACATCGACGTTGAGCTCGTTATGGGCAATCTCCCAGCCCAGCACGCAATCGCCACGCTTGGCCTCGATATAGCCGCCCAGTTCTTTCAGTGCCTGACTCATCTGATAAGTGTCCCCGTCCGGCGAATTTTACGCTGCAATTGCAGAATGCCATAGACCAGCGCCTCGGCGGTCGGCGGACAGCCGGGCACATAGATGTCGACCGGCACGATCCGGTCACAGCCGCGCACCACCGAATAGCTATAGTGGTAATAGCCGCCGCCATTGGCGCAAGAGCCCATCGAGATCACATAGCGCGGTTCCGGCATCTGGTCGTAAACCTTGCGCAGCGCCGGGGCCATCTTGTTGGTCAGCGTGCCGGCCACAATCATCACGTCCGACTGGCGCGGGCTGGCGCGCGGGGCAAAGCCAAAACGCTCGACATCATAGCGCGGCATCGCCGTGTGCATCATCTCGACCGCGCAGCAGGCCAGCCCAAAGGTCATCCAGTGAAGCGAGCCGGTGCGCGCCCAGTTGATGATATCCTCGGTCGAGGTCAGCAGAAAACCCTTGTCCTGCAAATCGGCATTGAGCGCCTGAGTCGCCACTTCGCGATCCGGCCCCGCCGTGTTGGCGCCTGTCACTACTCCCATTCCATCGCTCCTTTGCGCCACTCATAGGCAAATCCGGCGGTCAGGACGGCCAGAAAGACCATCATCGACCAGAACCCGGCCATGCTGACATCCTTGAACGCCACCGCCCAGGGAAACAGCATCGCGATTTCAAGATCGAAGATGATGAACAGGATCGAGACCAGATAGAATCGGACATCGAATTTCATCCGCGCATCGTCGAATGCGTTAAAGCCGCATTCATAGGCGCTTACTTTTTCAGAGTCCGGGTTGCGAACGGCCAGAACGACCGCAGCAAGGATCAGGACAAGGCCCAATCCGATGGCGACGGCCAGAAAAACGAGGATGGGAAGGTATTCCCTCAGCATCTCTTCCACGGTGTGGCTCCTTTCATGCGCGTGCACACGCATTCAGATGGCTGCAAATCTATTCCGGGTTTAAACCTGCCCCTGCATGGGGTCAACCGAGCGCGCGCAGAAACGCGGGTCGGAAACCGACGATTTTAGAGATTTGTATGCCGTAGTATGCCGCAACCGCACCGGATTGGCCATGAAACCTGACCAGCCGGGCACCCCCGGGCGCAGAACGCGGCCTCGACGAATCTTTTCAGGCGCCGCCGCTCTGCCAGCTTGGCTTGCGACGCTCAAAGAATGCACCGATGCCCTCGGGGGCTTCATCCCCCGCCCAACAGAGCGTCAGTTCGTTGACCGTATGGGCGATAACATCGGCATCAATGCGCGGCCCAAAGCCCCGCAAAAGCGCCTTGGCGCGGGCCACGGCACCGGGCGCGCATTCCAGGTAGGGGGCGATCTCGGCCTCAATGGCGACGTCAAGATCGCCCTCGGGCACGGCGCGCGCCAAAAGGCCAAGGCGTACCGCCTCGCTGGCATCAAAGCGGCGCCCCGACATGAAGACCCGCCGCGCATTGGCCTCGCCCATCCGGGCGGCCACATAGGGGCCGATGGTCGCCGGGATCAACCCCAACCGGGTTTCGGTCAGCGCCATCACAAGGGTGTCGACCCCAATCGCCACGTCACAAACCGACGCCAGCCCAATGCCGCCGCCAAAGGCATTGCCATGCAAGCGCCCGATCAGCGGCTTGGGCAGGGTGTTGAGCGCCTGCAACATATAGGCGAGCTTGCCCGCCTCTCTCGCGCGCGTGTCCGGCTCGGCCTCGAACTGTTGGCGCATCCAGGCCAGATCGCCCCCGGCGCAAAAGGTCTTGCCCTTTGCTGCCAGCACCACGGCGCGACAGCTCTCATCGCGGCCCAGATCATCGGCAGCCTTGTGCAGATCGGCGATCATTTGCGCCGACATCGCATTATGCTTGTCCGCACGGTTCAGCCAAAGCGTCACCACCCCGCGCCCGTCGCGCGCCACCTCAAGTGTTTCGAACATCGCTCGCCCCTTTCCGGTCAAGAATTTTCTGCGAAAATTCTCAGTCTCGCCCACCGCGCATCGCGTGCGCCATTTCAGCCGCTTTCAAAAGCACGGCCCCGTCAAGACCGGTCTCATAGCCAAGCTCCACCAACCGCTGATGCACCGCCTCGGTCGCCACATTCCCCGCCGCGCCCGGTGCATAGGGGCATCCGCCAAGCCCGCCCACGGCAGCATCAAACACCCGCAGTCCCTGGGCCAGCGACACCTCGATATTTTCCAGCGCACGCCCGGATGTGTCGTGAAAATGCCCCGCCAGCCGAGCCACCGGCACCACGTCACTCACGGCGACCAGCATCGCCTCTACGGCCTCGGGGCGCCCCTGACCAATAGTGTCGCCAAGGCTGATCTCATAGCACCCCATCGCCCAGAGCCGCTCGGCCACCATCGCCACCTGCGCCGGGGCCACCGGCCCGTCATAGGGACACTCGACCACACAGGAGACATATCCCCTGACGCGTATACCTTGGGCATTAGCTATCTCCATCACCGGCGCGAACCGTGCCAGGCTTTCCTCGATTGTGGCATTGATATTGGCCTTGGAAAATCCCTCAGAGGCCGCCCCGAAAATAGCCACCTCATCGGCCTCAGCCTCCATTGCATCCTGAAAGCCCCGCATATTGGGGGTGAGGGCCGCATAGCTCACCCCTTCGGCGCGCCGGATCTTGCGCAACACCTCGCCGGAATCGGCCATTTGCGGCACCCATTTGGGGCTTACGAAACTGGCCACCTCGATCCGGCGAAATCCGGCGCCGCTCAGGCAATTCACCAGCGCCAGTTTCTCGCCCAGAGGAATGCGCCGCTTTTCATTCTGCAACCCGTCGCGCGGGCCAACTTCAAAGATTTCGACCCGTTCGCCCATGACCTTTCCCTTTCACCGTTCCAGAAATACTCAAATCCCGTCGCCGCGCCTAACTCTGCCATGGCGCATAAAACGCCCGCTCATAAATCTTTACGCCTTCCGGCCCCGGCAGGCTTGCCATGAATCCGGGACGCTCGGTGATCCTGTCATACCATTTTTCCGTCTCAGGATAGCCCTCCAATGATACGAAATGACGCGCCATGTAGACCGCCTGACCGACCGCGATATCACAGGCCGAAAAGCCGCCTGTCAAAAGATAATCGCGGTTTTCCACCGGCGTCGAAAGACGGGCCTCGATCGCGCCATAGCATTTGGCGATTCGCGCCGCCTCTAGCCGCATCACGACCGGGCTGCGCATGGCATCCTCGTAAAGCACGATATGCTGTTGGGTCAGGGCCGCCACATGCTGGCTGATGGTTTCGGCAAAATGCAGCCAGACAAGCCAGCCCATCCTGTCCATATCCCCCGGCGCGCTGCCAAGGCCAGCCTCTGGAAAGCGCTCGCAGAGATATTCCATCATCGCGCCGGATTCAAACATCCGCTCGCCGTCGATCTCAAGCGCCGGAACACGGCCTGCGGGCGAGAGCGACAGGAATTCAGGCGCGCGCAACGACCGGTCAAAGGCATGCTCTTGCACCCGAAAGTCCACTCCAAGCTCGTAGAGCAGCCACAACACCCGCATCGACCGGCTTTGCGGCACATGATGCAGCGTGATCATGCCTCCGCCACCTCCGCTTCGGCCTCAAGGCGCACAAGCGCCGCGCCCGCCGTGACCTGCTCGCCCGCCGCGACCAGAACCTCGGCCACCACACCGTCGCGCGCGGCCAAAAGCGAATGCTCCATCTTCATCGCCTCGAGCACCGCAAGCCGGTCGCCCTTGGCCACGCTCTGGCCGGACACGGCAAACACCGCCTTGACCAATCCCGGCATCGGCGCCTCGATCAGGGCGGTATCGCCCCCCGCGGCGCTATCGCGCTCCAACGGGTCAATCACCTCAAAGCTGACCCCAAACTGCGCGAAAACCGTGATCTGCGCGCCGTGCAGGGCGACCTGCGGCGCGGGCTGCCCGTCAAGCCGCCAAAGACCGCCGACGCGGCGCGCCTCAACCCGTGTGCCTGCGACCTCGATATCATGCACCCCGGCGCCGAGGCTATGAACCCGCACCGTGATCACGTCCTCTTCCCGGCGCAGCACGACCTCGCGCGCCAGCGGCGCCCAAAGGGCAAACCCGGTCTCAGGGCCCGACTTGTCCAACAACCCACAGGCCGCCAATGCCGCCAGCGCGATTCCCTCCGGCCCCGGCTCTGGCGCCACCACAAGCCTGTCAATGTCGCGCGCAATCAATCCGGTATCGACATCGCCGGCGCCAAACCCCTCATGGCGCGCCAAGGCCCCCAGAAAGGCAAGGTTGGTCACCGTGCCCGCCACTTCGGTGCCCTCAAGCGCGGCGGCCAGACGGCGCAAGGCAATGGCGCGGGTTGGGCCATCGGTGATCACCTTGGCGATCATCGGGTCGTAAAACGGGCTGATCTCATCGCCCGCGCGCACCCCGCTATCGGCGCGCACCCCTTCAGGAAAGCGAAGATGCGCCAGACGCCCGGTCGCGGGCAAGAACCCCTTCGGCACATCCTCTGCATAAAGCCGCGCCTCAAAGGCATGGCCGGAAATCTCCAGATCGCCCTGTTGCTTGGGCAAAGGCTCGCCCGCGGCGACGCGCAACTGCCATTCCACCAGATCAACGCCGGTGATCGCCTCGGTCACCGGATGCTCGACCTGAAGGCGGGTGTTCATTTCCATGAACCAAAACCCATCAGGGCGCAGCCCCCGGCTGCCATCGACGATGAATTCCACCGTGCCCGCGCCCTTGTATCCGATCGCCTCGGCGGCGCGCACGGCGGCCTGGCCCATGGCGGCGCGCATCTCTTCTGTCATGCCCGGCGCCGGGGCCTCTTCGATCACCTTCTGATGACGGCGCTGCAAGGAACAATCGCGCTCGAAAAGATGCACGGCGCTTTGGCCGTCACCAAACACCTGCACCTCGATGTGGCGCGGCTTCTGGATGTATTTCTCGATCAACACCGCCTCATTGCCAAAGGCGGTTTTCGCCTCGCTCCTGGCACTCTCAAGCGCTTGCGCAAACGCCTCTGCCCGCTCGACAAGACGCATGCCCTTGCCGCCACCGCCCGCCACCGCCTTGATCAGGACAGGATAGCCAATCGCATCCGCCGCCCCGTTCAGATGCTCGGGGTCCTGGTTCTTGCCGTGATAGCCCGGCACGACGGGCACCCCGGCCTCTTCCATCAAGACCTTGGCCGCATCCTTGAGGCCCATGGCGCGAATGGCATCCGCCGAAGGCCCGATAAAGACAAGCCCCGCCGCCTCGACCGCATCCACAAATTCGGGATTTTCGGACAAAAAGCCATAGCCGGGATGGATCGCCTGCGCCCCACTCTCAAGCGCCGCCCGGATGATCACATCGCCACGCAGGTAACTCTCGGCCGGTGCCGATCCGCCGATATGCACCGCCCTGTCGGCCATCGCCACATGGCGCGCGTCCCGGTCGGCGTCGGAATAGACCGCCACCACCTCAACCCCCATCGCCTGCGCCGTCCGCATCACCCGACAGGCAATCTCGCCCCGGTTCGCCATCAAGATCCGCTCAAACATCTTCGCCCCTTTCGCTCCTCGCC